>JAEURI010000207.1 GCA_016789225.1 Anaerolineales bacterium
CCAGCTTGCATGCGACGGATGAGGTCGAGGTCGTCAACGGGTTGCGTCATGTTGGCTTGCGTTTGCCAGAGAAGGGCAAGGTCTGCTCGCATTGTATCTGCTTCTCGATAGTATGTACCTGGAGTCGGGGAAAAGGTTCAAAGTTGGTTATGAGATTGCAGGCATGCCCCCATAACAAAGAGTTATTGATGAAACCAAGCGGAATACGTCTCGTATATGAGATAAACATTCTTAACGGAGGAAATCATGGAACAACCTATGACAAAAGAAAAGACACCATCCCGGGCATGGAGTATCCTGCGCTGGATTCCGTTCGGGTTGATGGCAATTTCGGCGCTGGGACTTTTAGGCATGTTCCTGGCAGGCGGCATGCTCAAGATCACCGGCTGGTATTTGCTGCAATTGATCCCGCCGCTGCTGGGTGTGCTGACTTTGATCGTAATTGTCCTTTATGCAATTATCAAGAAACGCACGAGCAGGGTTTGGGTTGGTACTTTCGCCGCTTCCATCCTCAGCCTGCTCCCGTTGATCTTATGGTTTGTGCCCGTTACCTTCCCCGCTTCCATTGAAAAGGCAGCGCCCCCCGTCACCGTCCGCCTGCCTGCGGATGTTCCCTTGCGTGTGGTTTGGGGCGGTGACTCCGTCAAGATAAATCAACATGCCGCTGTTCCCGATCAACGCTGGGCGTATGATTTGTTGGTCGAGCCTTATTTTTCAGGCAGCCCAAATCTGGAAGATTATGGCTGCTATGGAGTTCCCGTGTTTGCGCCCATTGATGGAACCGTTATCTCTGCTCACGATGGCGAACCCGATGAAGTGCCAGGAGTAGCTTCCAACAATACCATCGCACCAACAGGGAATCATGTCATGATCCATATCGAAGAGACAGGCACCTATTTGGTCATCGCCCACCTCAAAAATGGAAGCGTCACCGTGAAGACTGGCGATGTGATCACAGAAGGTCAACAGATCGGCGAGTGCGGCAACTCAGGCAACACCAGTGAACCGCATATTCACATTCATCACCAACGGCAGGACCCGACGGTCTATCCGCTCAACTTTGCAGAGGGATTGCCGCTCTACTTCCGCGACCATGATGGTCCTCCCATGCCTGTCGGCGGGGTGTTGATCGAAGGTGAAACCGTCACTGCTACAGGAGATTTGGTTCAACATATCGGAAAGTAAACAAAAGGAGGCAGTCGCTTTGAGAACGACCGCCTCCTTTTTATGGACGACGATTCAATCAATCCCGTGAAACTGGCAGGCCGCTTCGCATCCATGCCCCCGTACCGCCAAGCACGTTATAGATCGTCTTGAAACCTTTTTGCCCAAGCAATGCCGCGGCAGACTGACTGCGATTCCCGCTGGCACAGATCACCGCCACAGGCTGTTCGGGGTTCAACTCCGAAGCACGCGAGGCAAGCTGCCCAAGCGGCATCAGGATCGCACCGGGCACATGTCCCTTGCTATATTCCCACGGCTCGCGCACATCCACCACCACGGGGCGATTCCCATTCGTGCCAGACTGTATCAGGTCATGCAGTTCCTTCGGCTCGATGTCCTTCACATCCCCCGCCGTGAGCGGCAACCCCATACGCTCCCAAACATCCAGACCTTCGGCGATATAGCCGATCACATTTTCATAACCCACGCGTGCAAGGCTATAGATCACGCGTTCATAATCGTTTGCATCACTCAACAACAGGATCATCGGCACATCCGGCGGGAAGACAAAACCGATGCGATTGCTCAACTGGTCATCCGCTTCAATGTGAACCGAACCCGGGATATGTGCCTGCACATAAGCCTCTTTGGAACGCGTATCGAGCAGGCCTGTTCCCTGTTGGAAGTGAGGCAGCGCCTCTTTGATCGACAGAGGAACTGGTTTCACTACCCCAAGCGGATTCACCCCTTTGCGATTCATCGCCTTGATGCGCGTGTGATTGCCAGGCTGTTCAGGCAGGTCACTGACCGCATATTCGACAAATTCTTCTTTGCTGCGCGGGGCCAGCGCCGGGTTGGAAATGCGTTCATATCCCAGGGTGGTCGAGCGCATCGAGCCGATGGATTTTCCACACAGCGAGCCCGCGCCGTGACCGGGGTAAATAAGCAAGCCGTCGTTCAACGGCAGAATCTTTTGGTTGATAGTGTGATACATATCGCTGGCGAGTCCGTTCGCGGCTTCTGCGCCGACGAGGTCTGGACGTCCCATGTCACCCACGAAGAGAGTATCACCTGTCAATGCCAGCCAGGGTTGATCGGAACGGGTGGTATCCGTTACCAGCAGGGTGATGCTCTCGGGGGTATGACCAGGCGTATGCAGGATTCTGAGGCGTAAATTCCCCAACTCCAACTCATCGCCATCCCGCACGGCTTGATGTGAAAATTCCGCGCCGCTGGCTTCATGCACATAGATCTGCGCGCCGGTGCGGGCGGCCAGGTCGCTGTTGCCGGAGACGTGGTCGGCATGCAGGTGGGTTTCGATGATATGGGTGATCTTCAATCCGCGGGCAGCCGCCGCCTCAAGATACTTCTGCACCTCGCGGTCAGGGTCGATGATGGCAGCCACACCTTTAGCTTCACACCCAACGATGTAGGAAGCGCACCCCAAACCGTCTATAAAAAACTGTTGTGAGTACATACTCTCTCCTTACTTATTAAGCCTTGTTAATCTCGAAGTTAAAAGCCAGCTCAGGCCGGAGATAACCTCGTTACTTGGATGCGCAATCTGTCAAAAGGTTACAGGCATCAAAGTGACAGGGCCATTAACCTTAATTTGGCTGAAATACTCGGTATTAATTGGGTATGGCGCTATTATATCAATCTCAATGATCTTTCCGAAAAATCCGGTTGTGAAGAAGAGCTGGCGCTACATAAGCAGTTCTCTCTTGAACATGCCGATAGCTTATCGCCCAAAAGGGTACTCTTTCGTAAAAAGCCGGTTAAATTATTTCAAAGTTAATTACTTTATGTTATATATAAATCAAGTAATTTGAATATTGAACGCCGAATCTTTGGATCGGGGAACCCATACTTGGGGCGAAACGACGCAATCGCGTTGTAGAGCAAGTCTTCTGTTCTAGCCCGACAGCTAACCTCGTAGGCGTCGAAGATCACGCAAGAAACACCTTCGCAAGAGGTGGTTCAAACCGTGAGGCTTCGCATGCTGCGAAGGGAATGTCGGATAACAAAAGGCTTGTTTTTAATTTAAGGAGAACCCAATGCATAACTTTTACAATATGATTCCAGAGAAACGCTCTACCTGGCGAAACGCTTATGAGGTTAAAATGGCGGCACTCGAGCACGAGAAGCAGCGCTTCCAGCTGATAAACGAAGACGTCCCATTTTTAAAGCTGTGGGATTCAGACAGTAAAGAGCGGAAGTCGGGATGGAGTGTCCTCTTCAAGACACCCCTGCGACTATTGCAAATCCTGATCGGATGAAACGAAAATCGACTCTGACAAAAAGGAGTGTGGCTGTTGCAAGCCACACTCCTTTTCAATCCTATTTATGTTTTTCTGTAATTTCATCCTCCCATTTCAGCTCATCTGAATTGGGAATCCTGCCGTCCCGTTCCATCGCTTCAAATACCTGTGCCATGCCCTGTGCCAGGGGCACGCGCGGGTGAAACTCCGGTATGGCACGGAATAATTTTTCGGAAGAGTAATACACATGGTGGGCAAAGATCTCCTCACAGATTCCGAAATTGGGAACATTGAGTCTTTTTAAATCTTCAAATGGCACGCCCACAAGTTCCGCTTCACATCCGAGGACATTCCCCGCTAGACGGTGATACTCTGCCCAGGTAATATACCCGCGGTCGACGGCATTATAGATTTGCCCGATGGTATGTTCCTTCCCGATCACGCCGACGAACGCCTGGGCAATATCATCCACATGCAAATGTTGATGCAGGGCATTGCCGTCGCCGCAGATGAGGATCGGTTTGCCTTTCTTTACGCGGTCGATCCACTGAAAATCCCAACAGACCTGCCGCACCATGCCCTGCAAAGGGCCATATGTCGTGGAGGGTTTGATAATCACAGCCGGAAATTTTTCGCGGTGATAAGCCTCAAGGTATACATCATCCGCCGCAGCCTTACTGCGCGCATAATCTGTAATCGGATGCAGGGGATGAGTCTCATCGGCGGGGAAATAATCGTATTTGATCCCATAGGTGCAAACCGTGGACGTTTGCACGAACCAGCCAACGCCGCGAAATGCGCGAACGCTTGAAGCAGCGTCTTCAGCGTTGAAGCACATCATATCGATCGCCGCATCGAATTTCTCGGCTTGCATTTTACGCTCGAAGTATTCCCGATCATAACGGTCACCCAAGATGACTCGCGCGCCTTCAGGTACCGTTCTCGCCTGCCCACGGTTGAAACAGGCCACCTCATGTCCTTTTTCAAGCAAAAGCCTGACGATGGCCTGACTGATATTTCCTGTGCCGCCGACGATCCCGATTTTCATTTAGCCTCTATCAATTCGTCCGCTGCTTTGGACTTTAGGATGACGCTCCGCTTCTCTCTTAAATCGCGGCTGGATGCGCCAACCAGAATCTCGAACTCGCCCGATTCTGTATCCCATGCATTCTTAAGCGTATCGAAATACCAGAAGGCTTCGCGGTCGAGTGTGAATGTAATTGTCTTCTTCTGCCCGGGTTTAAGTTCCACTTTAGCAAATGCTTTTAATTCCTTTTCAGGGCGTACCACCGTGGACTTTACATCACGCACATACAACTGCACCACTTCCTTGCCCGTCACCTTGCCAACATTGGTCACATCCACTTTGACGGTCAGGCGTTCATCCGGCGTGATGGATTTTTTACTCAGGCGCAGGTTGCCATACTTGAATGATGTATAAGAAAGCCCATGCCCAAAGGGGAAAAGCGGCGTGATGTCCTTTTTATCATAATAACGATAGCCAACAAAGATCCCCTCGCCATAGCGAACCTTCCCATTTTCACCCGGATAATTGATATATGCCGGGTTATCCTCCAGCCGCACTGGGAAAGTTGTGGGCAGTTTGCCGGATGGATTAACATCCCCGAAAAGAATATCTGCAAGTGCATTGCCCTGCTCCTGGCTGTTGTACCAAAGTTGAACAACCGCCGGAACCCGATCAAGCCACGGCATTTCAACAGGCGAACCCGTATTCACCACCACAATGGTATTTTTGTTCGCTTTGAGAACGCGCTCGATCAATTCATTTTGCGCGCCTGGGAGTTTCATATCCACGCGGTCAAACCCCTCGGACTCCCACTCGTTATTCAAACTTGCCACAAGGATCACCACATCTGATTTCTTTGCAAGTTTTACCGCATCAGCGATCAGATCCCTGGAATGCGGAGGTAAATGCCCAAACAAGACCGAGCGCCAGCGCGGGTCACCTTTCCAGTAATATTCGATCCGAAGCGGATACGCCTTGCCACCCTCAAGTTTGACCTGAACGATCAACTCCTTGCCCATGTCTGAATCATGTGAGTGGTCAATCAGCAATTTTCCATCGAGATAGAGTCTGCTCCACCCCACTCCGCCCAGGGAGAGTTGATGGGTGCCTGATTCTTGCGGAGTGAAAAATCCCTCTTCGATCATTGAGAAGGCTTCCTGGTCAACGTTGGGAACAGATGTCCAGAACCAGCCATGACTTGCAAATGGGTTGACGCCAGTATAAGCTGGTTCACCGGCAAACTCGGTTCCGTTGAAAAAGCTCAGGTTGAGTCCGAGGCGTCCATCAGAGGTGGATAGTGTTTCAGGAGTAGCAGCAGGCAATGATTTATGGATAAAGCAGCCGGGCGCGTAATCCACTTGAATATTTTTTCCGGCACGGTTCTTGATTCCTTCAAAGGGTGAAACCACATAATGCGGACGGAAACCGGAAGAGCTTCCGCCGCCGAAAATGCTGGCCCTAGATGCATGCGGACCGATGACGGCAATGGACTTCGCCTTTTTGAGCGGGAGCAAACCATTATTTTTGAGGAGCACGATCGCTTCACCAGCCGCCTGCCGGATAACCTGGCGATGTCTGGCGCTATTTGTTACACGTTCGGGATGTTCATCGGTATTTTCAAACACCCCCAATCTCTCCAACAAACAAAGCAGGCGGCGCACTTTATCATTGAGCCTTTCTTCGCTGAGCGTGCCGTTGGCGAGCGCTTTCTTGACGATTGTATTCTCCATCCAGCGTGCACAACCCGGCATCTCAAGGTCAAGCCCGCCGGTGGGAACATCTTCATCATAGGTCCCAAACCAATCGGAGATGACAGTCCCATCGTACGCCCATTCGCCTTTGAGAATATCGAGCAGGGTGTGGTCGTTCTCACAGGCATAATACCCGTTGACACGGTTGTATGAGGACATTACGGCCCACGGTTTTGAATTTCGAATGGCAATCCGAAATGGTTCGAGATAAATTTCGCGTAAGGTGCGTTCATCCACCTCGGAGCTCATGCTGTAACGCTCGAACTCCTGATCGTTGGCGATGAAGTGTTTAATGCATGCGCCGACGCCTTTCGCCTGCAGACCCTTGATGTATCCGGAAGCAAGCATGCCGCTAAGGTATGGGTCTTCGGCGAAACATTCGAAATTTCGTCCGGCGATCGGTGTGCGGTGGATGTTGACCGTCGGCGCAAGCAGGATGTGTCCGCGCTTATCTCTGACTTCATCTGCCAGCACACTACCAATCTTTTCCACCAGAGCGGGATTCCAGGTTGCGCCAAGTGCGGTGCCAACCGGTGTTGCTGCAGATGTCGGGGACATTTCACTCCAGATCCCGCGCACACCATTGGGCCCATCTGCCATGCGGAAAGATGGAATGCCGAGACGCGGAACACCGCTGCTATACCATAGGTCAATGCCTGCCAGCATGGAAATTTTTTCATCGAGGGTCATTTGGGAAAGAAGAGTTTCAATACGAGACATGGAATGCTCCATCAAATGGTTGGTCAATAACTTGTCATATCAGTTTCAACACATACATGGCTTGTAGTTCAGCACGGGCATGGACCACAGAGTTTCATCAGATTTCTGTTCTCCGTGGTGAAAAATTTATGGCTGTGTAACTTCCATCAATAAGATAACCCAAAACCAAAGGGATAAAGCGGGTCATCAGAGTCGTGCGGCACATCCGCCTTTTGCTTGCGGACCGCATCCATCGAGCGTGGAAGTTCAAACGGAAGTTTGCCTTCGGGGCGTGCCCTGCCAAAGACCACATTCAATACAGCCGTATCGTCCGCGCCATACTCACCCACCAGGGCTTTCGCTGCCATGCTAATCTCAGGAATTACCGCCGGGCGATCCAAATAAATGACAACGATCGTTGGTATAGTTTGCAGAAGAGACAATATCTCTGCCCTGGCTTCGTCCTTGAAATCAAGATCACCATGGTGAAAGCCCAAAGCAAAAGGATTCTTTGTCTCCAGCGGCACCCAGGGCGTATCAAGCCGAACAATTGCAACATCGGCCTGTTCGGGAGCCTCAACCACTTCTGCGTAATGAGCGGCAACATCCGCGTTGATATTCTTGATGAAGATCTTCGGCTTCCCTTGCAGCGGAAGGACTTGCTGGTCATTCTTAAGCAGGGTCATGGCACGCTGTTGGGAATTCAAACCAGCCGCTGCTGAAGTAGAGTCTCCAAAAACCTGTGCGACCTGGCCTTCATCCACAAATGGATTATCGAACAAACCCAATTGGAATTTCAAGCGCAGCAAACGCCGCACCGATTGATCGACCCGCGCTTCAGAAAGTTTCCCTGAGTTTACAAGTTCGACCATGTAGTGCGGGCAGCTCTCACCGCCAAATTGATCTACGCCCGCTTCAAGCGCCTTGAATACCCGTTCAGCCCCATTCAGGTGTTCCACGCCCCAAGCACGCGCAGGCCAGACTATATCATGGCCAAGGTGCGCGTCGGTGATCAGCCCCCAGTCAGTACAAACCACGCCATCGTATTGATACTTTTCGCGAAGCAGTTTCGTGATGATCATCTTGTTGAAGGACATGGCCACGTTTTCATCCGTCTGGTCCATCGGCACGCCATAATATGGCATGATCGCGGCGGTTCCGGCTTCGAATGCCGCCTCGAAGGGAATGAGATGGTAGTCGAAATTTTTACCGGGATAGATCTGTCCTTTTTGGAATTCAAAGTGCGGGTCCAGTCCTTCGTTTTGCGGACCGCCTCCAGGGAAGTGTTTGGTCATACAAGCGACGCTATGCGCGCCGAGAGATGAGCCTTGGAAACCGTCGATATAAGCCTTGACCAACCTGGCAGATACATGAGCATCTTCGCCGAATGTCCCGCTGATACGGGGCCAGCGAGGCTCGGTCGCCAGATCAATTTGCGGATGAAGAGCGATGCGGATCCCTACGGCGAGATATTCCCTTCTGGCAATATCGGCAAATTTCCGTATCAATTCCACATCATCGAGAGCTCCAAAACCGAGAGTCTCGCACCACTGTGAAAATTCATTCGCTGCCATCGAGAAGATATTGCGGGTGAAGTGGTTGCGCGGGTCGGATGCGATCGTAACCGGAATGCCCAGCCGGGTCTGCTCTGCAAAGTGCTGCAATTTATTGTGCCAGGCTGCAACAGCCTGTACGCTGGGAATTGCCCATAGGTTGAAATGATTCATCTTTTGGTTGCTGATCTGCGTTATAGCCGCCATCCCAAACCCGGATACGACCGGCTTCTCTTCAATAGAGCCGTCTTCATTCACAACCGAGCCGTTGATGAACAACATTCCGGCTTTTTCTTCCAATGTCATTTGTTTGAGCAAATCTTCCACACGAGCTTCAATGGGCTGACGCGGATCTTCGTAAATATCCAGTTTGCCATTTTTGTTGAGATCGCGTACGATCAATTCGCCGTCAGATACAAGCGGGATCGGGCACAAGGGATACCTCCTTTAATTCAGGAACGATACAGGATGTCTTCGATCTCTTGCAATTGAGATTCATCGAGTGGACCAAATTCCATTGCCCGGCAATTTTCCTCCACCTGCGCAACAGTACGGAAGCCGGGGATGGGGATCGTCTTGGAGCTTCGCGCCCACAACCAGGCTAGTGCGCCCTGGGCAACCGTCCGCCCATTGCTGGTGAGAATATTGCGCACTGCGTCGCGTTGTTTGAGAAATTCGGGATTGGGTTGACCGTTCTTGAAATACTTCATCCAGTCCGGGCTTTTCACGCCGCGGACATCGTCGACGGATGGTTTGGTTTCGGCAGTGTATTTCCCTGTGAGCAACCCCATCGCCAGCGGGCCGCGATTGATCGCCGCCAGATTGTGCTTCTCGCAAATTGCCAGCACCTCAGGATTGGATTCGAACACATTCAGCTGGAGTTGAATGGATGTACATTTTTCACCTTGTGCAAAAAATTCAGCGCTCTTGGGAAAATCTGTGCTCCAGCCATAGGCACGGATCTTTCCTTGCTTTACCAATTCTTCCAGCGTATCGCGGACGGGCTGCGCCTTCTCCGCCGGGAACCCGTTATCGTGAAATTGGTACAGGTCTATGTAATCTGTTCCCAATCGGCGCAGGGAATCTTCGCATGCCTTGCGGATACCAGCAGGGGATGAGTCATCGCCGGTAACCTGGCGGGTGTTTTCATCGAATACTGCATTGAACTTGGTGGCTATCACCACGTTGGTACGGCGGCCTTCAAGCGCGCGCGCCAAAACCCGCTCACTATGGCCCGCCCCATATACGTTTGCGGTATCAAAAAATGTAACGCCCAAATCCAGCGCGCGATGAACCGCTCGAATGGATTCTTCATCATCCACTTCACCCCAGCCCAATGCAGTTTCGCCCGTCCAAAAAGGCCCGCCAATTGCCCAGCAACCCATTCCAAGCGCGCTGATCTCAATGCCAGACCTGCCGAGTTTGCGTGTGAACGTCATTATGATTTCCTTTCAAAAAACTCACCACAGATAAACCCGGGTTGGAGAAACCTCGTATGTTTATCTGTGGTGAAGGTCAATTCTATATTTTAGGACTACGGCATATTGTGAACCTGCTGCAACATGCCCGACACAATTTCCTCAGGATGCGCGGGCAGTGAAGCCGCCTGGAACATCAACACGCTGAACAACGGCATATCGTTGAACATTTCCATAATATCCATACCGATGGCGCCTTCGTTGCCATAGCGTTCTTCGTCGCCACCGAACATCTTGCGGGCTTCGGCTTCCATCTGTGCATAGTAGGGGCCAAACACTGCTTTGCCGCGCGGGTCTGCCAGCCATTCCCGAACGGTGGATTCAACATCGAGAACACAGGGCAGGCTCAAGGTCGATTGAAGCGTGACCGTCATCGATTGGCGAATATCCGCAGCGGAGGCTGCGATCAAAATATCGAAGTCGCCGTCTTCAGTGATCCACTGTTTGTATTCGGGATGGTAGAAGGCAAAGGCGCGGAAATCAAGCTGGATGGAAACGGTCTTGGTCTCGCCGGGTTGAAGTGCCACTTTGGCAAAGCCCTTCAATTCTTTTTGCGGGCGCACCAGTGTGGATTTCTGGTCATGGACGTATACCTGAACGATTTCCTTGCCTGCAATTTTGCCGGTATTGGTCACATCAACGCTGACGGTCAGGCCATCGGTATCCTTGAAACTCTGCGTCGAGACTTTGGCATTGCTGTATTCAAAGGTGGTGTAACTGAGCCCATGCCCAAAGGGAAACAGGACGGGAATTTCCTTTGCATCGTAGTAGCGATACCCGATGAACAGCCCTTCGCCGTAATGGACTTTGCCCGCCTCGCCCGGCCAGTTGATATGGGAAGGCGTATCTGAAAGTTTCTGCGGGAAGGTTTCTGCAAGCTTGCCGCACGGATTCACTTTACCGAACAGCACATCTGCAATAGCGATGCCACCCGCCTGCCCCATCATCCAGCCTTCGAGAACGGCAGCAACATCATCAATCCATGCACTCATGGCTACCGGTGCGCCGTTGTTCAGCACGACGACAGTATTCGGCTGCACTTTTGCAACGGCCTTGATGAGAGCAACCTGCTGGTCGGTCAGATCGAGGTCGGT
This sequence comes from Anaerolineales bacterium, assembly GCA_016789225.1. Classification (GTDB taxonomy): domain Bacteria; phylum Chloroflexota; class Anaerolineae; order Anaerolineales; family Villigracilaceae; genus Villigracilis. Next base: position 11,028 of record JAEURI010000207.1, read on the forward strand.
GCGGTCATAGCCTTCAGATTCTTTGAAGGTGGGCAGGGCGATATATAGAACCGCCACATCGGCTGATTTGGAAAGCGTTACCGCTTGGTCGATCATTTCCTGACGGAAGGAATTGTCTGTGGGGTACCCTTCTGCATATGTCAGTTCTGCGTTTGCGGCTTGCGCCTGCAATTCCTTGAACGGAACTGCAACCCTGGTTGGATTGATGTGTGAACTGCCGCCGCCCTGGAAGTGGGCATTCTCCGCCGCGCGGCCGATCACTGCAATATGATGCTGACCTTTGAGCGGGAGCAGTCCATTATTTTTGAGCAGTACCATCCCTTCTGCTGCAATATGATGCGCAAGTTCATGATGCGCGTCCACGTCAAAATTCCCGGTCTTCGGTGTTTCCCTGGCTTTGAAAACGATTCTCAAAATGCGGCGAACCGATTCATTGAGAATAGCCTCATCCAACTGTCCGGAACGAACCGCTTCCACAACTTCCTTGACACGGCGTTCCTGCGGCCCGGGCATTTCCCAATCCAAACCGCCTTTCAATGCGGCAACACGATTACGCACCGCACCCCAATCCGAAACGACAAGCCCTTCGAAGCCCCACTCGTCCTTGAGGATTTCCGTCAACAGTTGATGATGCTCTGAAGCAAATGTGCCGTTCAGTTTGTTATAGGAACACATCACCGTCCAGGGTTGAGCTTGTTTGACGGCTTTTTCGAAAGCAGACAGGTAAATTTCGCGCAGGGCGCGTTCGTCCACTTCGGCGCTGATGCTGAAGCGCTGAAATTCCTGGTTGTTGGCGGCATAGTGTTTGAGGGATGTTCCCACACCCTTGCTTTGCACGCCATTGATGAAATGAGCAGCCATCTCGCCTGCCAGATACGGGTCTTCAGAGAAATATTCGAAGTTGCGTCCGCCAAGCGGAGAACGCTTCATGTTCGCGCCAGGACCGAGCAGCACGTCCACATTCAGGGCGATACATTCCTCACCCAGGGCTTCGCCCATTTTGTGGATCAGGTCCACATCCCAGGTGGAGGCGGTGCAGGATGCGGTCGGGAAACAGGTGGCTGGCAGACTTCCAAGCGCCATGGCATGAACATCCGGCACCCGGCGGACTCCGTGCGGCCCATCTGAGACGATCATCTCCGGCACGCCCAAACGTTCGATCGGTGTGGTCGACCATGCGCTCGCGCCGATACTAAGCGCAGCTTTTTCTTCGAGGGTCATTTGGGCAATTATGGATTGAATATCTTTCATTGTTGTTTCTCTCTTTTGGTTGGATTGGAATTGTTGAACGATCTTATATGGTTATGCCTTCGAGCTGGAACGGACAGCCAGAAGATGAAAACCAAACAATGTAACAAACACCACTACTGTCAATAGCATGCCAACCGCATCCAGCGGAATGGAAAACCGGCACGGATGGAAGGCCAGGCGCGCCCCAAAAGTCCATCGGGCATTCCCAACGCGATGAACGCGATGTAGGCAAGTAGAACCAGCCCAATTTTTGGGTAATGAATAATCTTGTTCCAAATGTTCAAGAAAATCTTCCTTTGCAGTTGGGCTAACTTGCGTAGGTGTCGTACACCGAACGGACGTTGAAGGCTGCCTGCGCCTTCGCTAGATCCCACCCGGTTGGCAGGGGTGCAGAAACGGTCACCTGCTTTTGAGCGGGCAGGTCAAAATAGTTATCACTGAAGACAACATCTGCGCCAGCCAGACTGCATTCTACAAGGCGCGCCAATGAGTCCGCTGATAATTCAATGGAAAGCATTCCATCTTTCACGCTTAATCTGGATTTGATCTGCGGGTTCTTCAACATCAGATGCTTGGTGGGGGTGAAGAAAGCGGTCTGTCGGGCATGGCAATTTTCACCCTGCCATAATTCAGCGATAAATGCCAGATCCCTGCGTGTATCGTCATTCAGGAATTCTGAAAAATCACGGCTTTCAACAGCCGTCACACTGAACGGTTTGACCTGTACTGCTTTTTCTCCAGAGGCAACCACCTTGCCATCCAAAGTGACCAAGGCCCAACGCACCAGACCTTCCCATGGCTCGCGCAAATCGCTGCTAATGTAAACGGAATGACGTGTCGGCTCATCCTCAATGGAAAGCATAAGCGGCGCATAAAATCGACGCGCGGCATAATGCAGGGCCTTCCATCTTCCAAAATAATCAAGGCTCGACCAGGAAGCCACAGGCCAGCAATCGTTCAACTGCCAGTAAAGCGTCCCGGCGACACGATCAGTATGTCTGCGCCAGTGTTCCACGCCGTACCGAATCCCTTCGGCCTGCAAAACAAGGCTGAGATAGACCAGCGATTCAAAATCCTTGGGCAGGCGGAAAGTATCCAGCATTTGCCCCACCATCAGAGAGTTGCCGCTGGCATTCTTCTGATGCTGCTCCATAATGTAGGAGGTCATATTCCATTCCGATTCCGGGGCATAGGTGCGAATGGTTTCCAGCGGAGGCAAGGCTTGAAAACCGAACTCGCTCATGAAACGCGGATATTGATTGCGATACGCTGTGAATGGCTTACGCCCATGCCAGACATCCCAATAATGCGCATCACCCTGGATCTGCCCGTTGGGATTTTCGAACGGCGTATCAGAGGAAGGCGAACTGGGCCAATAAAAATGGTCCGGGTCCTCCGCCACGCTCCACTCCGCCAACGTGTGATGAAAGAAGTGGTCATAGGCAGCTTTGAGATCCTGCAACTCGGGTCTATCCCAAGTCCATTCCGCCCAACCTTGTTCCATTTCATTGTTTCCACACCACAATGCCAGCGAAGCACGATGCCGCAACCGCCGCACATTTTCGATCACTTCAACGCGCACATTTTCGAGAAACTCAGGGTCATCCAACGGATAGATACTGCAAGAGAAAATAAAATCCTGCCAGACCAAGATCCCATAGCGGTCGCAAAGATCATAGAAACGTTCGTCTTCATAAAAACCACCGCCCCATACGCGCAGCATATTTTGGTGTGTCTCTGCCGCAGAGCGGATCAATCCTTCCAAAGAGGTTTCGGTCAGGCGTGTGGGAAACGAGTCCGCGGGAATCCAATCGGAGCCTTTTGCAAAGAACGGCTGACCGTTGATCACAAACGTAAACGAACGCCCCCATTCATCCGGTTCCTGCCGCAATTCGATCGTACGCAGACCCAGTTGATATTCTTTTTCGTCAATGGCTGAATCTGACTCAAGTAATTTGACTTGAACGTGATAGAGGGATTGATCTCCCAAGCCGTTCGGCCACCAAAGCTGCGGCGCCTCGATCTTCATCGACAGTGGGTTGCCCTCCCTGGACTTTAACTCCGCCTTCGCCGAATGCACTTCGCCATCAGGCGAAGTGATCTGCAATTGGACAAAGAGGCCTTCGCTCCAATTTTCCACTTCCACCCGCGTTTCCACGCTGACATTCCCATCGACATGAAACTGCCGCAGGTGTACCTCAGAGATTCGGGCAGTATCGAAGGCCTCCAACCGAATATCCTTCCAAATGCCGATCGGAGGAAGTTGCGGGCCCCAATCCCAACCAAAATGGCAGGGCGCCTTACGAACGTATGGACCTCCAGAGATGGCTTGTGAAACTCCAGCCAGCGCGCGAGCCGATTGTTTTTGCGCAGCGTACTTTACGACTGACTCAAAACGAATTTGAATCTCATTCCCATCCGCCTTTAGCAGCGGCTTTACATCCCAGCGATATTGCCGGAACATATTTGCCGTGGTCCCGAGCAGTTTGCCATTCACCGTAATGGAAGCAAGCGTATCCAGTCCGTCACACACAAGCCAGATATGCTTACGCTGTAATACTTCGGGCTGAACATCAAATGTGCGGCGATACTCCCAGGCACTCTCAGCCACCCACGCCACCCGTCTTTCGTTATCCCCAACGAACGGATCTGGAATCTTCCCCAACGCCAACAAATCGGTATGCACCCCGCCCGGCACATTCGCCTCCAGCCATTCCGTTGTTTCAGACTGGCGAAACAGCCATGTACCTGTCAAAGATTGGATTTTCATAATGTATTTTCCTGTGAAATTATTTTTCTTTCCAAATATCCTGCAAGGCTCGATAATCCAGGAGGAGGATGCCTTCCTGCTCGACAACATCTTTCGCCTCTTGAGATGTGAGGAAATCAAAATCCGTCTGGCGGATATGATTGTCTTCAAGCTCTATGGCAAGCAACTCAGCGTTTTCCAAACCAGGATGAACCGCCCACTCACTTAGGCCAGCGGGCAACTCACGCAAAAGTCTAACGAAATGGGCGGCTTTGGTTTTCGGGTCAATGCCGTAGCTGTCTAAAAAATCGAAGTCATTGCAGGGTAGCCCCAGGCCCTGGATTTTTTCGATCCATGACCGCCCGGCGACGCGAAGCGCCAATCTGTATTCCCTTGCCAGCTTAAACAGCAATTCCCAAATATCATCCCGGCAGCCAATGCGAAGAGAATGCCAATTCAGATGAGCAGGCTTTAGTCCCCCTGCCAAAACGCTTTCTATCTGCGCCCTAAATTCGGTTTCGAGTTGGCTCAAACTCACCTGAGCAAAGAATACGGGCATGTTCTCAAAATCGTAGAAATATCCTTCTTTGTTAACCAGTGTGGGCACGAATTCGATGAGGGGTATTGGACCCCAGCGGTAATCGGCCCAATCTGAGATAGCAGTGAGGTGGACGCCGAAGGAAATTTCAGGGTGCCGCTCAAGGAAATGCATGGCGTGCAAAGCCCAGGGGCATGGAATCATCAATGTGGTGGAACGAACTATGCCACCCTGCAGGGCGCGGATGACAGATTCATTTACCGAATTGCACATCCCAAAATCATCGGCATTGATGATCAAAAGACGCGCATCATTGGGGTATCCCAACAGTTGATTTGTTCGACCCTGGGCCAAGGCACTCATTTCGCAAATATCTACATGGACACAGCGGGATTAGACCGTTGAGAGATCCCATTCTTCGTAGATTTTTGGCACGTCATTGATCAGGCGTTTGGTATAGGCTTCCCTCGGATACAGGATGACCTCATCGGCTGTTCCGCTTTCCACAAATCTTCCTCGCTCCATAATGTATACGCTGTCAGAAACATAATATGCCAGGCCAATATCGTGGGTGATGAAGATGGTGGTCATACCGGTTTCATTGCGCAATTTCATCAAATAATCCAGGATGGTTGCGCGCGAACTGGCGTCGATCATTGAGGTTGGCTCATCGGCCAGCAAAATCTTTGGCTTGAGCAGGAAGATACGGGCGATCATCAAACGCTGCATCTGCCCGCCGGAAAGTTCGAAGGGATATTTATTGGTCAATTCTTCGAATTTCAGGTTAACGAAGCTACATGCCTCTGTCATCATCTCGATCTTTTTCGCACGCGGAAGCCTTGACCCGCCGCGCATGTGAATACAATCCAAAAGTACGGTATCGATCTTGTTGAAGATATTGTACGAGGAGAATGGATCCTGAAAGATCGCCTGAATATTCTTCCAATATTCTTTCTTCTTCCTGTGTGTACGGATATCGCGTTTTTCGCCCAGGAAGTAAATCTCACCTTCGGTCGTGCTGATCAACCCCAAGAGCATTTTTGCCAGAGTTGTCTTGCCGCTGCCCGATTCGCCTACGATGGAAACTACTTCTCCCTTGTAGAAATCAAAATCCACATGGTCAACCGCCACTGTTTTACGACCGCCTAATCCAAATATTTTGGTCAGCCCTTTTCCACTCAAGCACAATTCCTTTTGATTAGCCATTTTGTGCAACCTCCTTCGCATAAATATCCCTGAGCTCGTTTTCGGGAAGGATACAACGATATGTACGAGTGTCATTCACATCGCGAAGATGGACGGAACTTGTCCTGCAATCTGGGCGGACGTATTTGCAACGTTCAGCAAACCGGCATCCGGCAGGAGGGTTTTTCAGGTTGGGGGGCACCCCGGGAATGGCGGTCAGTTTAACATCCCGCAAACCACTTTCAGGCACAATGATCGACCCCATTAGGCCTTTGGCATACGGATGAAGAGGATCAAACACAGCGTCCTTTGAGGATGCTTTTTCAACAATCTGCCCGGCATACATGACCATGATGTCATCGGTTACGTTGTAAAGCAGCGGCAGTTCGTGTGTGATGAAGATCAATGAACTGATCAAACCTTTTTCCATCAATTGCCGCAGCATTTTAATCACCATCTTTTGGGATGTCACATCGAGAGCAGAGGATGGCTCATCTGCAATCAACACCTTGGGTAAAAGCAATACCGATACAGCAATCACTGTACGCTGCTTCATACCACCGGAAAGTTCTACAGGATATTTATGCAGCACTTCTTCTGGAAGCCCAAGAGTCTCAAACAACTCTCGTGCGCGGTTGTAAATATCTTTTTTGGTGATGTAAAGTTCGTGCGCCTGCATGACATCCTCAATAAAGTGGATGATTCTGCGGGTAGGGTTGAGCGCGTTCATTGCGGCCTGAGGAATGTAGGCAATCTCATTTCCCAGAACCGATTTTCGAATGTCATCCGGCTTCATTTTGGAAATATTCTTTCCGTTAATGAGGATGTCTCCGCTTATGTAGTGCAATGGTGGGAAGTAATATCCCATCAAACTGAGCGCGAGGGTTGATTTTCCGCAACCGGATTCTCCTGCGATCCCCAGTGTTTTTCCCTCTTCAACCTTCAGAGATACATGATCCACGGCGTAGACATCTTCCCGAAACCGGGTAACATATTTGGTGGTTAGTTCCCTTACCTCTAACAGAACGTTTGACATATAAAGCTCCTAATCTCTCAACGCCGGATTGAATACCTGATCCAGCCCGGTATTCATCAGATTCATTGAGAACGTAATCAAGGCTATGGTAATGATTACGGGGAAGTATGCCCACCATTTCCCCAGGATGTGCGCCTGGTAGATCATCGCCCAATTCATCATTAATCCCAGGGTTGGCACTTCGGTCGTCCTCGGTCCCAGCCCAAGAATGGATAACCCAGCTTCCGCAAGAATACCTGATGAAATCTGCAAAATCAACGCCATCACAACATAGGAAGCGATGTAGGGCAGAATATCGGTAAGGATAATATGAACGACCGAGTGCCCGGACAGCTTCGATAAATTGACATGATCACGGTTACGCAATGAAATCACCTGCGACCGCACCGCTCTGGCTGTCCATACCCAGGAGGTAAATCCGATCACCATCGCGATGGTGAAAGCACCGCGCTGATCTTGCCCAATACTAAAGGAAATCAGGATCAGCAGTACAAAACTGGGAATCACAATGAACAGGTTGGTGATGAACATGATGACATCATCTACGACTCCGCCGACATAGCCCGAAAGCAGGCCCAGAGTCAGGCCAATCAGGGTGGCAATGATCCCTGCAACGAAACCGATCTGTAATGAAACACGAGTCGCTGCAACCAGTTCGGTCAGTACATCCCTGCCAAAGTTATCCGTCCCAAGCGGAAGCACCCGAACATTTGGAACCTCATTGACATTCACATAAGCCGACGGCACAATCGTACCTTTTTCTTCCAAAACACCTGTTTCCGCGTTCTTTACGGTAATGCTCATCCCTTCATCTGACAAAAGCCCTGTAATTGCCTTGTTAAGCCGGATGAAGTAATTACGCTTGGCATTCGTCATTCCAGGGATGTTTTTGGCTGGATCGTAGTTTTCAAACCATTGGTCGAGAAGTTTTTCCGTGTTTTCTATTTCGATCTCGCCTTCGGGGATACCACTGGCTATAAGCCATTCTTTAATGGCCAGCCGGTCTTCCTCTCCCAGCTTGCTTGCTATACGTTTTGCAGCGGCTTCATCGAGATTTAACGTATATTGAGGCGAACTGATACTGTCGAAAACGCTCACATAAATTCCAGGTTCAAAGAAAGTGCCTTGACCGATAATGTTCAGCGGTGGGTCTGGAATGAGCAGCGGGTAAACAATCACAACCAGTAAAATCGTTGTGAAAATGGAAAAACCAACTATAAACTTACCAGAGCGGAAAATCTGTTGAATGATTTGTTTCATATCGGCATCTTCCTTTAGTCAGCCTGCACCGCTTTGATACGCGGGTCAAGGAAGCCATAAACGATCTCAATGAGAAAGTTCGCGCTTAATACCATTATGGTAATAATCAACGTGGCCGCTGAAATCAATGGATAGTCCTGGCCCAGGACAGCCGTCAGGATCGTGGACCCAAGCCCTGGATAGCTAAAAATGATCTCTGCCACCAACGCACCGCCGACCATGGTGCCGATCGATAAAGCCAGACCGGTTATTTGCGGCAGCATGGCATTTCGGAACACATAGCTGACAATCTTGCGGTCTTTAATGCCCATGAAACGGCTGTATTTGACATAATCTGCGTTCAACTCATAAATGGACATGGAACGCATCCCGATCGCCTGACCGCCAATTGTGATTAATACGATAGACCAGAAAGGTAATTGGTAGTGAACAATCACAGACCAGATGAATTTCCAGCTAAAGTTGGGGATCAAGTCAAATCCATAACCACCGGATGTTGGAAACCATTTTAGTGTAACGGCAAAAACGACCATTAGAATGACCGCCATTCCAAATGCCGGTAAATTACTGGCAAAAATACTGATTGGCATGAAGACTTTATCAAAACTCCCCCTCAAGTAAGCGGCCAACGCCCCAAGTGAATTTCCAATCAGCCAACCGACTATGATGGCCGGGAATTGTAGAGCGATCGTCCACCAGATGGAAGATTTGATGACGTCGGCAACTGTCCTGGGGTACTGGCTGAACGAAAAGCCAAAGTCACCCTGTACTACATTTTTTACATATATTACAAACTGTTCAAGCAGGGGCTTGTTAGTGCCGAACAGTTCTGTATACTGCTCGTAAATCGCTTGAATCCCAGATGTATTCGACATACCCTGGGCAAGTCGGGATACGATGGCTGCCACCGGGTCTCCAGGCATCAAACGCGGCAATATAAAGTTCAGGAGAAACGCGCTGACTAAAGTAACCAAGAACCAAAGAAATTTGTTTAAGAAGTACTTTCGGTAGGCTCTCAAAATAACCTCCACGTAAATATAATCAACAGCCATGTTCCCCGGTTTTGGCGGAACATGGCTGCTTTTGAAACAGAATGATTTACGGGTTGACCAGTGTCAGGTTATAGAGACCCGCAATACTCCAACCGTCAGTGAGGTCCAACGGCGGGACGGGCGGGTTGGTACCATCCCCATCGTGCGGGAAGTTGGTCCAAACGCTTTCGTTCACCGTGTGGAATGCCTGAGGGCGGTACATGAGGGTGAATGAAGGAACATCGGTCAGGTAGATCTTGACCAATTCAGTGTACATTTCCTTCAACTTGGCAGGATCCGATTCGACCGGGATCGCCTGGATCAATTTGTCGGCCTCTGGATTGCTGTATTTGCCCCAGTTACCATTCCAGTTGCTCGCCATACCAATATATTCGGAACTCATCAGCCTGCGGATGCGACTCCAGGGCTGGGTCGGGCCGGCACCGTCACTCCACATCATAAAGATGTCATAGCCTTCGGGCAGAGCGGCATCAGATTTGGTCACAACGGTCTGGTAAACGGACCATTCCGGGTAATTGGTCGTAATGTCGATACCAATTTCTTTACCGGCAGCAGCAACTACTTCGATCGCAGCTTGCCAGTCGGACCAGCCGTTGGGGCAAGTCGCAACATAAGTAAGCTTTTGGCCGTTGTATTCGCGCCAGCCATCACCATCAGTATCCACGATGCCAGCTTCATCAAGAAGCGCCTTGGCGCCTTCGATATCGTTGCCAGCCCACTGTAAATCTTGAACGGCAGCCTGATCGTAGGTGGCCTGTTCGCCAGCAGTCGGGTTCATAAGGGAGCGCGGAACCTGATCAAACGTGGCAGACTGATTCGTCATCGCGTTGGCAATGATGGTCGGGTAGTCTACAGCAATCGCAATGGCTTTGCGAACCGCAACCTGGTCCAAACCATATGAATCCGGGTTGAAGAAGGCAGTGGGGAGACTTGCGCCAATGCCGTAGGGGGCTTCGGGCAGGTACGTTGAAATGGGCAGGTTATCCTTGAGCCAAAGATCCTGAACATTGGAGTTGAACTGCTGGCTTACATCCACTTCACCAGCCTGCAGAGCTGTTGTACCAGCCGCATTGTCTTTAAAGATCGTATGCGCCAGGTATCGCGGAGCCGGCAATTTACCCCACATGGAGGCATCCTGACCCCAGTAATTTTCATCGCGGACATAAACAACCTTCGTATCATCGGCGAAGAATTTGTGATAAGGACCGGAGTAGACGACATCCTCCGCGGGATCAGCCAGGAAGGCAGTAACATCAGCGGAGCGCGCTTCAAGTGTCTGCGTCCAGGCCTTCTGGATGACATAATTGGAGCTCAGGTAAGCATTGACGAGCAGCGGATTAACAGCTTTCCCATCAGCACCCAATTTGGCTTTGATTACAACCGTCTGGGCATCTTTGGCTTCGATGGTCTCGATATAATCTTTATTAGCTTCGCCGGTCGGGGTCGGCCATTTGACATGGGTGGCCCAGGTATAAGCGACATCTTCCGCAGTCACCGGTGTACCATCACTCCACTTGGCGGCAGCTTTGATCTTAAAGGTGACTTCGGTCTTTTCATCGTTCCATGTGTAATCGCCATCAGCGAGCAGAGGATACTGCTTGCCATCGAGCATGTTATACAGGTACGGGGTTTCGAACATGATGACACGGGCATTGTCCTGCTGGGCAATAGCCATTGCATTATTGTTGCTGTTCGAGTAGGGATTCCAGCCAACAACCGGACCCCACTGTTGACCATTGAAATACAGGGTTTCGTTGCGGGGCAGCTCATTAGGGTCGGCAGGTTCTTCAGCAGTAGGAGCTTCCGTAGCAGGTTCTTCAGCAGCGGGTGCCTCCGTAGCAGCAGGGGCTTCTGTAGCGGCTTCTTCAGCAGCGGGGGTCGGTGTAGCGCCGCCACCACAAGCCGTAAGCATCAATGAAGCAATGACCAATAGCGATAGTATGTACAAAACTTTCTTCATTGCAACTTTTCTCCTCATAATTGGATTTTGGAAATTGACAAACTATTGGGTAAGCAGCGTCGTATTTGAAAAGGCTCTGGCCTCCTTTCACTCGTCTAGTGATGACTCAAATTGACATCCACACGAGCGGCGGATAACAATCTCGGTGGGAAGTAATACAACGCCTTCTTCAATCCGATCTTCAAGGAGATTGAAGAGCCGCTCTGTCGCGATCCTCCCTACTGCCTCAGTAGGGGCCCGCACAGTTGTTAGTGGCGGATTGAGAAAACGGGCAAAACCAAGATCATCGAAACCGGCTACAGAAACTTGCTCTGGAACGCGAATACTATATTGTTGCAAAGCCTTCAATACCCCTATGGCCGCATCATCACTACCCGTAAATATGGCATCAAACTCAACACGGTTTTCACTACTCAGGAATTTATTCATGGATTCATAAGCAACATCACGATCAAACCCACCATTTAAAATCAACTTTTCATCAAAAGGAATATTATTTGCCTTTAGTACATGCCTATACCCCAGTTCCCGCCAATAAGAGTCCTCCTGGTTGGCAGGGCCTCGCATGAAAATGATGCGTTTTTTTCCATGCTTCTTTATAAAGTGTTCCATTAACTCTATGGTGATTTTTTTATTTTCCACCGTAACGCTGGGAATTTTCGTGAACTCTGGAGGTGTGCGATGGACAAGGACAATAGGATAGTTTCTTGTATTTAGGGCAACCAAGGCTTCATCAGAAAGACCGTCTGAAAAAAGCAGCATTCCATCCGTATTATGAGGCCCAACAGGTGGGGGAAGATGCCGACTACCTTCCCGATACGTGGCGATCATAAAATTGTAGTCACGCCCCTGAATCACGGCTTCCACTCCATTCAAAAGCGGTACGAAAAAGTCATTGTGGAGATTGTTGACTAATAGGCCGATCACACGGGTCTTTTTCGACGCAAGATGACGCGCTGCCGCATGTGGCACATACAGCATATCTTTCATGACCTTTTTCAACCGTTTCGAAGTTGCCACAGAAACTGGCGCGTTGCTGTTCAAATAACGGCTGACGGTTGCCACAGAAACACCCGCCTTCTTGGCAACATCACGAATGGTAACAGAATGTTTGGATTTTTTGGTCATGGATGTAACCGGTTACAGTAACCGGTTACAGTATTGCATGTTTTTTTGGAAAAGTCAATTACTTTCTTCTTAAAATATTAGTTACAGCTCACATTGTTTTGAAATGATCAATAGAAAATTTGTTCAATTTTCCAGGACAGAATAACCAGGGGAGTTGACAACCTTGCCCCTCGCCTTTTACGGATGACCCATGATGTAATGGCACATACGGTTGTTCTTCGAGATATGTGATTTCTTCAGGAGATAATTTGATCCACAAAGTGCAACCGCCTCTTCCAAATGCCCGATCTTGGTTGCCCAAATGACGGAAGTCGTCACCGGGTCTTTTTGCAGCAACCACACTAACGCGATATGCGTGCGGGGAGCGTAGTGTTTTTCGGAGGGCTATTCGCGCGTTAATCTACCTGAGGCAAGTGGATGATATGGAATGGACCATTCCCCTCCGTATGGCATGGTGTTGATGGCTGCCATATCGTTATGATTCGTGTCATTTTCTTCTATGGAAGCGAAGTTTCAATTGAAGCAATGGATTTGCTTGATTCACTTTCTTCAGCATCCAGCGATATTTCAGGGATGGTCAGAATCAATAGCAAGGCTATTGCCATTGCGATCGCGCTCGCCAGGAAAACCAATTTCAAACCACTTTCCAGGTCTGGGGCGCTGCTTTGCGCGAAACCCAAAAGGGCGGGAGAGACCGCGATGCCGATCATCTGAAAGAAAAAGATCGCGCCAACCGCCACACCCAAAAGATGTTTGGGTACGGCAAATTGCGCCACCACCGAGTTGATGGTCGGCAACATTCCCAGACCAATCCCTGCAATGCCCGTTACCAGCACATACGCCCAGACCGGCGTGCTGGCTGTAAAGCGCCACATCGCCAGCATGGCAAGCGTCACCACGGCATAACCTAAAATTAACATCCCGCGATACTTCTTTGTTTTTGCCAGAATGAATCCAATGGGAACACCCGTAAAGGCAACCAGAGCGCTGAATGGAGTTAACATCGAGCCGCTGATGGTGGGACTGACCGCCATTACTTGCTGCACAAAGATCGGTGAATAACCCGCAATCGCCACTGTGCCGAAAAAGGAAAGCAAGCCAGCCACAGCCGCTGTGACAAAGGTACGATTAAAAAGCACCTGCAAATCGAGAATGGGCGCTTCTGCCCGCTTTTCGATCTGGATAAACACCACCCACGCTACCAGCGAGATAAGGAGTTGGGTCGCCCCTGCCCAGAACTTACCCGGCGTTCCCAACCATGAGAACCCAAGAATGAGAGTGGTCGTTGCCGCTACCATCACGAAGGTTCCCAGCACATCTATTTTAGGTTTTACTTTTTGGGAAGTATCTGGCAAAGCAAAAGCGACCAAACCGCCCACGATCAGGTTGAGGGGAATTGTGCCCCAAAACAATCCACGCCAACCGTATATGCTTTCGGCGACCATGCCGCCGATCACGGGGCCAAACAGCGCCGCGAAACCAACAGGGATGTTGAGCAGACCAGTCCACTTGGCGCGTTGGGAAGATGGGAAGAGATCGCCAATCGCCGCAACACACAACGGATAGATGGGGAAATGTCCGATGGTCATAAACGTTTGCGCCGTCACCAGAAAAGACATGGAGGTACTTCGGGAGGAAATCCACAACCCAATGCTAAAGATGCCAACGGAAAGCAAAATCATGGTTCGTCGCCCATAGACATCGGATAGTTTGCCGAAGAGCAATGTTGCCGCCGCACCTGCAAGTGCGGGCAAGGCGATCAACCACGAGAAGAGCGCCATGCCATCGAACTCGGCGACCATGCCCGGTTGGGCAATATTTCTGGCATTGGCAAAAAGCAGGCTGACAAACTCTGCAATAAAAATTGCCCACACACCGATTACAACTTTTTGGCGTGTGGAGTTGCCCATATCGTTCGGGCTTGTTTGACCTTGAGACATGTTAATTATGTTCCTATTGCACGCGGCACAAGTTTAATAGTTGCCGCCCGTGCTGTGGGGCTGTTGATACTGGGAATAATGCTGGCATAGCGGCGATACTTCTCTGCATACGCAGCGTCAATTTGATCGTTGATATTTGAGTCAGGTTCTTCCACGAATGTGACATCTTTGTCCACGCCGCCTGCGCGGATGTGACCTTCGTAGCGCGTTTGCACTCCGCGAAACCAGTCAGAGGTGCGTCCGCTGACAGAGCGGACATAAATGTCATCGCCGAGGCGCACGGCCCAGATGATCCGCATGGAGCGCAGCGAACCATCTTTGCGCAGTGACGCAATTTGTAATTCTTCGGCTGAGCCGATCTTCTTAAGTTCTTCGCTTGTCCATGCGGCCATTGGGAAATCCTTTTCTAAAATGCGATGATCGCTTTGATGGCGGCGCGGGTGACAATGACGAGAGCGTCGGTGGTTTCGATGATTCGAGCGTCAGGGACGTTATCAATGCGGACATCGCCTGCGCCATACATGACTGTTGCTTTCATTAAATTTCCTCCAGTGATTCTTCGATTTGATGTTTCTCTGGTATTTTCTTTTGATCCTGAACCAACAGATACATGCCGCTTGCCAGGGTCAATGCGGCGCCTGCCAATGTCATCACGGTTGGGACTTCACGCCAGAAAAGAAATCCCCACAGGATGCTGATGGGAAGCGAGGCGTATTCAAACGGGGCGATCACCGAGGCTTGTGCTGTGCTGTAGGCGCGGGTCATAAAATATGCCCAGAGAGCCCAAACCAGCCCCAGCCCAGACATGATGAACAGATCCAGCGGGGTCGGCATGGTCCATGCGTGGAAGAGAAAAGCAACGCTTGGATGCGCGTTGGGAATTTCACCCACAGCCGCGGCCAGCGGTGAAAAAATAAAGGCAGCGATCAAATAAACCCACGAACTGAAATACGCCATCGTTGCGCTGCTGTCGGCGGCTTTCATTTTTCTGGTGAGGATCACGGTGAGGGCGTAGAAAAGAACCGAGATCAAAACGAAGAGCGAGCCTTCGTTGAAATTTGTCGAACCGGGTTTCACGATCAGCAGGATGCCTGCAAATCCAACGATCAACGCCAGCCAGCGTTGTAGTTCCACTTTTTCGCTCAGCATGAAGACTGACAGAATCGTGATCATCAACGGGCCCGAAAAACGGATCGCTTCAACATCGGCGAGCGGCAGGGCCGCCAGCCCCATCATGAAGGTTGTGTAGGAGAGAAAAAGGAAGATCCCGCGCACATATTGAAGTTTGGGCTGGCGTGTGGTGGGTAAACCCTTCCCGCCTTCAAGCCGAAAGAAGAGAAGTGTGATGGGCAGGGCAATCAGACTGCGGAATGTGACGATCTCCAGCACGGAATAATTGCCACCGATCCATTTGACCGCCACGGCTTGCAATGAACCGATCAGCATTGCCAATAAAAGAAAACCGATGCCCTTCAGATTAGAACTAATTTTGCTCATAAAATCCGATCTAAAAGCCGATCAAACGAGGCATACATGACTTTTGTACTCATAAAACTTCTACTTAAAATCCCGCCACCGACGGGATGATCTCTTTTGCAAAGGTTTTGAGCGGTGTAATTGAGTACACATCTGGCATGTTGAAGATTACGTGGGTAAAGCCCATCGCAGAAAGTTCTTTGATACGGCTCATGACGCTGCTTACCTTATCCTTCGCGGAAAGATTCACTGTGCAAAGGGAGGTTTTCTCAATCGAGTCATAATCACGTCCCAAAGTCTCGCAATGTCGCTTGAGCGAGTCGAGCGCATTTTGCATGTTTTCTTTCCCGACCCAATCGCCGATATTACAAGCATCGGCATACTGGGCAACCATGCGCAGGGTTTTATTCGGGCCTGTACCGCCAATCATAATGCGAGGATGCGGGCTTGAAAGCGGACGGGGGTTATTGGTGATGGCTGGGGCGGAAAAATGTTTTCCAGCAAAAGATGTCTCGTCACTGTTCCAGAGCGCCTTCGCCAATTTCAGACTATCCTCAAGCTTCTCGAAGCGTTCGGATGTTGATGGATAGGGAATGCCATTCCCTTTCGCTTCATCCTCATACCATGCCGCGCCAATGCCAAAATAAGCGCGACCACCAGAGAGAATATCGAGGGTATTGACCATCTTCATCAATACCGCGGGGTGACGATAGATCACACCTGTTACCAACACACCAAGGCGAGCTTTCTCTGTCAGCCCTGCAAAATATCCGAGCGTGGTATAGGCTTCCAACATGGGGTCGGTATAGGATTCGCCAAATAAACCTTTGATCTGATAGTAATGATCCATCACCCACAAGCTATGGAAACCTGCTCCTTCTGCGGTTGTGACAATTTCCTTTAGTTTTGGACGGATGGCAGTCGTACCGCCGGGAACCTTGAAAGATGGAATTTGTAATCCAATATACATATTAATCTCCTATTCGATATTGTTCGTCGCTGACCCGTTCCATCCGATTAGTGGCCATGCTATTTAATAGCGGTCGCCAACTACCTTGATCTGCGACATGGCAGTGTGAATTTCAGCAAGGTCATTCGCCGAGAGTTCGAGATTTACTGCTCCGTTATTTTCATCAAGGCGTTCCAACTTGCGCGAGCCGGGGATGGGGACGATCCACGGTTTTTGTGCCAACAGCCATGCAAGCGCAATTTGTGCCGGAGTAGAGCCATGCTGTTTTGCGATTTTCTCAAGAAGATCGATCACTACACGATTCGCTTTGATCGCTTCCGGGGTAAAGCGCGGGTTGCGGCTGCGGATATCAGAGCTATCGAAGGTCGTGCTCTCGTCGATCTTCCCTGTCAGGTAGCCGCGCCCCAGCGGACTGTACGGGACGAGTCCAATACCAAGTTCTTCACACGCGGCAAGGACTCCATTTTCTTCGATGACTCGCCACCAGATGGAATACTCGCTTTGAAGCGCTGTAACAGGCTGAACGGCGTGAGCGGCGCGAATTTGATCCGCATTGGATTCAGACAAACCAAAATGCTTCACCTTGCCCTGCTGGATCAAATCCTTGACCGCGCCAGCCACATCCTCCATCGGGACATTGGGATCGGGGCGATGTTGATAGAACAAGTCAATCGCCTCCACACGTAGACGTTTGAGCGACTCTTCCGCCACGCGCTTGATCTGCTCTGGATGGCTATCCATACCGAACTTGGGGTGAGGTCCCTCTTTTTCAGGGCCGTGCTTCCAGCCAAACTTGGTGGCGATCACTACCTGACCTTTGAACGGTTGCAACGCTTCGCCGACCAGTTCCTCGTTCGTGAACGGGCCGTACACTTCCGCTGTATCAAAGAAGGTCACGCCGCGCTCAACAGACTTGTGAAGAAAATCGATCATCTCCTGTTTGTCGGTGGGCTTGTCACCAAAACTCATTCGCATGCAGCCAAGACCAATGGCCGAAACTTCCAAGCCACTGTTTGCAAGTGTACGTGTTTGCATTTTTTACTCCTCTATTTTGATTTTCTTTTCTTTTTCCAGAATCTTGCTCTCATATACTTGAATCTTGTGATTCAATATGTCGAGCGTCTTTTGCATTTCTGCCATCCGCGCAATCAACTGGTCACGTTGTTCTCGCAGTATCTCTTTTCTCGTTTCAATGGTGGCATCGCCCTGCTGTACCAGCGCCATATACTCGATCAACACCTCAATGGGCAGGCTTGCCCCCCGCATACATTTGACAAATTCCACGCGGCGGATGTCAAGTTCGCTATAATCCCGAATGCCGCTTCCGGTTCTTGTCACAGAGGGGATCAACCCCACACGCTCGTAATAACGCAGGGTGTCGGTCGAAATACCAAACTTTTCGCTGACTTCTTGTATTTTCATGAGTCA
Organism: Anaerolineales bacterium; assembly: GCA_016789225.1. GTDB lineage: Bacteria > Chloroflexota > Anaerolineae > Anaerolineales > Villigracilaceae > Villigracilis. The sequence continues at coordinate 29,001 of JAEURI010000207.1, forward strand.
CCTCAAAGTCAGTGTAACACCTGGAGTTGACTCCAAGTCAAGGGGTGTGCAGGGGAATTAGATGAGTTCCATGACCTGAGAAACGAATGGTTTTCGGGGGTGTATGTTATTGTTAATACCTAATTGAATGAACCTGATCAAGAGGAATGTTGAAAGTTACGGCAGAAAATAAGATCATTACCCAGATATGTATCGTTGTCAGTGATATTAAGAAGGGCAACGCAAATTGGGCAAAGGTGCTGGGCGTTCCCGAGGAAAAGATCGAAACCATCTTCCCCGATGGAATTCTCCATTACACCCACGGCAGCGCGGCTGAATACAAAGATTGTCAGGTGGCAAAATATCAGCTTGATGATTTTGTACTTGAACTGCTCCAGCCGGGACAGACGACCAGTCCGTGGAAAGCATTCCTGGAAAAAAACGGTCAGGGCGTGTTTCACTTTTGCATTCTCGTTAATGACCGGAAAATATTTCAACAAACGCTTTCAGATATCAGCGTGGGGCTTCCCTATCACATTGGCTATTTCCCTGATGGTTCGTATAGTTACGTTGACACAAAAGAACAATTGGGTCTTGAACTCAGCGTAAACAATCAGGCAGATTATCTTGATCTGTTCAATGGACTATTAAATGGCAGCGCCACTCCCATGGATGAACTGAAATAAAAAAAACTGGAGACCAAATCAAATGGATATCAACGAACTGCGACAATGGATCGCACAGCGCGACTCGTTCAGCATCTTGGAAATAGTGGATGTGTATACTGGAGTCAGAACCATCCTCAAGGAATTTGACTATGTCATCGAAGCGCCCAACTGGACGCAGGACGGCAGATATCTGGTTTACAACAGTCAGGGACATATGTACACGTATGAAATGGCAACCGGCGAGATCAAGAAGATCGATGCCAGTTTTGCCATTGACTGCAACAACGACCACGTCCTCTCGCCGGATAACACACAGCTAGCCGTCAGTCATTTCACGAACGAAGATGCAACTTCAAGAATTTATATCCTGCCTTTTCATGGCGGCACGCCAAAATTGGTGACAGAGAAAGGTCCCAGCTATTTGCATGGCTGGTCGCCAGACGGCAAGCGACTGGCTTATTGCGCCGAGCGTGGCGGACAATACGATATTTACACCATCTCGACTGATGGCGGCGAAGAAACCCAACTCACCAACTTACCCAGCCTTGATGACGGCCCCGAATATTCACCCGATGGCAAACAGATCTGGTTCAACTCCACG
>JAEURI010000013.1 GCA_016789225.1 Anaerolineales bacterium
CTGAAAAAGGTGCTGACCAATCAGGTCATCAAGGAGTTGGAGTCATTAGCGAAGAAGGATGCGGAGAAGTACAACGGATTCTGGAGTGAATTCGGTGTGTATCTCAAACAAGGCATTGCCGCCAGCCCGGCGGACACAGACACCATCACGCCGCTGCTGCGCTTCAAGACCAACCTCAACCCGGAGGCATGGTCCTCATTGGATGATTACGTCTCGCGCATGAAGGACGGGCAGAAGGTCATTTATTACATTGTGGGTGAAGACCCCAAGGCGGTGCTGCGGAGTCCACACTTGGATGCATTCCAGGCGAACAAGACGGAAGTGCTGTTGCTGACCGACCCGATGGACTCGTTCATGTTGATGGGCTTGCGCAAGTTCAAGGACTACGAGTTGAAAAGTGTCAGCGGGGCAGAGGTTGATGGGGCGGAGCAGCCCAAGGCGGAGTCTGAGGCGGAGAAGATTCCAGAGGGCGATTTCAATGCCCTCATCGAAAAGTTCAAACAGGTACTTGGCGAGCGCGTGACGGATGTACGCGCAAGCAATCGTTTGGTGCAGTCTGTGGCGCGCCTGGTGGATGCGGACGCGAATTCCAATCCTGAACTTCAGCGCGTGTATAAATATCTCGGCAAGGAATACGAAGTGCCGAAGAAAGTGCTGGAGTTGAATCCGTCGCATGAGATGTTGAAGAATTTGCTGGCGACAAATAGCGAGTTGCAAACCATCATCATCGAGCAGATCTTCGACAGCGCTTTGTTGGTGGAGGGGTTGCATCCCGATCCATCGAGCATGACGGCGCGTGTACAGCAGATCATGGAAGCGGCGTTATCGAAAGGCCAAAAATAGTTCACAACGATGCTGCTCGACCAGTTTGCATATACCTTTCAAAATACCCTGTTGTAACTATTCTGTAATGGTGCAAAAAAGATAACACATGCTATAGTAAGCGCAGACATCCGATAAAGGCAAACCCGGTGAAAACCGGCGACGCAAAGCTATGGGTCTACCATCATCCTAATGATCATGACCGCCAGGCCGCCGAAGATTACATTACACTCTTTCTTAAGATTGAGCCTGGCTTTTCTTAAAGTCAGGCTTTTTTAATCGGATGGCTGTTTCAACCTTCACGATATTCGTATTTCTATTCAATAAGGAGAAAAGCCATGTTCAAAACCCTGAAAGTCATGTTCGCTCTGTTTGCCGTCCTTGCCATCTCTGTTGCCGCCTACGCATTTGCTGCATCCAACACCGTGCCTGCCACCAAAGCCGGTGACGGTACGGGTGTGGTCAGTGGATATACTGTCACCAGTGTCGTCTATACCTTGAATGCGACCACCCCCACCACCCTCGACCAGGTTTCGTTCGATCTGGGCGCTGCCGCCACACAAGTAAAAGTGCAACTTGTAGCAACTACCGGCACCTGGTATACCTGCACGCTCGATACGGGCACGGTCTGGGAATGTGATACCACCGGCTTGACCGTTTCGACGATCGACCAATTGCGCGTGGTCGCCGCCAGCAACTAGCCTGACCAGCGCATCCTGATATGTACCGGGTCTGTTCCAAAGAAGATGCTCGTTTCCGAAGGTTGACGGGCGGACGCAATGGAGCAGCCCCGGTCTTTATTTGAGATCAAAATCATTTCATGAACAATCGCTCATTCCTCCCGGTTGTGTTCGTTTCGATTGCAGCCTTGCTCTTTTTCTGGGTGACTTTTTTGCCCGCGCAACTGGGCGGATGGGTGACTTACGTGATCGTGGATGGTATCAGCATGGAGCCGGGGTTTGTGTTTGGTGACCTGGTACTCGTCCGCACGCAGACGAACTATGAAGTAGGGGATGCTGTGGTCTATTGGGATGATGCATTGGGCAGCTATGTCTTTCATCGCATCGTTGACATGGAAATTGACCGTTATATCCTTCAAGGCGATAACAATGCCTGGGTGGACTCGTATCACCCGACCCGTGACGAGATTGTTGGCAAACTTTGGCTGCACGCACCGAAACTTGGACGTATGATCGAATGGATGCGAACCCCGCTCAATTTGGCTCTTGCTGTTGGGTTGGTGGGAGGTGTCTTTATGTTTGACCTATTCAAAAAACCGAAACAAAAAGGAGGGGAAAACAGCCCGTTCTTTCAGGTGGGTGATTTTTCACAGATTGCCTTTTTCTCTTTTGGCATGCTTGCCTTGCTCTTTTTGGGAAGTGGAATTTTCGCCTTTATCCGTCCGTTGAACCGTCCAGCGGAGAACATCCCGTATCAACAGGACGGCATGTATTACTATTCGGCAACCGGTACGCCTGGTGTCTATGACACGGACGTTGTCCGCTCGGGGGAGCCGGTTTTCACAAAATTGACCTGTTTTCTTAATATCGGCTATACCTACAATATCCTGGGGGATCGTTTGCAGGGCGCGGCTGGCACCTATAAAATGTATGCGCGCATTTTGGATGAGCAGGGCGGCTGGCAGCGTACGCTTCCCCTGAACGCGGACACGATTTTTTCAGGGAACACGTTTTTCAGCATGGCAACCCTGGACCTGTGCCAGATGGAGTCGCTTGTTCAACTTGTGGAGCAGGAAGCGGGCTTGAAGCAGGTCTCCTATACTCTGGAGATCGTTACGGATGTTTCGTTTGTAGCCACGGCAGAGGGGAATCTAGTCAGTGACTCGTTTTCGCAGACGCTTCCCTTCAAGTATGACAAAGTCCAGTTTTATCTGGCGGGGAATGACCCGAAGGTGGACCCGTTACATTCCACGAAGCCCGGGCAGGTGGAGAGTTCCGTTTTGGAGGCCAATACGATCTCCTTTCTGGGACTGACAGTTTCCGTTTGGGTGGTTCGTCTGATTTCCCTGTTTGGCTTTGGCGCTTCGTTGATCGGGCTTGGGGTGATCGGCATGGGTTTGTATCAGGCCGCCAGTCAGAGCCAGGAGGCGTTGACCCAGTTGAAGTACGGCTCGATGTTGGTGGATGTGGTCGAACAGAATCTTGCGCCGACCTCTTCCATTATTGACGTGGCTTCAGTGGATGATCTGGCGCGGCTCGCGGAACGGCATGGGACGATGATGCTGCATACGACGCGGAATTTTTTGCAATTCTATTTTGTCCAGGTGAACGGCACGACCTACCGCTACGTTTTCAGCACGGGTAGGAAAGGCATCGAGGAACCCGACCCGCTCCCAGCGGAGAAGGAAGCGCCGGTCGTGGTCAGGTCCACGCCTGCACCTGAACCCATTTCAAAACCAGTTCATCATCCCACCCCTGAGCCTATCCATAAGCATAAGCGTTCTTATTCGCCGCCTGTGCAGGATGAATTTTTTGAGATGGAATTACCAAAGCAGGCTCAAGAGCAAGTGGAATACGTCATCAAAACCGGCGAGATCGAGTTTGTGATGCCACCACGGCGGGAGACAGTGATGCTGAAGCAGGTGAGGCTATGAAGGCAGTTCGCTTGTTGATGATCGGGTTGTTCGCAGTTATCGTCATTACATCCATGACGGCGATCGCTGCTGCGAATACGGTTCCGCCCTCGCAAGTGGATGACCAGCCGGTTTCGTATAACGTCAATCATCTCAAGCCTTCGGCATGTTCAGGGATTGTGTTGTCGAATCTGATAACAGGTCCGGGCACGTTGACCGGCACAGAGGGCAACGATCTTATCCTCGGCAGCACAGGCGCGGACGTGATCGACGGCCTCGGCGGCAATGATTGCATCCTCGGCGGCGGGGGAGCAGATACCATCACCGGCGGCGATAGTAGTGATGTTTGCTTGGGCGGTGCAGATACGGATGCATTCACCACCTGTGAGAGCGAAATGCAGTAACTAGCAAAACAGGATTCCGAAAGTTCTACTTTCGGATAAATCATCGGGGGAGAAAAAATTCTTTTGGAAAAAACAGGTAAAGGGTTGTCCAGAAGCGGGCAGCCCTCTTATTTTGCGCGTAGTCAGTTGTTTCTGCCGAAAATCCCTCCCCTTACCAAATAAATTTCCGATAAACCAAAATATTTTGTATTACGCCAAAACTATTGACTTAAATAAAAATATTTGCTACACTGCAGACATTGGAGCCCCAAATGCCACAAATCCCTCAATCCTGCCCTAGCTGCGCTTCCCCGCTTGTCGTCACCCAGCTCACCTGCACCTCGTGTGGCACCGGTGTAGTGGGCAAGTTCGAACTCTCGCCCTTTTTTCGCCTCTCAAATGAAAGCTTGAAGTTCCTCGAGGTTTTCGTACGAAACCGCGGCAACGTCAAAGAGATGGAGCGCGAAACGGGCGAGTCGTACTGGACGATCCGCCGCCAACTCGACGAAGTCATCACCGAAATGGGTATCGACGAAGAACCCAAAGAAAGTGACATCTCACTCAGCCGTCAGGAAATTCTGGCGCGCCTCAGCCGCGGCGAGATCAACGTGCAGGAAGCCACCCAACTTCTTTCTCAACTCAAAGGAGAATCCTAATGAACGGACAAAAAGAACGCTTAATGGTTTTGGATATGCTCGCCGAGGGCAAGATCACCGCCGATGAAGCTGAACAGCTCTTCAAGGCAATGGAAGAAGAACCAGAAGAAACCCTCGCCTCAGACTCGCCCAAGCTTGTTCCCGGTCTATCGCATTTATCCAAACTGTCAGCTTTATCTTCTCTCTCTTCGCTTTCGGGCTTGTCCTCGCTTTCCCCAGCAGATCCCGAAAGCCCGCGCAACGCCCGCACCCGTGAGTTACTTGGCGCACTCAAAGAAGCTGGAGTGGATCACGTCACCATGAGTGATTTGCAAGAGATGAAGATCAACAATCTTACTGCCGACTACGTCCGCGAAATGACGGGACTCGGCATCGAACCCGACGGCATAGGGGAGTGGATCAACTTGCGCATTCACGAAATCTCTCCGCGCTACGTGCGTGACCTGCGCGATGTCGGTGTGACCGACCTGGACGTGGACGAACTCGTGGACTTGTACCTGCAAGGCGTCTCTGCCAAATTTATCGGCGGCTTGCGAGATCTTGGCATCAAAGACCTCGATATTGACGAGATCAAAGAACTCAACAACCACGAGATCTCGCCCAAGTTCATTGCCGAAATGCGCAGCCTCGGCTTCAAAGACCTCGATGTGGACGAACTGATCGAACTCGCCAATCACGACGTCTCGCCGAAATTCATTGCCGAATTAAGTAGCCTCGGTTTGAAAGACCTCGATGTGGATGAACTGATCGAACTCGCCAATCACGGCGTCTCGCCGAAATTCATCGCAGAATTGCGCAGCCTTGGCTTGAAAGACCTCGATGTAGACGAACTGGTGGAACTTGCTAATCACGATGTTTCTCCAAAGTTCATTGCTGAACTGCAGGCTCTTGGCTTCAAAGACTTCGATGTGGAAGAACTGATCGAACTCGCCAACCACGATGTGACTCCTGATTTCATCGCCGCCATGCGCGAAGTTGGTCTCAAAGACCTCGCCGCCGACGAATTCATCGAACTTCGCAATCAGGGCATCACGCCTGGCTACGTCCGCTCGATGGCAGATGCCGGACTGAAAGA
>JAEURI010000032.1 GCA_016789225.1 Anaerolineales bacterium
CATTACCTGCTGCCACTTCCACGCCAATTCCAACGGCTACGCCTACAAGCCCTCCCTTTTCCCGCCCGCAATTACAGGTCACATTCTCCGGCGCGAGTGCAAAGGAGATTCCCTCCAAGAAACCATTCAAGTTTTCGGTCAACTTCCAAAATGCAGGCTCCACAACGGCCTACAACGCGCAAGTCACATTCACATCTGCCGATTTGGCTCCGCTGGAAACAGGCGGGGTGATTGTATTGGGAAATCTCGGCTCAGGGGATGTTGTGTCGGTAGATCAGCGATTCGTTTCGCAGGAGTCGTTATCCGGTAAATCGGTCGTGACCATTGATGCAACCGTGAATTATTACGATGACAAGGGAACATCGTATTCCGATAAGTTCACATTCACCCTCCCGGTGGAGGGAGGCAGCAGCGCAGGGTCAGGCGTCTATTACACAGCAACTCCCACCGGAGTCCGAAGCGGGCAGTTGATCATCACTTCGTACGGCACAACCGTCGATCCTTTGCAGCCTGGGTCTCAATTCAAGCTGGTCATGACCGTTCAAAACCTAGGGAATGACAAGGCGCAACGTGTCACAATGATCGTGGGGGGCGGCGGGTCCGGGGGCAGCGGCGGTACCCCGCAGCCTGGCGGGGTCTCTGGGGGGAGCGGCGAGTTTTCGAATTTCGCGCCGGTGGGTTCTTCCAATCTTCAATCTCTTGGCGATCTGCCCGCGGGTGGATTGGTGCAGGCTTCGCAGGAGTTGATCGTTAATGTATCCACGAATCCTGGCGCATACCCGATGAAGATCACATTTTCATATCTGAATTCCAAAGGCGAAGTGGTGAACGATGAACAGGTCATCACCCTGCTTGTGTTGGGATTGCCAAATGTGGATATTAGTTTCTACCGTCCGCCTGATCCGTTCTTTGTTGGGCAGCCGGGGGCTTTGCCCATCCAGGTGGTGAACCTTGGCAAGCGTACATCGGTGCTTGGCAATATCACGGTCACATCCAATAACGGAATGGTTGAAAATGGCACTGGGCTTGTGGGTAACCTTGATGCAGGCGGATACTTTACACTGGATGCGATGTTCTACCCAGATGTCTCCGGCCCTCTCACATTGAACGTTCATATTGATTACACCGATGATTTCAACCAGGCGCGCAGTATTGACAAGACGCTGGAGATCAATGTGGAGGAAGCCTTTATCGAATCCACGCCGGACCCAAATATGCCAGGCGGAGGGATGGAGGAATTTATGCCAGTCTCCGAAGAGACCTTCCTTCAGAAGGCATGGCGCTTCGTTCTTGGACTTTTAGGCCTGGATAGCACCCCCCCGGCCTCTTCTCCCGATATGGAGATCCTGCCATCCGATGGCGAACAGATCCCTGTTCCCAATGGCGGGGGCAAAGGATAGTTCATGAAATTTCTAGATTTGGTCCGCCTCATCGCCAACAACCTGAGCCGACGCAAGGCACGCGTCGGGTTGACGGCGATTGGTGTTGTGATCGGAACTGGCGCGGTGGTGATACTCGTCTCGCTTGCGATCGGCCTGCAAATGAATGCCACCGAACAACTTTACGGCATCGGCGATCTGAGTCTGATCAATGTCATGCCGGCCTATGGCGGCGAGTTTTACATGGCGGGCGGAGGCGGCGGGATGGCAATTGAAAGCAGCGGGAGCCAGGATATAAAACTCCTTACGAACAGTGCATTGGAAGAGTTGCGCGCCATTCCCGGCGTTTTTTCCGTCATTCCGCGCGAATATTTGCAAGCGACTACGATGATCTCCTACCGAAAGTTGATCGGATATTCGGGTGTGTATGGTGTGGGAACAAGTGATTTGGCAGACTTTGGATTAGAAGCCGAGCAGGGTGTCACTCAACTTTCACGTAGCACGGTTGTGATCGGCCCCATGGTCGCACAAAACTTTATGGACACCAACCTGCGCCCTGGCCAGGAACTCCCTCCTCCACCCGATCTCTTCGATCAACAGATTCAATTCACCCTGATCAAATATGACTCGAACGGGGCTGAGGTCCGTAAGAACTATAGTCTGCGCGTGGCCGGTATTCTCGCAGAATCCGGCACCGAGGCGGACTTTTCCATGTACCTGCCGCTCGACCTGGTCAAGTCGATGAACGAATGGGCGAACAATACGCGTATCAATTACAACAAGACCGGTTATAACGAAGTCATCGTCAAGGTAGAGAACGCGGATAAGACTCTTGAAGTCCGCGACCAGATTCTGGCGCTTGGCTTTCAAGCCAATACCATGTTGGATTTTGTGCAAGGTATTAACAACTTCTACTCGATCCTTCAAGTCGTTCTGGGTGGGGTGGGAGCCATCGCCCTGCTGGTGGCGGCCATTGGCATTGCAAACACCATGGCCATGTCCATCCTCGAACGTACGCGTGAGATCGGTCTGATGAAGGCTGTCGGTGCGACGAACCGAGATGTGTTGAGCATCTTTTTAGGCGAAGCGGCGGGCATAGGCTTTCTTGGCGGGCTGGGTGGGGTGCTGGTCGGATGGCTGCTGGGTCAGATGTTGAATGTGGTGGCGGTGGTCTATCTTGCCCAGCAGGCGGCGCAACAGGGCGGGATTCCCCCAAGCGTTGCAGTGTATACTCCCGCATGGTTACCGATTTTTGTGCTTCTCTTTTCGACGTTTATAGGAATGCTTTCGGGTCTATACCCTGCTCTTCGCGCAGCCACCATGATCCCGGTGATGGCCTTGAAGTACGAATAACTGCCTGGGTCTGAGAAAAAATTACAAATTTATAAACAGTTTTCGCTGGTAGGATTCAACCTTCTACCTGTATTGCGATGTAAAATTGGGTAGGTGAGTGTTACTGAAGAATTGATAATGTGTGCAATGGATACCGATGTCCGATTTCCCCCGTGGGAAAGGATCGATTGATACTAGAGGTCATATGCCAGATAAACGCACCGCCCCACGCAAGAATTTTTCCTTTTACATGCGCGTATTGAACGACGACACCCAGGAAATTCTGGGTCACATGGTGGAGGTAAGTTCCACCGGGCTGCGGTTGGAAACAGTGGGACCTTTGCCGTTGAACAAGGATTACTATCTTCGTATCGATATTACTCCCGACCTCGGCAGCGTACCCTTTATCGTATTCATTGCCCGCACGAAATGGTGCAAGATGGATATCATCCAACCTAATCTTTTCCGGGTTGGTTTTGAGATCATTGAGATCGTGCCCGAAGATATGGAAGTTTTCATGCGGATCGTGACCAAGTTTGGAAGTTAACAAAAAAGGAGCGGGCTAGCCCGCTCCGCTTTCTTCCAAAACAATCCGTGCTTTTCGCTTGTGCCACTCCGTTGCCTGTTGATAGGCATACCCGATCCGCAGCACACCTGATTCGTTCCAGGCACGCGACACGATCTGCATTCCGATCGGCAATCCTTCGGAGGTAAACCCGCAGGGAATGGAAATCGCCGGTAGTCCGGTCAGGTTGAAGGGCGCGGTGAAGCGCGTCAATTGACGGGCACGTTCCACGGCATTTTCACCTTCGAGCACGGGCGCAGCAATGGGGGTGGTGGGAATGATAAGGACATCGTATTCCTCGAACAATAATTCGCATCGCCGCCTGACTTCGGCCTGGGTGCGCCTTGCCAGCGCATACTCGCTGGAAGTGAATCCGGCTCCCGTTTCCAGGCGTTGACGGACATCCGCGCCGAACCAATCCGGGTGTTCTTTCAACCGCTCACGATGGAAAGCCGCACCATCTGCCTGGGTCATCAATGAATTGGCGAGCGCCGCTTCACGAAAAAAATCCACATTTACTTCGGTGATCTTCGTTCCCAGGTCGCTCAACACTTCAGCCGCTTTACGGACGGCTTCCTTGATTTCGGGTTCAGCCGCTTCATCAATAAACTGACCTACGGCGAAAGCCACCTTGCGCTCTTTAATCGAGTCGCGCATGTGACTGGAATAGTCCCCCGGCAAGGTCCGCACAGAGGTGGGGTCTTTTTCATCGTATCCACCGATGACCTGTAACATCAGAGCTGAATCTTCAACAGTTTGCGTGATGGGTCCTGCATGGTCGAGGTTCCATGAAAGCGGCAGGATTCCGTGCAGGCTGACACGCCCATAAGTGGGTTTGAGTCCCACCACACCGCATAGCGCTGCTGGAATACGGATCGAGCCGCCTGTGTCAGTGCCCAGCGCTGCCAGCGCCATGCCGGTTGCAACAGCTACTGCACTGCCGCCAGAGGAGCCGCCGGGCGTGCGGGTCAGGTCCCATGGGTTTCGGCATGCGCCAAAATGCGGATTGTTGTTGGTTACACCGAGGGCGATCTCATGCGTATTTGTTTTTCCGATGATATGAGCCCCCGCTTTTTTGATGCGTTCTACGACAAAGGCATCTTCAGTGGGGATGTTGTCTGTAAAGAATTTCGATCCGCTCGTGGTGCGGATGCCTTTGGTGTTGTATAAGTCTTTTACCGCGAGGGGAATGCCAAAGAGCGGCATGTTGCCGTTGGGCAGCGGCTCCCTTGGGTTGGGAGGTAGGATGGTGATGAAAGCATTCAGCGTCGGGTTGAGCCGCTCGATTTGACGGTAACAGGCATCGGCGAGGTCGGAGGCGCTGATTTCCCTGCTCTTGATAAGGTCGCGTTGGTCAGCTAAGGATAATGAGGCTGGGTTCATAATAAAAATTATATTCTATGGTGTTATTAACTCCATAGCCTATCTGTACTGAAAATGTAGGCCACGCATAAAGGCGTGACCTACATTTATGTTTGGGACTTTTGGGGTTTTTAGAACAGACCCAGTACTTTGCCGGTCTTCAGGTCAAGATCTACATCGTAAAATACGGGGCGCGTAGGCAGGCCGGGCATGGTTCTCATATCGCCAAGAATGGGATAAAGGAAACCGGCACCGACACTTGCGCGGATCTCACGCACGCTGATGCGAAAGCCTGTCGGCGCACCTTTCTTGGTTGCATCGGTGGTGAAGGAGAGATGGGTCTTTGCCATGCAAATGGGCAGTTTGTCGAATCCGAGGCGGGTGTAACGGGCGATCTGTTCCTCGGCTTCGGGGGTGTAGTCGACACCGTCGGCGCGGTAGATTTCTTTCGCGATGGTTTCGATCTTGTTCTTGATGGTTTCTTCGAGCGGATAGAGGAATTTGAATTTACTTGGCTTTTCAGCTGCCTTGACGACTGCTTCCGCCAGGGCTTTTGCGCCCTTGCCGCCATCCGCCCAGTGAGTGGAGACGACCGCATCCATGGCGCCCATCTTGAGCGCGGATTCGCGGATGAGCTCCACTTCGGCTTTGGTGTCGGTGGCAAAGGAGTTGACCGCCACCACCACGTTCACGCCGTACTTGAGCGCGTTCTGGATGTGACGTTCCAGGTTTGGCATACCGGCGCGAAGCAGGTCGAGATTTTCGTCGGTGTATTCGGGGGCTAGCGGTTTACCAGCCACGACCTTTGGGCCGCCGCCATGCATCTTGAGTGCGCGAACGGTGGCAACCATCACCACCACCTGGGGGATCAAGCCGGAATAACGGCATTTGATATCGAAGAACTTCTCCATGCCAATGTCTGCGCCAAAGCCGGACTCGGTGACCACAAAGCCATCCTTGCCGACCAGCTTGAGCGCGATCATGTCTGCGATGATGGAGGATTGTCCGTGGGCGATATTGGCGAACGGACCTGCGTGCACGGTGGCGGGAGTGCCTTCAAGGGTTTGCATCAGGTTCGGTTTGATCGCATCCTTCATCAAGACGGTCACGGCTCCAGCCACACCGAGGTCTTCCACGGTGACGGCTTCGCCCTGTTTGTTGGTGGCGACCACCATTTTCCCAAAGCGTTCGCGCATATCTTCGAGGGAGGTGGTGAGGGCCAGCACGGCCATGATCTCGGAGGCAACGGTGATGTCATAACCAGACATATGCGCATGCCCCGCTTCATCCTTGCCGCGACCAACTTCCACCTCACGCAGGAAGCGGTCGTTGATGTCGATCACACGGCGCCAAGTGATGGTCTTCTCGTCGATATCAAGACGGGCAAAGCGTGAGCGTTCTTCGGGGGTCAGGTCGTTCGGATCGGTTTTCTTGATGCCGAGTTTCTTCAAACGGCGCAGCATGGCGGGAGAGAATTTGCGGTTGCCCTTTTTGTCCAACGGGCAGAGCGCGTTGAAGAGCTTTTCATCGTCCTGTGTTTTCTCGTGCATCACACGCGCATCGAGTGCGGCGGCAACCAGGTTATGCGAGGCGGTGATGGCGTGAATGTCGCCAGTGAGATGGAGATTGAAATCTTCCATCGGGATGATCTGAGAGTAACCGCCGCCTGCAGCGCCGCCCTTGATGCCAAAGGTCGGCCCCTGCGAAGGTTGGCGGATGGCAGTGATAACTTTGCGTCCGAGATGGGCACCGAGCGCCTGCGAAAGCCCTACGGTGGTTGTGGTCTTGCCTTCACCGAGCGGGGTTGGGGTGATGGCGGTCACGTCGATATATTTGCCGTTCGGTTTATTCTTGAGGCGTTCCAAAATTTCAAGTTTGATCTTGGCCTTGTAGGGACCATACAACTCAAGTTCATTATCACGGATGCCAAGCTCATTGGCGATCTGCATGATGGTCTTGAGTTTGCCTGCCTGCGCGATATCGATATCCGAGGGCACAGGGCGAAGCAGCTTCAATTTTGTCGGCTGGAATGCATTGTTGGTTTTAAGAGCCGTCTTTTTTACCGTTTTCTTCACGACCTTTTTGGGTGCGGCTTTTGCCTTCGCACTCTTTTTGCCGGACTTGACTTTGGTTGCCATAGAGTCTCCTTGAAAATTATATATAATTATTTATTCTTCAATTATCAGACAAATTTAAAAAAACGCAAGAGCAATCCGTCATTTTTTTGTCATTTATGCGGTCAATAACGTGCCTACATTCTCGCCTTGCAGGGCACGGGTCAGAAAGCCGTGTTCTTCGGCAGAGAAAATTTGTACGGTCAACTCATTTTTCTTTTGGATGAGGAATAACATCTCCTCGACCTTTGCCTTCATTCCCCCGGTGACGTCGGTACTCGCCGAGCCTTTGATGCCGCTTCGCATCGCCTCGTAATCCGACAGTTGAATCTGTTTCACAAGCTTGGTCCTCGCCGGGAAATCTGCCCACACCCCGGCCTCGATACCCGCCAGCAGAATCCGCGTGGGGTTGAACTGCTCGACCAGAAAAGCAAAGACATCCTCCGTGGATAGAATGGTGCCGCCCAAGGTTTCATCGAAAGCCACATCTCCTTGCACAACCGGCAGGAGCTTTGCATCCAACGCTCTGCGGATAGTCTCCACGTTGTGGTGGGTCACTTTGCGTTTGTCCGAAACCATCGAAGCGGACGGCGGGAAGGGCAGGGCGGGAATCCCTGCTTCGAAGAGCGACCTGACGACGTGACGATTCAGTTCAGCCGCCTGCAAGCGGACTTCTGTAAAGCCCAGCCATTGCTCCCTTGTCTGCACGCCATCACGGGTGCCATGCTTTTTCGCAGCGACATGCCCAAAGGAGCCGGAACCATGCCCGAGAATCAGGAGCAGGCCCGGGCTTGAGTCCAGAGCCGTTTTGATCTCGCTGGCAAGGTCTGCAAGTTTATCTAATCTTGGGGTGTAGGGTGTGTCTTTGTCGGTGATGAGCGATCCGCCCAGTTTGAGAAGTACGATTTCGTTGGTCATGAAACCTGTTTTACCATCATTGGTCAGACTTCGGAAGTCTTGGACTATAATTTCAACATGGATATTCGCACCGGTGTTGTTGTTTTAGCCTTGTTCGCCGCCATCGCGGCTTTTCTTTCGTTTCGAGGGGCCGTCAAGAATATGCAGACCGCGCGTAAATTATCCTTTTACAGCCTGCGCAAACGGCATAATGCCATGGCCTGGCGGCTGGTCTTCTTTGCCTTTGTTTTAGTGGGCGTTGCATTTTGGCTGCCCACCGGCGGGGAGCAGATGATCTATCAGGTATTTCCGCCTTCCGCGACGCCTTCGCTCACTCCCACCATCACGTTGACCCCGACCATCACCCTTTCGCCTACGATTACGTTGACCCCGTCCCTTACCACGACTCCGCTGGTCTCCGATACGCCCACCCTGACCCCAACGCCCTTCCTGCCGGTTGCCATAGAGGCCCTGTTTTCCGGGCCGGTGACCCCCAACCCAGATGCGGTCTTTACCGCCATTCAGTTTTCAACCCAATTCGATGGCACCAATACAGTCGACCCGAAGACCGTCTTCGAGCTTCCCATTCAAACCATGTATGGCGGATTCGACTACAACAATACCACCCCCGGCGTGCAATGGACGGCACTCTGGTTTCGAAATGGCGAATTGATCTGTTATGAAACCGAGCCCTGGCGCGAGGAATGGGGCACGGGCGGCATCGGCGGATACACGGAATGTTCCGAGCCTATTGGCGGTTGGATAGCGGGACAGTACGAAGTGCAGATCTTCATGGGCTACGACTGGAAGGTGGTGGGGCGTTTTGTGGTGATGGACAGCCTCACCCCAGCGGTCACCCCCACGGGCACGCCCGACTTGACTATTACTACATCGCCAACATCAACACCATAAATTAAAGGATATCCATGACCGATAAAGCCTTTCAAGATTACTACCCCGATTCTCTCTCCCATTGTTATGGCTGTGGCAGGCTGAACGATCTTGGCCATCAGATCAAAAGTTTTTGGGATGGCGACGAATCCGTTTGTCATTTTCAGCCCAAGCCCTATCACATAGCTATTCCCGGTTATGTATATGGAGGTTTGCTGGCTTCGTTAATTGATTGTCATGGAACGGGCACGGCTGCCGCGGCGGGCTATCGCGCTGAGAATCGTGCCATGGACACCGAACCTCCCTTGCGCTATTTAACTGCATCGCTTCATGTCGATTATCTTTTGCCCACGCCGCTCGGTCCCATCCTTGAAGTGCGTGCAAAGGTAAAGACCGTCAAAGGACGCAAGGTTGTGATCGAGGAATGGATCGTTGCCAATGGTCAGATCACTGTGCGCGGCGAAGTGATCGCTGTGCAGGTGCCGGAGGAGTTGGTAAAAGATTTGTTGGAAAAAGGCGGGGGAGCCTAAAGTAAGAGAAACCAGAAAATACAGGTCACGCTTGCTGCGCGACCTGTATTTTTATCCAAAATATTCCCGCATCGGTTTGAAATAAAAATCCTCCCAGCCGGTTTTGTAACTCTCCGCCTGACCATCCGGCATATCGGTGTGGATGAGAGTGAGCGTTGTTTTGTCGCCTGTTTCTTCCAGTAAAATTTCCACACGAGAATCATTGGCTTCTTCGGGGAATTCTCCCGTGCGCCAGGTTTGCAGAATGCGCTTGTTCGGCTCCAATTCAATGAAAGTCCCCCAGATATAACCATCCCAGGCAGTGAATTCGCCGCCCGCGCGTCCGTCCACTTTGGCAGGGCTGCCGGTCATGAGGGTGTGTCCCTGTGTGGAAAGCCAGGCAGTGTAAAGCGCCTCTGCACTAGCATGAAAGATTGCGGTAAGAGTGAATTCATTTTTCATCGTGTCTCACTTTCAAACAATGCTTGTGGTTTCGACACTACTCGGCTACCAAACTAAATCGCCCAGGCTTTTTTCGCGGTGTACATTTCTTTTGAAATCTCTGCGGCCAGCCGCGCGTTGTTCAACAACAGGGCAAGGTTGGCCTTGAGTGATTTGCCCTTGGTCAATTCGCTGATACGGCCCAGCAGGAAGGGAGTGAGCGCCTGACCATGGATGCCCTGCTCGATGGCTTCGGTGGATGCTTTGGCAATGAACGGCTCCATCTTGGACTGTGGGATGGCTTCTGCTTCGGGGACCGGGTTCGTCACGAGGACGGCGCTTCGCAGGCCAAGGCTCCAGTGAGCTTTTGCAAACTCGGCGATCTCTTTGGGAGAGTCGAGCCGGGCGCTGACGTTCAATCCACTTTCGCGGGAGTAGAAGGCGGGGAATTCATCGGTCTGGTAACCGACGACAGGTACGCCCATGGTTTCGAGATATTCCAATGTGGCGGGCAGGTCTAGGATGGCTTTTGCTCCAGCGCAGACAACGATCATGGGGGTGTCGGCCAATGCTTTCAAGTCGGTGGAAATATCGAAGGAGGATTCCTTGTGAACGCCGCCGATGCCGCCTGTGGCGAAGACTTTGATGCCGCTCATGTTTGCGGCATGCATCGTCCCCGCGACGGTGGTGCCGCCGTTCAGTTTTTGGACGATGGCGGTGGCGAAGTCGCGGTGACTCACTTTCAGCGTGGACTCGGATTCAGAAAGCCGTACCAGTTCTTCGTCCGAGAGACCGAGGCGGATCTTTCCATCCAATAATGCAACGGTGGCGGGAATCGCTCCTGCATCGCGGACTTGTTTTTCCATATCCCGCGCAAGCTGAAGATTTTGCGGGTGGGGCAGGCCGTGCGTAATGACGGTCGATTCGAGGGCAACAACAGGCGCGCCCAAATTGAGCGCGCGGGTAATTTCGGTGCTGAGTTGAAGGTGGGGATGTTTCATAGGGAGCTCTTTACAAAGTGGAATACGTGAAAGTCGATATCGCGCAGGGCCTTTTCGATCTTGGCGATCTCGACTTGTTTTTCGATGGAGGAACGATTTTCTTTTTGGATGAGTTCCTTCGCGACAATGAGTTCCTTGCGGAAGGCTTTGAGGATCTCGAGTGCGGTGGATTGTGAATTCTTCTTGGATGTGGATTGGTTCGAGAACTGCGGCATGAGATAAGGGCTAACGGCGATCTCAGGGTTGCTTTCGATGATCTTGGCAAGTTCATCGAGATCTTTGTCTGAAGGTTTGCGGGAGGAATAAGACGATGATGAGGAGGAGGACTTTGAGTAGTTAACAAGAATGACGTTCGTTGCGAGCTCAACGATCTCTCTCAATTCATGTTTCTTGGCCGAGCGTTCGATCGAGTTGCGACGCTTGGCATTTTCACGCATCATGTTCCAGGCATCCTTTAGCTTGTCGAGGATGACAGTGGATGGAAGCTGCCAGGTGCCGATGTCGATCCAGTGAATGGCGACGCCGATATTGGCGGCCTTTTCTCTGAAGGCGGGGCTGAAGAATTGTGAGGTGATCTTGGAGCGTGATTCAAAATTGGGCGGGCGGGAGGCGCCGGGCGCGCTCATGGTCGTTTGTTCGCCCGTCATTTCGATGCGCATCATCACATTGGTCTCTTCGGTCTCGTTGATGGCATCCATTTCCTTCTGGCTGATGCTGGCAAGGATCTCGCTCAAGTTACGCGAGGTGATCAGGTTTTCCAGCTCGGTGGTGACGAGCGGGATGACGCTGGTATCCCATGGGAAGGCCACTCCGGTTGGAGCGTTGGGCGGCGGCGTGATGATGATCTGGTTGTAGACCAGGGAATGGACGGCACGTTCCTCGAACTGATACGGGTCGATCTCATGTTCTGGAGAATGTGGTTTGCGCAGGATGCTGAACATGACCTTGATATCCTGCGCCTCGAGCGGGATGCCATCCTTGGTGCGCGATTTGACAGACAGTCCACGCACGAACTGGTCGCGCAGGTTGATGATGGCGTACTCGCGTTTGCCTACTTCATCGTTCTTGCCGATCTCGCGAATGCGTTCAAAGCGGCCCAACTTCCACGGTTTGCTGCTGGGGTAGATGACCTCGGGCTCGCCATCCACTTTTTCGAGCAGGGCCACGCTATCCAAGTTGACTTGGATGTAGCCGGGGCCGCCGATCAGGATGATGGGCGAGCGCTCCTCTTTTTCCGATATCTTGCCTTCGTTAATGGTGATCTTTTCATGTCCGTATCCGAAGGCCACTTCCTCGATGAAATCGGCGGCGAGGTCAACGTTTTCCAATTCGAAAAGATCGTCCAGGTATTGAGCGGCCTTCGATTTTGCCAGTGCATACACCACCATGATGAGCGGCACATATTTGATGAAACTCATGGCCACAATCGCCAGCCTGGAGAGATTCCCCGTAGCAAGGAAGACGAAAAGGATCATCGAGATTCCGCTCAGGACAAGCCAGACCGCTCCCATGGCAAGGGTGCGCCAGCGATTCCTGAATTCGAGGCTTTCATCTGAAAGCCCAAAAAGCAGGGAGGCGATCTCGTCGCGTTGCATGCGCGGACGTTTCATGGGTTGGTCTGCTCCGGCAGTTGATGCTGGCTGGAATCGACCTTGTTGACCAGGAGCCATTTCCAGATCTCATCCAGTTTTTTGAGTTCCGCTTCCATTTCACTGTTGGCGCGGCTTTCGAGAACGATGGTTTCCTTTACAGGTTCGATCAGGTTTTGTAAGGTGGCAAAGACATCCTGCGGCGGCGCAATGGGGTTGTCAAATTTCTGCGTAGCAAGCCGGGCAAATCGTTTGATGGCTTCGTTACGGGCGGCAGACTCGATCAGTTTTTCACGCTCGTTCAGCTGGTCTTCCTCACGTTTGGCGATCTTGGTCCATTCCGCGCTCCAGTTCTTTATAGTCTGTTCTTCGATGGTGGGATCGAACAGGATGTTGTGAATGCGAACTTCTGTGATCTCCAACCCGCGCGCCTGCAATTGCTGAAACTCCAGGCTCATCAACGACTCGCCGGTGGGTAGGCCGGTGTCATCCAGAGCAACCACTTCCGCTTTCTTGACACGCTTGTTGATCATGTCTTCGATGGTCTGAAGTCCGCTTACACCTTCGGCCTTGAAGAGATCTTCGAGCTTGAATTTGCGGACGTATTCGCGCCACAGGTTCACAACCAGATGCGCGGGAAGTTTGTTCCATTCCATGCGGGCGCGTTTGTTGTCGAAGGTGCCCAGTTCGATCACTTCGCGGGTAATGGCATTGCGTACGGCATTCGCGTCGAATCCGTACTGCGAGGTCACGCCGCTTTCGGTTGCTGTTTTTTGAGCGGGACGCTTGATGCTGAATTTGATGCTGATGGTGGGGGAGATCTCAAATCCGTCGCGGGTTTGTCCGGCAGTCTGCTGCCGCCGATTTTGCAGTTCATTGTACTGTTTTGGATTGGAAATGGGGACGGGATTAAGAAAGGGCTGATCGCTCGTTAACGGACCGATGAACTGCCACTGCGTCCTGAGGTCGACACTCCCGGCGATATATTCGTTTCCGCGCGTAAAGCGGATGCCAGGTCCGGCCGCGCCGCGGATCTCGGTGTCGGTTCGCAGGACGACCGAGCTGGCGGTATCCAGCAGGATGACGCCCGGCCCGCGTTTGCCCGTTTCGCCCTCATGGGTGATCACACGTCCATTTTTCACGAACAGGATCGGCCCGCGGCTGCCGCTCTCGAAACTGCTGACACGCGAGTGTATCTCTTGTCTGTCTTTGGGGTTTTGAATTGGCAGGACGAATTGAGCGAAGAAATAAACCAACCGGTCGAGCAGGGTATTGGCGATGAAAAAGTCCAGTACCAGAATGGTAACCCCGATACCGATATAGAGATAGGAAAATTGAACTCCCAGCCCCCATAGGACGGCATGCCAGATGATATTCGTGACAAAAATAACGCCGGAAGGCGTCTGTAAAAACGAACCGACTCCGCTAAAGACTCGTCTCATTAATGATTGATTCTAAAGCAAAATCGTCTAAATTGGTATTGAAAATAATTTCAACTTGGTTTTGATTCGTGCAATCACTCACGATACCATGGGTATTTTCAAAGCTGTAAACCCCCCTTTTCCGATTACAGGTAAAATTCAAAAACTGAATTGCAATGTGTTTGAAGAATATTTGTTCTATAATATAAGAAATTATAAATTCCCCGCCAAAGTGTAAGGAGAAAGACATGTCCAACGTAAGCGATATCAAACCCTGGTTTCGTGAAGATATAGCCAGGACTTTAATGAGTATATATTTCGCATCCGCAGCAAGTGGCTCGTATAGATCAGAAGATAACGATCACTACAGAGTTGGGTTCGCTACAGCGCTTTCCAGTGTTGCCCTGGCTGTAGGCGTGAACCCGGAAAGTTTCCTCGCTCCTGAGGACGTTCAGCTACTAAAAAGCTCCTCTCGATAAATAATAATAATTTTGTATGTATTTAGTCATCAGTAGGCGAAATGCGCCTTGCTGATGTTTCGGCGTTCCCAGAGTTGTTGCCATTTCGACTGATTTGCGACTTCACAAACTCTTCCAATAAGTGCATGAATTCCATGGGGAAAATGAACTTTGTGGAGGGTCCGTCACCGATCTTTTCGAGGGTTTCCAGATATTTAAGATTGAATGTTCGATCATCCATTTGACTTCCAATGGCGAAAAGTTTTTGCAGAGCCTCCACCTTTGCATCAGTCTTGGTAAGCGCGGCCTGTTTTTCGAGGTCTGCTGTAAACTGATTCTGAAAGGATTTCATCACACCTTCGGGGGGCTGGATCTCGCGGATTTCGCTGTTGTTGATCTTAACACCCCAATCCCCAATTTTTTGTTCGATGCGATTACGAATAAGGGTGTTTATGGCTTTTCGCATTTTCAACGCATCTTCCAGAGTGTATTCTGAAATAGTGGAACGCAGAACTGCTGTCGAAAGGAGTGTCATGGAATCCTCCACATTGGAAACCTTGGTCAGGCTGGGAATCGGCTCATCGATCTGCCATGAAATATAAAACCCGGCATGGACCAGGAGATTATCCTTAGTGATACAAGGTTCCATGTTGATCTCCTTGGACCTCTCGCGCATATCAACTATTTTTGGGTTATCGATCAGCGGCAGGACGAAGACATGCCCGGCGCCCTTTTTTCCAATGGCTTTCCCTCCGCGAAAGATGACCAGCCTTTCACTCTCTACGATATTGTGATGTGAGAACTTTACGTATAAGACGACGATGGCGACGTAAAGGACGGCCACTAGAACTTGGTACACGATCTTATCAATCGAGACAAAATTGTAGCCCCGGGTGATGATCGGAATAATGATCATGGTGGGGATCAGCAAGATCAGGGGCAAGGCTGCCCAAACCAACAGCTCATTCCAGGAAGAGAAAAAGGGCGGCTTGATCTTCCTGACGAAATCCTTTGGGGCGGGGTCGTCTTCCGGTTCGGTTGCGCTGATGCCTTTCAACGCAAGATACTCGATCCCTTCATTGGTGATCATATATTTCCCCTTATCATCCTTGACATACTTCCAGTTCTTTAATTTTTGTAAAGCGGCCCAAACTACTTCCAGAGTTCGGTTCAATAATTTCACCAGATCGTGAACGGTTAGTTTTTGTCCCCCGGATAACAGCAATAATACCCAGAGAGTGATTGGGTCGGGTTCGTTAATATTGTTTCCCTGCATGATGTCCTCGTAGTGATAATTGATGCTATAACTGTTGTTGTCACGGGCAGTGAATATTAAAATGCCGCCCAAAGAAAACTAGTTTATAGTATATAGGAATCGGCGGGACGATTCAAGTGTCAATTGTCCCGGATTAAGGAGCCATGTTAAAACTCGAATTTCACTGCCATACGGATGCATCAAAGGACTCGCTGACCCGCCCGGAGGATCTGGTGCGGGAGGCGAGGCGGAAGGGGTTGGATCGGCTTGTCATTACCGACCACAATTCGGTTGCGGGGGCGCGGGCGGCTCAAAAACTGGCTCCGGAGCTGGTCATCGTTGGGGAGGAGATCATGACCACCCGTGGGGAGATCCTTGCGGCTTATGTACAGGAGGAGATTCCAGCCGGGTTGACTCCACGGGAGACGATCCGAATATTGAAGGAGCAGGGAGCTTTTATCAGCGTGTCGCATCCGTTCGATGAGATGCGGAAGGGCGGGTGGAAAGAGGCCGATCTATTGGATATCATCCCCTATGTGGATGCGATTGAAGTCTTCAATTCGCGCTGCATGGACCCGCGCTTTAATCACCGCGCAAAGGCATTTGCAGAAAAACACAATTTGGCTGGCACAGTCGGCTCGGATGCGCATGCACTGTTCGAG
Source organism: Anaerolineales bacterium (assembly GCA_016789225.1). Classification (GTDB taxonomy): domain Bacteria; phylum Chloroflexota; class Anaerolineae; order Anaerolineales; family Villigracilaceae; genus Villigracilis. The sequence goes on from JAEURI010000032.1 coordinate 15,877, forward strand.
GTTGGGAAATCTGTCTTGTTGTTGGACCCGTTTCAAGGTCCGGATGGGATGCGAAAGGTGATCAAAGAGGCGAAGTATCAGGTGAAGTTATCTCCCTGGTGGGTTCACTTCTTTTCGCGGTATGCATCCATGAAAAAGAAAAAGCTGGTCAGTTAGCTGGCCGACTCGATAGTGGGTATGAAACCTTCCTTATTCCCAAGCCGCACATGCAATATGTAGAATGAAAAGGCGGCTATGGCGCATAATGCTCCACCGATGTACCAGAGCAGGTTGGGGTCGAGGTTGTCGAGAATGAGACCGGCGAGCATGGGTGCAAAGGTGGAGGGCAGCAGCCAGGTCATTCCGAAGATAGCCATATAACGGCCGCGCATTTCGATGGGGGCAAAATTGGCGGCGAGGACCTGACTGGTGGGCATGATGAGCATCTCACCAATGGTGATAACCACAATGGCGGACATGAACAACCAATAGGCCGAGACAAAACCGAACATGCTGAAGCCAAGCATATAGAAAAGTGTTCCGACTGCCATGATGATGAAGGGCGGCCGGTTCTTGATGTTGCGTGAGACCCAAAATTGAAAGAGGATGACAGTGATGGCGCTGGTGGTCATCAGAAAGCCGTAGCCTTGCGGGTCGATGTTGTGATTGTCGCGCAGGTAAACCGAAAGGGAGTTGTACATCTGCTGGTAGACGGCGCCCATCAAAATGGCGGCGACTATGAATGCCATGAAGGCGAAGTCTTTGAAGACGATGCCATATCCGGCGACGGTCTGCCAGAGGGATTCTTGCTGCTTGTGTTCCTCTTCGTGATGCTGGGGCTTCGTCTCTGGCATGGAAATATAGAAGATAACCGCAACGATGCAGCTTACGATTGCATCGATGATGAATAAGAGGGTATATGAACGACTCGCGAGGAAGCCGCCGATGCTTGGGCCGATGATCCAGGCCAGGTTGCGGATGACACGCATGAGGCCGAAGCCCTCCTGGCGTTGTTTCTCGTCGAGGATGTCAGCCATCATGGCTTGATGAGCCGGACCGGAGACATCTGAGAGCAGGCCGATAAACGCGGCGAGCGGAAAGAGCACGGCCAGCGAATTGACCATGCCAAGGATAAGTGTGCTCATGGCGCTGAAGACCAACCCAAAGAGGATCAGCTTTCTGCGCCCGAAGCGGTCAGTCAGTGCGCCGCCGATGACGTTGCCCATGACTCCGAAGATGGAGAATGTGGCAAGCACCATGCCTGCCTGGGTCATGCCGACGTTGAATTTATCTGTGATGTAAAGTGAGAAGAAGGGAAAGAGCAGGGTCGCGCCGATGCTGTCGATAAAGAAAGTCAGGACGATGATCCAGAAGCGGGCAGGGAACTCGTGATAAAGTTTGCTGAGTCTGGTGAACATGTTTCAATAATAGCACATTTGTTCACTTAGGGACTTAAAAAATCCCCGGTGTCGGCGGCGTAGAAGCTATGGAGACGGTGTGACCGTTTTCAGCGGGGAGAGAGGCGCGGCAGGAGTGGCGGTCGGATTTGGGGTGAGGGTCATGAATCCGTGTTGGTAGTTTAACTGGTTGATATCCCAAGTGGTTTTGACATAGCTCAGGATGAATTCGACCTCCCAATCGGCAAGGGTGGATTTGAAGGCGGGCATGTGGATGGGCTTGTCGAGGTTGCGGCCTTCTTTTATTGTGGCAAGCAGGGTCTGCTCCGAAACCTTCCAGGCGTCTCCGCTTCCGTTCAGCGGGGGAGCCAGGTGTGAGCCGTCGGCCAATTCTACCTGCCATTGAGGGTTGCCTGCCATGTCGATGCCGTGACATTGAGAGCAGTGATGTTCGTACAGCCATTGCCCATTTTGCACATGCGCCGGGATGAGAGTCACTGCGCACACAACAGGAGTGTAGGTGGGGCCGGAAAGGATCTGTGCGCTGACGGGGATCTCATGTTCGAGCAGGTAACGCAGGTCTGCGCTCATCTCCGCGGACGGTGTGCCGTGCGGCCAATTCATCACATAATATCCGCTGCGGTCGAGCAGCATGGTGAATGCAGAATGACTGACGTTGTAATTCCCATTTTCGTCCGGCGCTTCGAGAGTATATTTTGCGCCGAAGGCGTTCACCATCCAATCGATCTCTTCGCGCGTGCCGGTGGAGCCGATGAAATTCTCATCGAACATTTTGACATAACGACCGAGCGCCTCTGGCGTGTCTCGGGCTGGGTCGACCGAAACAAAAATGACCTGCACCTGAGCCGCTTCCTGTGGGGACAATTCGCCGAGCGCCAGTTTTATATTGGCCAGCGAAGTCGGGCAGACATCGGGGCAGAAGGTGTAGCCAAAATATAAAAGGACCAGCCTGCCCTTAAAGTCACTGAGACGCACGGGACCTTCTGCCGAGCGCAGCAGGGTCTCGGGCGCTTTGACAGGTTCTGGCAAGACATACCCATTGAATTGATAACTTCCAAGATGTTGAAAACCAAGTACTGCTGCCGACAATGCAAGCAGAAGGCCGCCCAAGATGATAAGTCCACGTTTCATACAAAGAACTCCATGCCGATGGTTATACCGCCGAGAGGCAGTTCTTTCTTTGCGCTGGCGCAAATTTTGAGGTGAGCGGGGGATACAGGATGGATATAGGATGGATATGGGAGCGATATGAGAGGCGAGAAGAACGAGTGGAATATTGGCGCCCTGTTCTTCGTGTAGTCAATTGATGTTGTACCAACATTGGATTGGAAAAACAAAACCCCTCTCCAATATAGAAGAGGGGTAAAAACTGGCTTGTAAGGACGTGCTTTTCGCGGTGGGACGGTTAGGCTTTGACGACTTCGATGCGCGGCTTGGCGACGTTGACCTTGAGCTCATTTTCGCCCATGGCATATGCGTTGAACATGGTAATGGCTTTGTCAGCTTCTGCCTGATTGGGCATGGACACAAATGCAAATCCCTTTGATAAACCGCTGCCCTTGTCCTTGACGACTTCGACCGAGGAAACGGTTCCAGCCTGTGCGAACAGGGTGTTGATCTCATCCTGGGTGGTTGATTTGTTGAGGTTGCCTACATAAATTCGAATATCCATTTTATTGCTGCTTTCTACCCGAAGGGGTACTTGTCCGGCTAAGCCGGAATTAAAAATGACCGTCAACCCTATAAAAGGGTCGGCGGTCAAGGTACGACAGAAAGATCCAGTTATTTCTTGCAACTTCAGTGTAGCACATATTTCGCCCACAGACGGGGCTGAGGAAACGCTTATTATCGGCGGAGTTTTGGAATAGGCGAGTGATATGAGAGTTCTGCCGTTGCGTTGATATAAACTGGTTATTTGATGAATGGAATACTGAGCGGATAGTGAATGGGTTTGTCTGTTAGGGCGCGGAAGGTGTTTACGACGCTTTGATACAAGGTGAATATCGCGAGAAACAAGATCGGCAATGGCGGCAGGGTCGTTAGAAGATCACCGAGGATGCCGGGGGTTCGATCCATATTTTGCGCCATTAGAAGAACGGCGGGTACGATCTGTAATAGCAGGACAAAGGCGAACAGCACGAACATCATGCTAAGTTGAAAGTTCAAGACTGCCCGGCCCTGACGTTCGATTTTCAAGCTCGTATCCTTTTTCCATGACCACAATAACAGGGGCAGGATCACAGTGCAAACCATGCTGCTCAGATGCATCAACGCCAGCCAGATGGATTCGCCTTCGGTACCCTCCCTGCCAAAATCGAATTCAAGGATGTTGCTCAGGCTGTTGCGGGTGAAGGAACGCGGCTCCACCTCGCCGCTTTCGATGCGCTGGATCGTGCGCGCGCTGACGTCGCAATACTCTGCGAGTTTTTCCTGGGTCAGTCCTTTTTGCTGACGCAGTTCTGTTACTTTGAGTCCAAGGTCGGGCTGGTTCATGAGATGTCTCCTTTTGTTTTATACCCCATTTTAGAGAGCGGCTGGAAATTTACAATGTCATAAAGACGACATTCTCACGACACTTGAAAAAATCACCGAAAATCATTCCCGCTCTTCCGCATCAGTCTTGACCTCGCGGAGTACAGCAGTAAAACCGAATAGATCTTATGAAACCCCAGCAGGGCTTGAAAAAAGAATCCCAGCGAGGGTTTGCCATCCTTTGAAATTCGATGTGGAACCACTGCCGACCCAAAGTACAAGTGCGTGCCATTCTCTACAGGGACAGCCATCAACCACGAGCGTGTGCTGCCCGCGAAGTCGCACATCAAAATTTGATCCTCTTCACGTGCTTCCACCGTCCACGCTGCGAATGAATCGCGCTTGCCATCTGCCAACTCCCTTGCCTGCGCATCGCTGGATGGTTTCATGACGAGCAGTTTGAGGATCAACCGTTCCAGCTTGAACAGGGGAGTGGTGTAGAAAGCGAAGACGTATTCCGAGAAGGATACCTGCCTGGGAAGCTCGGTCAGGTAGCAGTCGGTGTAGGCTCCGCGGAGGGAGGTGTATTTGTGGAGGAGGGCGTTTATTGGGTGGGGAACTTGGGTTGCTCGTGTTGTCATAGGCAATTATAAACTGCCTATGCGCGAAAGAAAAGCGTATGTACAGGTTCCTTCATTCTTGTAAATGCTTCATTAATTTGTTTGATGATTTGGCCGTTAAAAACTTTCCGTGATCGGCTCCTCTTTAATTGGGCTAGTTCAATCATGGTAGTGGCCACTTTACAGCTGGGCAGATCCTCGTGTTGCACTGTGGGGCAAAGCTGGATGAGATCATAGCGTTTATCAAGACATGGTTAATACATTAGGCCTATCCACTCGGATAGTGAAGACTCCCCCAGCGACGGGGGAGTCTTTTTGTTTGGCCCGTGTATCATGATAACAACACCATAAAGGAGAATATGTCATGAACTTCAGATCCTTGCTTCACTACCTATGGAAAATACCTCTCTGTGGGTTTCTTTTCTTCATCGGCTTTATGCCCGGTGGCCAATTGGCAACCATGATGGGATTGTCCGCGCCAGAGATGCCAATGGGCGCAGACCCCGCGATCATTGCCCAATCCACCCTGCTGACAAGTCTACTCCTGGCTCTGGGGTTATCAGCGGTCTCACGCGGACTTTCAGGTGGGTTCCTGTCACGATGGTTGATCCTCTTCTTCTTCACCTGGATCGCATATGGAGTGAACACCTACTTCGAAGCCATGATCTTTAGTACCATGTCGGCGGCCTCGTTATATGCGGTTGTGCTTTATCTCCCTGCATCTCTGTTTTGTAGTGCCGCAGTTGCATGGCTTTTCCCACCTGTCCTGAAAGGCGAAGGCTTCTTTACCCGGACGAGGTCTTTTTTTGCAGGCCGAACATTGGGTAGTTGGGCATGGCGTTTGTTCGCGGCATTCCTGGCATTCCCGCTGGCATACTTCATTTTTGGGAACCTGATCGCACCCATCGTATTGCCCTACTATCTTCAAGGTTCGAATGAACTCGCGTTGCCGGGTTGGGGTCAACTTCTGCCGGTGATCGCGATCCGCAGTCTGTTCTTCCTGCTGGCTTGTTTGCCGATCCTCATCGCGTGGAATCTTTCTAACCGCCGCCTATTCCTGACCCTTGGCCTGGCGTTGTTCATCCTCGTGGGTGGCATTGCCATGATACAGGCCTATTGGCTGCCAACGGTCTTGCGAGTCACTCACGGACTGGAGATCTTTGCCGATGAAATGGTGTATGCCGGTGCATTGGTTCTTTTGTTCGGCAAGCATTTGACTCAACCCGAAAGTGGACAAGCCCTTGCGCCTGCAAGGTAAGACCATGTCAATTCCATATCCCAGATCCGATAAATACTCTCACGACCTGCCGACTATCTATGCAGAGTGCAGCGGTCCCGGCGGTTTGCAATTGACCGAGTTCATGGCAGAGAAGATGGGTCTGCGCCCAAACGCGCGCGTCCTCGATGTTGGCATCGAAAGCGGATATCAGACGTGTTTTCTCGCAAAGGAATACGGAGTGTATGTTATTGGTCTTGACCCGGACGATGACCGCAGTGATGGCATCCCGCATATCGAACACTTGATGCGTAATGCCCGAAACTGGGATGTTGAGGACCGGGTCATTGGCTTGAAATTGGGTGTGCCTGAAACCTATTTTGCATCGAACACTTTCGACTTTGTCCATTCCACGACTACGCTGGAAATGATGCGCGGATTTTTTGGTGAAACCATGTATTGCCAGTGTCTGTCAGAGATTTATCGTATTCTACGCCCAGGCGGAGTCTTTGGTCTGGGTGAACCCATGCACTTGAATGTTCCCATTCCCGCTGACCTTGCGCCGATCTATACCAAAGGCGATGGTGCGGGGCCTGAAGGCTGGGCAAAATGTTTTGCCACAGTGGATGAAACTGTCGAAGCCTGCCGGGCAGTTGGTTTTGATGTTATCGAAGCGGACAATGCTCCTGATGCCTGGCACTGGTGGGACGAGTTCAGCCGAAACGATCCCTACTGCAAAGCTGACCCAGAGGGGGAAGCAAAGGTCATCCAACAGGATGGCGGTCGTTGGCTGACGTATGGTTATGTCATCGCACGTAAACCGGATTGATCCCAAAGGAACAGCCTATCCATCCGGATAGTGAAAACTCTCCCAGCGACGGGGGAGTTTTTATTTTCTCAAACTTATGATGTGAAGGAAAAGGAGATTTTATTATGAATGTACAGAAAGTATTCGAATCTTTGAGACGCATCCCGGCGGTGCTCCTTTCCATCTTACTTGTTCTACCGATCATCCTGCTCCCATTATCGACGTCTGTTCCCGCGTGGATATGGATCCCGCTCGGTATTTTGTATATAGCACTGGTCGTTTTGCAGTTTCGTATTATTCCGACATGGAAAGGCATCACCATTGGGCTTTCTGGCATGATCCTTGTTTCCATCCTCGCAATCGTCGCGTCACAGATCTTTGCCGTTACACCGCCCATCACGGATGGTAATGGCGAACCACTTCCCAATTCGATTGCCACACTCAAAAAGGTGACTTTGAACGGAAGCGAGCAATGGATCACCATTCGCGGGCAGGATGTGAACAATCCGATTCTGTTGAATCTTGGCATGGGCGGTCCCGGCGGAGGTGGATTCGCAACTCGATCCCTTTTTGAGCCGTTGGAAAAAGATTTCGTAGTGGTAAGTTGGGATGAACCCGGAACAGGCAAATCCTATAACGCGGTTCCCTTTTCCACGCTGAACAAACAACGTTTTGTCGAAGATGCCCATGCGCTGACTCTGTATCTGCGCGAACGATTCCATCAGGAAAAAATCTATGTCTATGGCGTTTCGTGGACAAGCATTCTGGGCGTTTGGCTGGTTCAGGAATACCCCGAACTATATTATGCCTACATCGGCAACGGGCAGATGGTGGACATCATCAGGGACGATGTCATGGGCTATGAGTTGGCGCTCAGCTACTCGGTCGAACGAGGCGATACGAAAATGGTGGAAACTCTCCAGCGCAATGGCCCGCCTCCCTATACGGGTGAAGACATGTTGGATAAGTATGTCACCTATTTGGATGTGTTGAACGATTATATGCACTCTCCTCACTATACGGTCATTGTTCCGATCGTCCCTTTCATTGCGCCGGAATATGGGCTGGTAGACAAGATTAACCATACTCGCGGATTGATCCGATCTTTTGAAGTGGTGTATCCGCAATTGCAGGATGTCGATTTCATAACACAAGCCGCAACGCTGGATGTGCCCGTCTACATTTTTGCGGGACGTAATGACGTGAATGCAATGTCATCCTTAGTGGAAGAATATTTCAATGTTCTCGAAGCGCCACATAAGGAATTGATCTGGCTGAATGGTGGACATGGACTGGATGGAAGTAATCTCGGGCAGTTCGTGGACGTGATGGTTAACAAGGTGCTGGCAGAGACTTATGCTGAAGCGAAGTAGAAAACCATGAAGATAATTCTTAACCGGTTATATGTTTACGCTATATTAGCATTGATTGCTGTTCTACAGAACACATTACATGAATCCATGCATTATCTGACTGCGCGAATGTTTGGCGAAGAGATACTGGAGTTCCGCCTGCTGACAAACGGCTGGTTGACCAGTCAGGTGATCTACACCACCCCGATGGAACAACGAACTGGCTATTACTGGCTCTTGATCGCCTGGTTGCCGGTCATCGTAACAACTCTTATTGGGTTTGTGGTTTACGCCAATCGCTCCCGTTTAATCACCCGTTGGGCGCCGCTCAACCTGGGCATTTGGTATGTAGGTGCATTGTTCATGACGATCGATCCCCTGTACTTTGGCGTTCTTTCCTGGTTCATGGAGCGCAGTGACGTGAACGCCGCTGAAATTCTCGGATGGTCCCCTGTGCCCTTCCAGGTCGTGGCATTGTTGGTGAGTATTTTCGCTGCCAAGCTTGTGTTTGGCTGGCGGCAGGAAGCCCAAGTAGATCTGCATCGTTACCGCATATCAAATATGGAAACATATCCAAACAAATGAATTACAAGGAGAGATCAAAATGAACGAAAACCTGAAAACCACACGACCTGCATTGGCTTCCCCGTGGATCTACTTCGTCGCGACCTATATCTGGTCTGGGATCTTCGGCGGGCTGGCGATCCTGATGAAGCTTAGTATGGAAACCGCCGCAGGGCTTGTATTGGTCCTGCTCGCCGCCCTAGGACCAATGGTCATGGGTATTGCATTCACCTATATCACGCGCGACAAGGAAGGCAGGCAGGATTATTGGAAGCGCGTCATCAGTTTCAAGCGTATTCCGGCAAAGTGGTACTTGATCATATTCATCTTTGTGCCGATCTTGAATGGTCTGGCGGCGCTATTGGATGTGATAACCGGTGGCACAGGCGCAACCTGGGGGGAAACTGCTCTTAATGCACTCACAAATCCAGCCTCAATTATCCTGTCCATCCTGTTTGCAACACTATTTCCCTTTATCGAAGAACTGGGCTGGCGCGGCTATCTGCTGGATCGCTTACAGGAGAAATACAGCGCTTTGGTATCCAGTCTGATCCTGGGAATCCTTTGGTCGCTGTGGCATTTGCCCACATTCTTCATTCGGGATTCATATCAGGCGAGTCTCGGCATTGGCACGCCTGCATTCTGGTGGTTCTTCGCCGGGATCGTCCCCCTGACCTTTGTCTTCACCTGGATCTACAACAACACAAACCGCAGTACGCTCGCAGTGATCTTGTTCCATGCCATGGTCAACTTCACGGGTGAATTGTTCACACTCTCTGAGCGTGCCGATACGTATTCCATTCTACTTTGGTTTGTTGCAGCAATTGGTATCACGGTTATTTGGAGCGCAAAGGCAATTACGCAGCGGAAGCAGGCATATTCGTGACCATCTTGTACATCATTCTTGGATTGATCGCCATCCTGGTCATTGCCAGCCTGATCTGGCGTCGTGACGCACTCCCATGTCCATCATGGCTGGCTTGGATGGTGGAGATGGATAACCCGTTCACCGAAGTCAACCGCGCCCGCGTCATTACTCGACTTTTGGGTCTGGTTCCCGGTATGCGAGTGCTGGATGCTGGCTGTGGGCCGGGGCGCCTGACTCTGCCTCTTGCAGAGGCTGTTGGTCCGCAGGGTGAAGTGACCGCGCTCGATATACAGGAAGAGATGCTGGCTCGCGTCAGCAAGAAAGTGGAGACAGCCGGTCTGCAAAATGTGAAATTCCTTCATGCAGGCTTGGGAGAAGGCAAACTTCCGCAAGCTTATTATGATCGCGCACTGCTTGTAACAGTTTTTGGCGAGATACCAGATCGGGAAAGTGCATTGAAGGAAATTTATAAATCACTAAAGCCCGGCGGTATTTTGTCGATCACCGAAGTCATCTTCGACCCGCATTTCCATCGCCGCGAGACAGTACTAAAGGTTGCACAAGCGGCTGGCTTCAAAGAGAAAAACTTCTTCGGTAAAAAGCTGGCTTACACAATGCACCTGGAAAAATAACCATCCATTCGGATAGTGAAAACTCCTCTCGTGGCAGGGGAGTTTTTTGTTTCTTTGTCCTAGGTTTTAACACAAGTTGCTACCATGGAAAATTGAGACTTGGTTGAGTGTCATTCTGCCACACCGTGCGCAGGCCCATGTCTCTATCGCCACATCGTCCCGATGTCCTCCAGGAGGGTAACACGATGGAAAGGTGGCAACTTGAGTTAGTTTTAATACTATTTGACATCCTCCCCCTTTTTTGCTAAACTATAAGTTGTCAGACAAATTAGTCTAGTCGCCTTGCCTGACTAGGCGACTATCAAACCCTCCAACAACTGGACCACCAGACTATCTCATGACAACCCTCCTTATCAAAAACGTATATATTGTCACCATGGACGACCAGCAGCGGGAGATTCCTGACGGCGGTATCTTTGTGCGGCGCGGCTTCATTCAAGAGGTCGGGCCCATGAGCGAAATGCCAGCCGCTGCCGATGAAGTGCTTGATCTTAAAGGGCATGTCGTCCTGCCGGGCCTGGTCAACACGCACCATCATTTTTATCAAACCCTCACACGCGCCGTGCCTGCCGCGCAAGATGCCAACCTCTTCAACTGGCTCAAGACTCTTTATCCTATTTGGGCGCGTATCCGGCCGGAGGATATTTTCACTTCGACTCAAACAGCTTTGGCGGAACTGGCCCTCTCGGGCTGTACCACCGCCTCAGATCATCTCTATCTTTATCCGAACGGCTCCAAACTTGACGATGAGATTGCCGCTGCACTCGAAGTTGGGGTCAGGCTGCAAGCGTCCCGCGGCTCGATGAGCCTGGGCGAATCCAAAGGCGGGCTTCCCCCCGATAGTGTGGTGGATACTGAAGACAACATCCTGAAAGACTCCCAACGCCTGATCGAAGAATATCACGATGCCAAACCCGGAGCGATGACCCAAGTGGTGCTCGCACCTTGTTCGCCATTCAGCGTGACTTCTGACTTGATGAAGCAGTCCGCGAAATTGGCGCGACAGTATGGTGTACATCTCCACACGCATTTAGCTGAGACCGAAGACGAAGAACAATTCTGTATGCAGATGTTCGGTCATCGTCCGGTTGGATACATGCAGGAAGTGGATTGGGTGGGTGAGGATGTCTGGTTTGCGCATGCAGTCTGGGTCAACGATGAAGAGATCAAAGTCTTTGCCAAACATAACTGTGGCGTGGCGCATTGCCCCACCTCGAACATGCGACTGGCTTCAGGCATCGCTCCGGTCAAAGAATACCGGGCAGCAGGCGTGAACGTCGGCTTAGGCGTGGACGGTTCTGCCTCCAACGACGGCTCACATCTCCTTGCAGAAGTGCGAAATGCCATGCTCGTCTCACGAGTCAAAGAAGGACTGACGGGCTATTCCCTCTCGAACGATCCCAACCGAAAATTGATGACAGCGAGAGAAGCCTTATACCTGGGAACCCGCGGCGGCGCGGCAGTGCTCGGACGAAACGACATCGGAAGTTTGGAACCTGGCAAATGTGCCGACTTCTTTGCGATCGATTTAAACAAGCTCGGCTTTGCCGGTATGCATGACCCGGTTTCGGCGGTCGTGTTCGGTCAATCGGTCAACGCGGATTACACCGTGGTCAACGGAAAGTTTGTTGTGAAGGAAGGTCAGCTTGCAACTGTGGATCAGGGCAAGTTGATCGAAAAACATAACCGGGCTGCCAAACGTTTGCTGGCAGGCTAATCGGTGATGCGCCAAACCCTGGTCATTTTTTCGGGGCTGCCCGGCACTGGCAAAACGACCCTCGCAAGAAAACTGGCACGCGAGTTGAAAGTGCCGTATCTTTGCATCGACGATGTCGTTGGCGAGCTGCCATTGAATCCAACCGTGCAATTTTGGGACTCAAAAGTGGCAATCCTGCTTGGGTTGGCGGAACGACAGCTTGAACTGGGTCTGAGCGTGATCATTGACTCCGTGTTTATGAACACAGACCGCCATCATGCCCAGTCTCTGGCGCGCACATACCAAACCAACTTTCGCCCGATTCACACTTTTGTTTCGGAAGAAGGGGTTTGGCGCGAACGTGTCACCCGGCGTTATGAAGAGTCTGTGCATAACGCCGCTGACTGGACGCAAATTGAACGTCAACGCACCCATTTTTTGAAATGGGAAACAGACGCTGCGCTGTTTCTAGATGGTATGGTGTCTGTTGAGGAGAATTTCAAGAAAGCTTGGTCATTTATCAATGACACCGAAGCAGGTGTTCATCCACTTGATGAAATTCTCCTGGTTAAAGGCAGTTATCATTGATCGAATGATAAGTATGGATGAAAAGGTGAAACAATGGATGCAATAATTCAAGTGGTAACCGGCACGTTGATCTTTCTCTCAAATGGGATCCCCGGGTTGGTTGTGGCCGGGGTGGCGTTGATCCTGATGTTCCTGGCGCTCATCCGCAAGGAATCAAGCCTGATGGTCTTCGCTGCGTTGCTCACTCTTCCGGTCGCTTATGCGTTCGGGTCGTGGTTCGGGCTGCTTCTGGTTGTGCGGCTACTGCCTCTCTTTTCATTGATTTCCGCTCTTTTTATTAGCCGGGAAGATCAGGTGCTTGCATGGATATTTCCGCTCCCGCCGTTTGGCTTCCTTGTTTATCATATCTTCAATTTGGTGCTGAACGATTTTACGGGTGTGTAGCAGTGAATCATGGGCGCTCTGCTCGTGCCTATCCTCTTCTGGCTGTCCATTCCGCTCTCGCTGGTATTCTCGGTGATCGGGGTATGGAAACGTAATTTTTGGCTTGTCCTGCTTGGCGCGGTATTGTTTTTTCCGATATCCTATTACTTTAATGGTTCCCCCTCCTTATATGGTTTTGCGATCTTTCTGCCATTCTTTCAAGTCGCTTCTGCGGCGGCGGTGAAGGAAGAACATCCATTGTGGGCCTGGCTGTTGTTGGTGCCTGCATTTTTCACGGTTCTTTGGTTCATTGGAATTATCCTGTTCTATCAGATTTCTTGATCTGCTTTCGATGGAGAATTTATGACACCTTCCACCAAACTCACCACCGCGCTTGTCGATGTGGCCATGGGCCGTGCCCATGCAGACCTTGTCATACGAAACGGCAAATGGGTCAGCGTGCAGTCCGGCGAGATCATCCCAAATATCGATGTGGCGGTTGTGCAGGGGCACGTCGCTTATGTCGGACGGGACTCGAGTCACGCGATCGGTAAAAAGACAAGGGTCATCGATGCCAAAGGCAAGTTCTTGGTGCCTGGCTTGTTGGATGGGCACATGCATGTCGAATCCGGTATGGTGACAGTCACTGAGTTCGTCCGTGCTGTGGCTGTGCGCGGCACGACTGGTATGTTCATCGACCCGCATGAGATCGCAAATGTCTTTGGCCTCAGGGGCGTCAAGTTGATGGTGGATGAAGCGCAGAAGCAGCCCATTCACGTTTGGGTGCAGATGCCTTCCTGTGTTCCGTCTGCGCCGGGTTTGGAGACTCCGGGTTCCTCCATCGGGCCAAAGGAAGTCACGGAAGCGATGACCTGGAAGGGCATCATCGGCTTGGGCGAAATGATGAACTTCCCCGGTGTCTTCATGAGCGATAAAAAAATGCTGGATGAAATGTCTGCAACACATGCGGCGGGCAAGACCATCGGCGGGCATTATGCCTCACCGGATCTCGGTCTGCCTTTCCATGGCTATGTGGCTGGCGGCGCAGAGGACGACCACGAAGGCACGCGCATGGAGGATGCCATTGCGCGCGTCCGCCAGGGCATGAAGGCGATGCTTCGTTATGGTTCGGCCTGGTTCGACGTTGCGGCTCAAGTCAAAGCCATCACTGAAAAGAAATTGGATTCGCGCCGCTTCCTGCTTGTCACTGACGACTCTCACGCCGCCACCTTAACCGAGGAAGGTCACATGGACCGGGTGCTTCGCCACGCTGTGAGCGAAGGCTTGAACCCCATGATGGCCATTCAAATGATGACGATTAACACAGCTGAGCATTTCGGCTTGAGCAAGGAAATGGGCATGATCGCCCCGGGCCGTTGGGCCGATATTGTGCTGGTGGAAGACTTGATGAATTTCAGCGCTCATACGGTCATTGCAAAGGGACAGGTCATTGCCGAGCAGGGCGAGTGGCAGGTCAAATTGCCCGTTGTGAAATATCCCAAGTGGGCGACCAAATCGGTCAAAGTGAAGAGAAAATTTACAGCGGAGGATTTTGTCCTTCAAACAAGAGCAGCTGACGGCGCGGAGGTCGAGGCGCATGTCATTGGGGTGATCGAGAATCAGGCGCCGACCCGTCATCTGCGGATGAAGGTCAAGGCCGAGGCTGGTGAAGTCAAAGCCGATATCAAACGTGATATTGCCAAGATCGCGTTGGTGGAACGCCACCGCGCGACAGGCAAGGTGACGGTTGGGCTGGTGAACGGATTTGAATTCACAAGGAAATGCGCCATTGGTTCGACGGTGGCGCACGACAGCCATCACATGATCGTCGTGGGTACTGATGATGAGAGTATGGCGGTTGCCGCGAATGAACTGGCAAAATGCGGCGGCGGCCAAGTGGTGGTGATGGATGGCAAAGTGGTCGGTCTGGTGGAATTGCAGATTGCGGGGCTCATGTCTACAGAGCGCGCGGATGTGGTTGCACGCAAGGCCGGGACAGTGTTGGATGGCTTCAAAATGTGCGGCAGTGAATTGAATAACCCGAACATGCAGTTGAGCCTGATGGCGCTGGTGGTCATTCCTGAATTGCGAATTTCTGATAAAGGGCTGGTGGATGTAACCCAGTTCGATTTCATTCCGGTATTGGAAGACTAGGACGATCCATGGATTTCGCAGATTATTCACTTGGTCATTTCGATCTACATAATCTGCACGATCTACGGATGGAAAAGAGAATCATTCATGGCTAATTTCCCGTTTCAACGATTGCAGGCAGACCTGTCTGCGTTGATCAATAAAACGCCCGCAGGTCAACGGCTACCTTCGGAGCCTGAACTTGCCAAACAGCTCGGCGTCTCACGCGCGACCTTGCGCGAGGCGATGCGTTCCTTCGAAACACAGGGGCTCATTCGCCGCAGGCAGGGGTCGGGTACATTTGTGGTGGGCAAAGTGCAGGCGCTCGATAGCGGTCTCGAGGTGCTAGAAAGCCTGGATACCATCGCAAAACGCATGGGCCTGGCGATGTCCGTCAGTGACCTGGCGATCGAAAGCCTTATGGCCGATGATGACCTTGCTGCGGCGTTGAAGGTTTCAATCGGCTCCAAACTGACCCGGGTGCGCCGTGTCATTCGTGCGGATGAACGCCCGGTGGCTTACCTTGTGGATATCCTGCCCGAGGAGGTGCTTCACTCCAGGGATTTACCCTCCGATTTTCACGGCTCGGTGCTGGACTTTTTGCTGACTCGCGGCGATTCTCTGACCTCATCCCGTGCGAATGTGAGCGCAATCGGCGCCTCGGCCGACGTGGCCAAGCCGCTGGAGATCCAGCGCGGCGATGTGCTGTTGCACTTCCATGCTCAGTTGTTCGACGCGGAAGGCAAGATCGTGGATTATTCGTTGAGCTATTTCATCCCCGGGTATTTCCATTTCCATATTGTCAGGCGGGTGGGGAATGGTTAATTGTAAACCGGGCTTTTGCCCGACGCTTAATGAAGGAACATATGGCAGGGTAAAAACCGGCCTGCAATAATCAAGGAGAAAAAATGACAGATAACGTGAAAGAGATCCAAAAACGTGTGACGGAAAAGCGGGAAGAGATCATCAAATTCATGCGTGACATTGTTGCCATTCCTTCGATGGAGTCACAGATCGGGGAGGTGGGCAAGCGCATTCAGGAAGAGATGAAGAAACTCGGCTACGACGAGATCCGTTATGACAAAATGGGCAACACCATCGGGCGTATTGGGAACGGCAAGAAGGTGATCGTCTTCGATTCGCACATCGATACTGTCGGTATCGGTGACCCGGCTTCGTGGCAGTGGGACCCGTTCGTTGGCAAGGTGGAGAACGGCGTGTTATATGCCCGTGGCGCATGCGATGAAAAGAACAGCACCCCCGGAATGATCTATGGCCTTGCCATTGCACGCGACCTCGGTCTGCTCGATGGCTGGACTGCCTATTATTTTGGAAATATGGAAGAGTGGTGCGACGGTATCGCTCCCAATACCTTTGTCGAAGTCGACCCGAAGATCAAGCCGGATTTCGTTGTCATCGGCGAGCCGACCAAGATGTTGGTCTATCGCGGCCACAAAGGACGCCTGGAGATGAAGGTGACAGCCAAGGGCAAATCTGCCCATGCGGCGTCGAATCACCTGGGAGATAACGCCATTTATAAATTGCTGCCGGTCATTGCGGGCATCCGCGACCTGGAGCCGAAATTGGGTGACCATGAATTTCTCGGTCACGGCAAGATCACG
>JAEURI010000037.1 GCA_016789225.1 Anaerolineales bacterium
GCATCTGGCATGCTCCCATTGCTTTACGCGGCCATAATCTCTCAGCACATTTTTGGGCAGAAGCATTCGTCCTGTATCCTTATGTTTGTGTTTGTTATTCATTTCCGCTTGCCTTTCTCACCATCAAATCTGGTAGCATCCTGCCGGCGTTGATCTTCCATGCCACTAACAATACCCTTGGGAGTTTCGGCTCGGAAATGGTCGAGAAAACGAATCCAAAGCGCGAGGTTCTCCTGCACCTGGTGACCGGCACACTTCTGGTCGTCCCGTTTGCTCTCCTCCTTTTAGGTGATTGAGATTCTGCCAGCTTGACCATACTGTCCATTCGGATAGTGGAAACTCCCCTCTTGGTAGGGGAGTTTTTTGTTCCTCATTGCTATTATTGTTGAGAGTACAAAATGTTTTATCGACATTTATGTCTTCACGCTTCGGGTTGTTGAAAAATCTGATCAAAGGAATTTATACATGAATCTCAAAAGCTGGGTATCCCGTCATCCAATTCTCACGTACATCGTCCTGACGATGACATGGTCGTTTGGAATCTGGTCGTTTTTATTTCTGTATATCAAGCCTGGCGAATTGATGAAGTCTGCCCCGCCAATTTCCTTCTTGTTTGTCGTGCTGGGTGGGTTTGGACCTTCGCTTAGCGGCCTGCTTACCACATGGCTGGCCTACGGACGCGAAGGATTGCAAGCCTTGTGGGATAGGCTTCGCATCGGACGTGTAGGAGGCTGGTGGTTTGCCCTGTTGGTCATTCCTACGGTGACAGCTTTGACTCCGCTCCTTCGTTGGCTGGCAGGCTACCCCGTCGATACTGAAGCGATTGTAAGCCTGCTCGGTCCCGGCATCGCCCTGGGACTCGTCGCCGGGTTGATGGAAGAATTCGGCTGGCGCGGCTTTCTCCTACCGCACTTGCTCAAACGTTATTCTCCGACAGTTGCGACCCTGTTGTTGGGTTTAATCTGGGGCGGATTGTGGCATGGTTATGCTGATTATTTCGGTTTGGGTGGCAGAGGCTTTGACTCGTTGATATTAATTACCTTGCTTGGTCCTGTGCTGTTGACTGCCTGGTCATTCATCATGACCTGGGTCTACGAACGAACACAGGGCAGCATGTTGCTCGCTTACTTTATGCATGCCAGTATCTCGTCCAGCGCGTTGATCTTCGGGCAAACGTATACGACCACCACCGAAGAAATTACCTGGACGGCGATTAGCACCGGGCTTGCCATCCTTGCGGCGGTTTTCATCTGGCTATTCGTCCGCCGTTCCGGCTCACAGACATCGTAAGGACATCAGCGCTTTGCGCAAACAAAAAGCTCAGATTTCGAATACGTCAAAGGAACAATAATGATATCTTTCAACCCTATTTCCATTTTCATGGACTCACGACGAGTCACACGCGGTACGCCTGAAATGCTCGCGGCGCGTCAGCAAGAGCGACTCAATGAATTGGTGAAATTTGCGCGCGCCAATTCGCGCCTCTATGCCGAGAAGTATCGCGGCTTGCCAGAGAACATCACGGATGTGCGTTTGCTTCCACCTGTGACAAAGGTCGAGCTCATGGAACACTTCGATGATGTGATCACCGATCCATCCGTGCGCAAAGCGGATGTGATGAAATATATTTCCGATCTCAGCAACATCGGCAAATCATTCATGGGCAAGTACATGGTGTGGACGACATCTGGCACAACAGGCACGCCAGGCATCTTTCTCGAAGACAAGAATTGGGATGCCGTCATCACCGCCGTGAACGTTTTACGCATGGGCGGTGAATGGTACACAGGCAAGGTCATCCGCGGCATGATGAAGGCGGGTGGTAACAGCGCGTCGGTCTTTGCGGGCAATGGACATTTTCTCGGTGTGACCATGCTCGAACGTCAGCGCAGTTCCAACCATTCACGCGGCAAACGGATTCGGCTTGTGCCTGTCACGTTGCCCATCGCTGAGATCGTCAAGCAGTTGAATGAATTCCAGCCCGCCATGTTCGCAGGCTATTCCAGCGCGCTCGGCTTGCTGGCACAGGAACAACTCGAAGGCAGATTGAACATCCATCCTTCGATCGTCATCAGTTCTGCCGAACCGCTCTCAGATGAAAACCGTGCATTGATTCAACAGGCTTTTGGCGTTCCCCCGCGCAACAACTACGGATGTTCCGAAGGCGGCGTGATGGGCTATGAATGCAATCACAGCCGAATGCATATCAACGCGGATTGGATCATCTTCGAGCCTGTGGATGCGAATCACGATCCTGTCCCTGTGGGTCAGCTTTCCGACCGAACGTTGATCACCAATCTGGCGAACCGTGTCATGCCGATCATTCGTTACGAACTCGGTGACCGCGTGACTCTTCTGCCTGAGAAATGCGATTGCGGGATCACACTTCCACTCATCAAGGTCGAAGGCCGCACGGATGAAATTCTGCGCTTCAAATCTCCAAGCGGAGGGTTGATCCCCGTCCTGCCGCTGGCTCTGTGGTCTGTAGTCAAAGAGACGCCTGGCGTGTTGAGATTTCAGGCAATACAAACTTCACCTGATGAACTGAAGATCCGTTTGGAGGCGAAACACGCGGAAGACAATGGATCAGTTTGGAAACGCGTTTACGTCAATGCACGCGATTACCTGACCCAACAAGGCTTGGATAACGTGAGTATCCTCCGCGCTGAGGAACCTCCCATGCGCGACCCGAAGAGCGGCAAGTTCCGCAATGTGTGGGCGGAAAAGTCCGCTCCAAGAGATTGATTTGATATGAAAAATTTTTTGAAATTTCTGGTTTTCTTGTTTGCCGTCAGCCTATGCGTGTTAACCATCTATGGCATTGTATGGATTCGGCAATACCAGCAATTGGCTGATGAAGAACCAGAAATCATCCTTTCTCCAGGCATCGCTGACATCACATATTGCACAATGGATGATGTTCCGCTTAAAATGGATTTATATTTTCCTGAGGATGCAAACGTTCCATATCAAGTCCTTGTCTACGTCCACGGCGGGAGTTTCACCAGCGGCGACAAACGCAAGGGCAGTGGCATCATTGATATCCCTGTGATGACCGGGCGCGGTTATGCAGTCGCGGCGATCAATTATCGCCTGATGCCCGAACATCCATTTCCTGCCGAGGTGATCGATGCGAAATGTGCCATCCGTTTTTTGCGGGCACATGCAGACGAGTACAGCCTGCTTACTGAAAAAATCGGCATTTGGGGCGGAAGCGCAGGCGGGCACCTCGCGGCAATGGTGGGACTGACAAATGACGACTCGACTTATGATGTGGGGGAGTATCTGGATGAATCCTCCCGTGTGGATGCAGTGGTGGAGATGTTCGGCCCCACGGATCTGACTCAGACCATGGGCTGGCTGCAGCGTTGGTTGCTTCGCCGTGCCTTTGGCACAGACTCTCCGAGTGATAAAAGGCTCATCGAAGCGAGTCCAGTTCGATATGTCACGCGCGACGCGCCGCCTTTTCTCATCCTGCACGGGGAACAGGATACGGCTGTCCCTGTCGAAATGGCACATGGGTTGCATGAAAAATTATTGGATGCAGAAGTGGATGTAACTCTTGTGATCGTTGAAAATGCGGACCATAACTTCAAGCCGATTGGTGGAGTCATCAATCCATCACGGACGGAGATTTCCAGCCTCATGGGTGGTTTCTTCGACAGCATACTAAAGTAAAAGGAAAGACAATATTCGAAACTTAAATTACGCCTTTTGTTACGCCATAAATAAAATAGGAGCGAACACTGAGTCCGCTCCTGTTCGTTAATTGGATATTCCGAAATATACTTTATTTATCTTTTTGTATAAACTTATAGATACTGAACGCCACCAATGTAACAAGCGAAACCGCCACCGAAACAAGCGGATTCCACATGGCACTGAACAAGACAACCAGTGCCGCGACAATCGCGAATGTACCTTCTGTCTTTGTGGTCATTTCACCCTCCCTCATAAGGCTTTAAAGCATCACGCTTCAAAAAGATGATCAATGCAACCACTGTGAGCGCCCACGAACCAATGAGTCCAGCTACCGAAGGTCCCAGCAAGGTATTTGGAGTGCCCTGTGTAAAGAATACATGGATGCCAACGATTCCATTGATGGCGCCGTGACCTATGACCGCAGGCCATACACTTCCTGCACGTAATGCCGCCCAACCAATGAAGGTACCCAGGATGAACGTGAACCATGTCATCGTAAGGATGCCCAGCCACGGCGCACCAGGATATTCCGTGCCGTAGTTGTGTCCCATGGCAATGAGCGGCGCATGCCACAGACCCCAGATGATGCCCATGACTAGTATTGCCTTTCTTCCACCGAGCGGCATTAACTTGGGCTGCAAATAGGCGCGCCAGCCAAATTCCTCACCGAGAATGGGAATGGCATTGATGATCGGAGCAATCAGCAGGGCAGTAAGTGTTTGGGATACAACGATGATCCATGGATCAATCGCGGGCAACGTCTGACCCGCCGCCGCGGCGGACTGTTCCATCAGCTTTGTTACCGCTGAAAAGGTGGGATCGTAATACTGCGGGAACAACACGAAGAAAACTACCATACCTGCGAATGTAAAGATGGCAGGAGCGACCCAGCAGATCAGCCAGTACAGCCAACCTTTCTTGAAGTTGGGGCGCAGGTACAGTTCCTGCCAGCCTTCACGTGTAATGAGGCGGGTAAGGATATGAGAAAATGTGGGCGCGCCCATGTATCCCACTGCCAACAAGGGGAGTGTATAAGGGGTTCCTGCCAGCCCGCCCGTCAAATAAAGCCCCAGTGCCACGAGCCAGGCAAGGCCGAAGGCAAATGCGATGAAGATACCGACACGTTTCCAATCTACAAGATTATTTTCCATTTTTATTCTCCTTTTTATGCCTGGCGCGTCATTCCGCTTACCAGCCAGAATAGTTTTACAAACCCCTGTACATAATCAGATACGGAACCGACGATAAGGATGGTGATGTCAGTCAACAAGCAGGACATCGTCAGCAGTGGATAGGTCGATCATGTTCGCATCAAATTCGGACATCGAAGCTGATTCTGCCTCAACAGGCATTCTTCACACTGACAATGCAGCAATGAGCGCAATTGCTGTAAACAACAGACAAATGAGATGTCTAACCATCATGTCTGTATCATAGCCCTTGATAACAAAAGACTCCCCGGCTTATAGGGGAGTCTCTACTATCCGAGTGGACGGGTCATTTTGAAGCGGGAGGCGATGGGACACACAGCAAGCAGAAGGAGAAAAACGGCGAGCGTAACATAACATCCAATTTAAATAAGATAGCCAGTGCTTAAGTATAAATGGATCTCCAAGCTGCCCAGTGTGTTTTCACATCTTATTTTTAGTGGCTAATTCCCATCGTGATTGCGACGCTACCTTTTTTATGTCCTTGCTCGACATAGCGATGCGCCTCGACGATCTGATCGAAGGGGTAGACCCGGTCAATGACCGGTTTGATCACCCCCGCTTCGATCAATTCTTTGAGTATCAGCATATATTCGACTTTCTCACCGCCGTTCGAATCGGCATGGACATTGATATGGATGCCGCCCGGCTTGAGCGCTTTTTTCCATTGGGTTGGGGAAAGTTTGCCGACGGCATCGAAGATCACATCGTAGGTTTTGGCGTTTTGGGTGAAATCCTGGCGGGTGTAATCAATGACTTGCTTCGCTCCGAGGGATTTGACCAATTCAAAATTTGCGCCGCTGCATACTCCGGTCACATCTGCCCCGAAGTGGCAGCTGGCAAGTTGGACGGCAAATGTGCCGACCGCTCCAGACGCGCCGTAGATCAGGATCTTCTGCCCGGGTTGAATTTTTCCCTTTTGGAGGCAATGCCAGGCGGTCTGTCCCCCGCCCGGAATTGCTGCGGCTTCCTCGTAAGTGAGATTGACCGGTTTGATGGCGATCACTCCCTTCTGGGGCAGGCATTTGTATTCGGCATGTCCGCCAAAATTGACGTCGTAGGTGGAAGCGAACACCGCGTCCCCGGGTTTGAAGCGGGTCACTTTTTGTCCGATGGCCTCGATCTCCCCAGCCAGTTCCATGCCGAGGGTGTGACGTTTGGGCTTGCTCCATCCGAGGATCAGGCGTGCCATGAATTTTTGCCAGCCAGTGATGTTCGGTAGTTTAAAACTCCGCATGATCGTGTCGCCGATGGTGACCGTGGTGGCGCGGACTTTGACCAATACTTCGTGATCGCGCAGTGTCGGTTTGGGAACATCCACCAACAGCAACACTTCCGGTGGACCGTATTGGGTGTAAACGCTGGCTTTCATCTCTCACTCTCCAATTCTTTCCAGATTGTGGCTCTTATTAAAACTACGCCATTTCGATTGTCTGGTTGCGTAACAGGAAGATCCCCAACCCGATGAACCATATGATTTGTCCCATGCCAAAGAGCCCAGTCAGATCATTCATTGCAGGGAGAATCGTGATGATACCTATCGCACCAACCAACAAGCCAAGGATATTCAAGGCCTTGGGAAGCCCGCCACCCCGCAGCGCCGCCAGGCTGACCAGCAGTGTCCACATGCCGCCGAGGATCTCGCCATTGGCATTGCCCAGTCCATTGGTGATGGACTCGATCGCCTGAAAGGTCAGCGCGGCCTGGGTGGGGTCTTTGGCATAGAGCGCGACCACAGTGGAGAGGCCTGCGTTTGCGGCCATGCCGCTGGCAATCAATGACCCAGCCCAAATGATCCCGACCGCGGTTGCCACCTGCATAAGCGCGGGCGCGCCAGACTTCATGTGGTCGTACAAGGCCAGCGAGAGTACGATCAGCGCAAAGCCGAAGAACACATACATGAGCAGGTTGGTCGCGAAGATGACCGTCTGCTTTTCGACGTTTAGAGCAACCTTTTGAGCCGGGTCGGTGATACTGAGGTAGTCCAGAATGGCGAGAAAGATAACAATTCCGATCAGGTGGCTGAGTGCCATAAACAGCGCGGCGAAACCGCCGAATTTTTGCAAGGCTTTCATATTTATCTCCTTAAGTTTTCGAGTAGGTTAGGCTTCGACGTTGTGCCACTTCCAGGCATACCCAACAATGAACAAATTACAAGGAATTACTATCGCACTATAGAACAGGTAATGCATAGTGGGTAAAGTTCCTATGCCCATTGTCCCAACCTCGATGACTACCATCAGGATGCCTGCTATGATATTTGCCCAGCGATTTGCCGCGCCGTTCAATACCCGCGACAGGACGATCATGGCAAAAGGGATCTCCATCATGATGGCGCCTGCCAGCAAAAATCCCTGCGTGATGGTAATCTCCCCAATATTTCCCACCAGATATCCCTGCAGGGTCCCCGCCTCCATGTTGGACAGAATATCGCGATAAATATAATTGACCGCTAGAAATATCCACAATGTTGAGAGCAGGACTTTCGTATCTATTTTTTTGATTGAATTCATTTTTATTTCTCCTTGTTTTGAATGAACTTGATTTACCGAGACCAATGGCATTCCTAAGTCACGCACTTTTTTGAGCAAGCCATGTAGGGCGGCTTGATCTGCCACAGGTCCAGTAAGAAGCGTGTCGCCGTTTTCCAGCGTGATGGTCAAGCCTTCGAACCAGTCCATCCATTGCGGGGA
>JAEURI010000058.1 GCA_016789225.1 Anaerolineales bacterium
CTGATTGAATATCTCCTTCTTCAGATCCTCCGGCAGTTTAAGCTGGGTCTGCTCGAAAATGCGGTTGATGTTCTGTTGGACAAATGTGACCCGCTGGGCGGCGGGAATTCCTTCCATTTCCACAGCCCGCATGAGGTTGTCGGCCAGATATTTTTTCAGCCGAACCAGATCCTGCCCGGTAAGCCGCTGTGGTGAGCCCAAGGGTTGAGCGTTCATTCCCCAACACCCTGGTGATGTTCCTGTTCAAGCGGCATGATCCATACGATCTGCGTCCTCTGGACGCTGACAAAGGGGCCGCTGTATACAACCTTCCCATCCGCTTCACAAACACTGGCATCCGTCACAGCGATGTAACTGTTGCCGTTCTCCAACTCATCTTTAACCCGCTCCCCCTGCCGCACGTGGATCAATCCGCGGATCAGATGTGTGGTGGTTTGAATGATCGAGGGGATGGGAATTTTATGAATGACATTCGTATAAAACTTTCCCTTTTCATCATATTCAATGGACATAAGGATGCTCCCATTTGACTGCAAGAAGTACTATTCGCCGCGCAATTTGCGGGCCAACGCCGCCATCTCCCTGGCTGCATCACGGAAAATAATGGAGGCGGTATCGTTGGGGAATTTTAACGTAAAAGGCTGATGTTGGCTGTTTGCAAAAGCGAAATTTGTACCAAGATAGGGAATCGAGGCATTAATCTTGATATTCAGCAATTTCTCGGCATCGGTCTTGCTCAAGCCTTCCAAACCGGCAGAACGATTCAGAATCGAATAGATCGAGTTCGAATGCACACCTTTGTTTTTCAGGTATTCCAAAAGGGTGCCTGTCAGGGGCAGAGTGCTGATATCTGTGCTAATCAACAGCACCACCAGGTCGGCGTGCTGAATCAAAGGCAGGGTGATCTTCGAAAGGGATCGTCCAATATCAATGAGAACATAATCATAGGAAGATTTCACCGCAGTGATGACATCCCAGATGCGCCCCACTTTTAGCTGATTGCTGCTTTCCGGGTCTGGGGAGCCTGCCAAAAGATTGAATCGCCAAATATCCATATTCGGAAGTGTGCGGCGGAAGAAGTCCGGGCCGGTATCCTGAGCTGGCAGGTCTGCCACTGAAACAATGGTCTCTTCCCCTTTATATCCGACAATGGAGGAGATCGAACCGATCGGGAAAACAAGGTCAGCCACAGCCACGCGCGCCTCAGGCCGGACCTCGGAAAGATTCATCGCCATGTTGGCACAGATCGAGGAGGTGCCGGTACCACCCTTGGCGCTGAGGAAGACGATCAACAGTCCGCCCTTTTTCATTGCCTCCTCGGTCACTCCGAAGAGACGATTGATCGTATCGTTGAGGGTAGGAACTGCCTGACCGGATTTCGTAATATATTCATCGAACCCCGCTTCCTGACAGGATCGCACGCGTGCCAGATTGGGATCACTACTCAAGGCAATCAATGGCAGCTGCACAGTACGCGCATCCTGCCGAAGTTTGACGGCAAAATCCTCACCCTTGATGTCGGCCAAAACGGGATCAACAATGACAAGGTCGGGTCTGTCTCGCCAGGTGAAGATCAGACCTTCCTTCCCCGAGTCTGCCTGAATGACTTCAAATCCCAGTTCCTGCATTTTATGGGCAATGAAATTTCGGCTGGCTGCGTCCGAGTCGATGATCAGAATTTTTTTGTTCGTCATGACCTGTCTTCCCGCGCACGCCTGTTTTCATGCGCTTACGTCACGATTCAATGGGAGGCATCAGGTATCCCAACCCTGAACGCGTGACAATATGTTTCGGGGTATGGGCATCCCTCTCCAGTTTCTGGCGAAGGCGCGCAATACTCACCCAAAGGATTTCCTTGTCATTCTTATATTCCACACCCCATACACTGGTCAACAACTCCTCAGAAGTGAGGATCTTGCCAATGTTATGTGCAAATTGTAAAAGGAGCCGGTACTCAGTGGCAGAAAGGGATACCGGATCCTCTCCCCGCCAAACCTCGGCTCGCGCAAAGTCGATCTTGAGATCTTCGTGGGTAAAGAAGCGTACCTGCCCTGTGTCTGTGGGCGGATGGGCACGGCGGAGAACGGCCCGCACACGAGCCAGCAATTCAGTTGCCGAGAACGGCTTGACCAGGTAATCATCTGCGCCAAGATCCAGGCCGCGAACACGGTCCTGTTCCTCGCCTCTGGCCGTCAGAATCACAATGGGGACACTGGTGAATTCACGCAAACGCTGAGTCACTCCAAAACCATCCAGACGGGGCATCATCACATCCAGCAGGACCAGGTCGATGGGATGGGATGAAAAGACTTCCAGAGCTTGCAAGCCATCCTGTGCGGTCGCTACTTCGTAACCTTCCGTCCGCAGGTTTGCCTCTAAAAGGCGCAGGTAGCGGGGTTCATCGTCAACGATCAAGATACGCTTTGCCATAATGTCTCCTTGAGGACAAATTGATTGCGGGTCAAAGCGTTGGATCAGCGGGCAACTCAATGAAAAAAGTTGTGCCCTTGTCCAACTCCGACTCTACCCAAATCTTACCATGATGTGCCATAACAATTTGCTTGCAAATGTACAGTCCCAGACCGGTACCTGTCACGGTCCGTTCGCCGGGGACACGATAGAAACGCTCGAACAAGAACGGAATGAACTCCTCCGGAATTCCCTCGCCTTCATCAGAGAAGGAAATACGCACCTTCTTTTCCAGCGACATGCCCCGAATGGTGATCTTGGAGCCGGGCGCATATTTGATAGCATTGCTGAAAAGATTTTCGAAGACCTGCGAAAGGCGCACACCATCTCCCAAAACGGGCGACAAGGCCTCGAAATTAGATTCAACCACCAGTTTAGGATGATGCGTATTCACCCGGGTGATCACATCACGTAGCAATGCATCGATCCGAATGGGAGAAAACTTGAACTGGATGGTCCGGCTTTGCAGCCGCGCCGACTCGAGCATATCTTCGATCAATTTGGTCAGACGGTCGGCTTCCTCGTCGATGATGGTGAGGAACTCGTGCTGGGTATCATCGTCCCAGGTGGTATCCTGTCGCAATAAACTAGTGCTGTATCCTTTGATAAAACCAAGCGGCGTTCGCAATTCATGTGAAATGGTGGAAACAAAGTCATCCTGCAAACGCATCTGGCGCTGGACCGAATCCAGCTCCGCGCGGGCTTCCTGTAATTCCTTGCGCTCAATGAGGGCCGCCGCCCAAAATGCCTGCAACGATGCCACATGAACATGAGCATCGGAATATTCTGGCCCACCAAAGCGGACAAATAACAACGCACCCCTCAGCTTTGCGCCGATGAGCATGGGCACGCCAAGCACATAAGTCTGGGACATGCGGTCCATTGAAGTGGGTGAAATATTGGCAGGCTCCCTCATTACGATCCGGCCCTTTGTAACCACATCATTCGCCATGCTTTCGCCCCAGGCCGCATCGGCTTCGGCAGTCTTTCCACGTCCCATCGCACGGGCATATACGACATCAAACCCGCGTAATTGCAGGTCTTCCAGATAGATCGCAACGTTATCAAAAACAAAAGAGGTGCGCAGGGATAGAAAAAGAGTATCCAGGGCAGATTTCCAATCCTCCTTCGTGCGAAGTTCTTCAAATAGCTGATGTAGTTCGGCAAGCGTTGACTTGTCCATGGTTATTCTCGGACAGCCAGCAAGGGGAATTTAAATGTAGAACCTTTACCCTCCATGGATTTCACATCCAACAAGGAGCCGTGCGCCTCGACGATCTGGCGCACAAGCGAAAGGCCAAGGCCGGTACCGCCGAAACGCCGTGTGGAGGAACCATCTAACTGATGGAATGGTTCGAATATTTCCTTCATACGGCCCTGGGGGATGCCGATGCCCGTATCTGAAACAATGACCTGGAGAAGATTGCTCCCTTCCTCCTTGAGGATGACCGAAACGCTTCCTCCCGACGGAGTGAACTTGATCCCGTTATCGAGAAGCTGACTCACCACCCAGCTGATCTTTTCAGCATCAGCCTGAACGAGCGGCAGACCATCGGATGCGTCCAACTGTAATTTGACCCCGCGCTCTTCCGCCTTGGCATTGGCAGATTTGACGATCAATGAAACAAGGCGTCGAATATCCACAGGCTCCTGCTTCATGCTCATCTCACCCCGCGAAGACAGCGAGAACATGATCAGGTCTTCGATCATTCCTTCGAGCCGCGAAGTCGCTCTCTGACTTACAGACAGAGCATGACGCTGTTCAGGCGCCACAGCCCCCAACGATTCAGAGATCAAAAGTTCGATATATCCCTTGATATGTGTCAGCGGTGTGCGCAACTCATGGGAAATATTTGCAATAAAGTTCGCCTTCATTTGGCTGAGTTCAGAGAGGCGGTTGAGCGCTTCATTCAACTCCGCTGTGCGTTCACGGACGCGCTGCTCCAGGTTGCGGTTGGCGGCTTGCAGAGCCGAACGCAATTGAAGAATCTGTTCGGTGATGGCCTGGTCAAGCGTGGCCTGGTCAAGCAGGTTCAACTCCATCAGCGCCTGGCCCAGCATAAAGGGATTTCCCTGGGCGATCTGTTCCTGTTGGAGATCCAATGCCATTTGCAATTGGGCCTCACTGATCAGCCCCTTTTGGACGATGTATTCGCCCAATCGCGGGATCAACATTTCAGGGGTTAATTTCGATGAGCCAGGCTGCATAGGTCAACTTCCTTCCTACTATTAATTATAGTACCCAATCTCCATGAATCATGGCGGAATCTGCTTGAATGGCAGGCAGATCGCCAGGGTCGACCTCAAAGGGATCGGCATTCAACACGATCAAGTCGGCAAGGTAATTTTCAGCCAGCTTGCCAAGGCGGTTTTCGGCGTTGGCGATGTAGGCTGCGCCGAAGGTGTAAGCAGATAAGGCTTCGGCGAGAGTCAATTTCTGTTCGGGGTACCAGCCCTCGGCGGAGGGTGAACCGTCTGCCCGTTGTCGGGTAACGGCAGCGTGCAATCCTAAAAATGGATTGGGAGATTCCACCGGGGCATCCGATCCAAAAGCAAGCAATGCGCCGTAGTTGAGTTGAGCACGCCAGGCGTAGGCAAGTTTGGAGCGTCCGCCCCAATAGCGGTCTGCGGCGTACATATCCGAAGTCGCGTGGATGGGTTGCATGGAGGCAATGACGTTAAGCTTCGCAAGGCGCGGCGCGTCATCGGGATGAATGACCTGCACATGCTCAATGCGATGACGCAGGTGCGGCAAATGGTTTTGCGATTCATAGGCGCGCAATTGCTCAAAAGCATTCAGCACTTCGTGATTCGCACGGTCACCAATCGCATGGACGGTCATGCTCAAACCCACATCGGCAGCTTTGCGGCTGTACTCGAAAAGTTCCTCGCCATCCATATTGAGGATGCCTTTGTTATTCGGCTCGCCTTCATAAGGCTGGAACATCGCCGCCGTGCGCGGACCGAGCGCGCCATCCATGAAGGCTTTGACGGAGCCGATCCACAACCATTCATCCCCGAAGCCGGTGCGCAAACCAAGGTCGTTCGCCTGCTCCACACTTTCGACGGGGATATTTTTGCACACGCGTAATTTTAATTTGCCTTTTGCACGCAAAGATTGCAAAGCCATGAACGATTGGCGCCGGTCAAAATCATGGATCCCTGTGATGCCCATCTTCCATAGCACGGATTGGGCCTTCTCCATCGCCGCTTCGATCTCAGCGATAGTTGACTCTGGAACCGCAGCATTGACCAAGGCCATCGCTGTTTCGAGCAGAATGCCGGTGGCTTTTCCGTTTGCATCCCGTTGAATCGATCCATCTTTTGGGTCAGGCGTATCGTCTGTGATGTTCGCCAACTTCATGGCAGATGTATTCGCCCAGGCTGCATGAAGAGATTTGGCTGTGAGATATACAGGGTTGTTCGGCGAAACCACATCAAGTTCGGCAGCCGTCGGAAACTCCCCATCCCAATCGTTTTGCTGCCAGCCATGCCCCAAGACCCATTCGCCAGGTTTGGTATTTTGCGCTCGCTCCCCCACCCGCCGCAGACATTCTTGTTTCGTCTTCGTTTCGCAATCTACTTTGGATAAACCCAATGAATAGTATTGCATGTGAATATGCGCGTCTGTCAGCCCTGGCAGGATGGTCGCCCCTTTCATATCCTGCTTTTCGACTTTGCCATGGGCAATACCTTCGAGTTGACCTTTTTCCCCTACAGCAATAATCCGCCCACCCGCGATGAGGATCGCAGAAGTAAATGGATTGGATGAATCAAGGGTGTGAATGTTGGCGTTATAGAGTAGTTTCATGATTGTTCCTATGTCAACTTCTCCAACAGCACATCCAACTCTTCATTGGAATAATAATAGATGGTCACTGTACCGCCCTTCTTGCCGTGTTTCAAAGCAACCTTCGTCCCCAAACTTTTTTGCAGCCGCTTTTCAACATCAGTCACATCGGCATTTTTCCTTGGCTTTAACGCTTTGATGGACTTCAACCCAGAACGATTTCGGACAAGCTCCTCGGTCTGGCGAACGTTTAGTGATAAATTCACCACGGTCTGGAAGGCCGCCTCGCGCGCCTTTTGGGTGGACAGCCCCAACAAAGCGCGACCATGTCCCTCGGTGATGGTCCCATCCGCAACTGCGCGTCGGACGATCTCTGGAAGTTCGAGCAGGCGGATCGTATTCGTCACCGCCACACGGCTTTTGCCAACACGCTCGGCAACTTTCTCCTTGCTCAGACCAAAATCATCCGCCAATTGACGGTAGGCCTCGGCTTCTTCCATCGGGTTCAAGTCGGCGCGCTGGACGTTTTCGATCAACGCCAGTTCAAGCAATTCCTGGTTGTTCGCCTGCCGCGTTATCACTGGGACGGTCTTTAAGCCAGCCCGCTGCGAAGCCTGCAAACGCCGCTCGCCCGCAATGAGAATAAACGTGCCATCGTTCTTTGGCGAGACGATCAGCGGCTGGATAACCCCATGCTCGCGAATCGACAGCGCAAGTTCATCAAGCTCATCCTCCTTGAAGTGAATACGCGGCTGGCGCGGATTGCGTTTGATGGCTTCCACCGCAACTTGCTGCACCCCTCCAGCATGCCCACCACCCGGAGGCGGCACAGCAGACTTCCCGCCGGGAATGAGTGCGTCCAAACCTTTGCCAAGACCTTTACGTTGAGCCATGCGAATTGCTCCTCAATTAGGTATTTCCGAAATAAACAACGATAGCTGATGGGCCATG
>JAEURI010000121.1 GCA_016789225.1 Anaerolineales bacterium
AACCACATGCTAAATCTTACAACAGGGGCGGACGGACCTCGTCCGCCCACAACAACTTTCAAATCTTCAACATTCCAACTCGCTAACACACCTGCCCCTTCGACCTGGCGGTCGCTTTCAACATGCTTTCCACCACGGCAAAGTCCACGCGCTCGGGCTTTGAGTAGCGGATGCATCCCTTGCCATGCGAGATGCCCGTCCCTTCGAGCTGGTCGGCATGGGCGTTCATCACGTCCGTGCGCAGGATGTACAGACCGATGAAATGTTTTTGGCTGGCGAAACCCACTTCGGCAACGCCGTCACGCTGATAGACCGGTCCGCCATATTGCATGACTTCCTTGAACCCTTTGAGATGCTTGCGGCACAAGGCGCGGAGTTTCTTTAGGACGGCAAGGCGTTCTTGCGGCACGTCGAGCAGATACTCGGTCACTGTTTTGGCGTCACTTTGCATGGGTCACCTCTAAACATAGGGGCGGGCCCCCACCCAGCCTCCCCCAAATACGACGGTACTTCTGTCGTATTTGGGGGAGGTGCCGTTAGGCGGAGGGGGCTAACACTCACTAAACCCACAAGCATAGCACTTGCGGCAGCCTTCTTCGTTCACCACGGCGGCTTCACCGCACTCAGGGCAGATGTCACCGATCTTCATCTTGGCCGAGGTTGTCGGCTCTTCGTGGTGGGACCCATTCCCGTTGCCGCCGTTCGATTTCACTTCCTCGGTTGGGATACCATCCTTCTCGCGCAGGTATTGGTCGAGCACCTGGCCAATGCCATCCGGCAGCGACCTCACGCGGTTGGGGCCGAAGCCCAGCGAACGTCCGCCGCCGATGCCGATGAGTTGAACAATGATCTCGCGCATGCGGTCAACCGGGGCTACGGGCGAAGCCATGCGCAAAATGTAGGAGATCAACCGTCCGATGGCCTCGGAGACTGCGGCGATCTCAGAACCCGCCTTGGCCGTGTTGACGAAGGCTTCGAAGGGTTGTGTCCCGCCGTTCTCGTTGATGGTGATGAACGCCTTGCCAACGGGCGTTTCGATGTTATAGGTCTTGCCAGAGAGGGCCTTGGGGCGCGGCTTCTTTGTTCCATGCCACATCGTCCCCGAAGGGGAAATGGTGGGACCAGACTGGGTCGCTGCGACAGGCGCGGGCTGAGTCTGAGGCGATTCCTTCTTTTCGGCAGTCGCTTTGGTCTCCAACACCACCTTGTCACGCGAGCCGGTCACATACACGGTAATGCCCTTGCAGCCGAGTTCCCAGGCCAGTTTGTAAGCCGTGGCAACATCGTCCACAGTAGCGCCTTCGTGAAAGTTGACGGTCTTCGAGAGCGAGTTATCCACAAAGGCTTGCAGAGCGCCCTGCATGCGCACATGTTCTTCGGCAGTCACATCGCCCGAAACCACAAAGGTATCGCGGATGTTCTGCGGCAGTTCACTGATGTGCTGGCAGGTTCCTTCGCGCATCACCTGCTCCACGATCTCCTGTCGCTTCTCTTCTCCGAGGCCGAGTCCTTTTAGGGCTTCGTCGAAGCGCGGGCTGGCATAGGTCAGTTTCAGATCCTTGCCGTTATCGTTGACGTGACGGATATAAGCCAGCGCGAAGACCGGTTCGCAGCCGTAGCCTTCACAACCGGCGACGGTGGCGATGGTTCCGGTCGGCGCGACGGTGGTCTGCGCGGCGTTGCGGATGCCGTGTTCCTTGATGCCCTTCACCACCGCATCCCACTTAACCTCGGGCCTGCCCCAGTTATGCTGATAGCTCACCAGCGATTTGGGCGCTTCCCAGCGCATATTGTCCATGTCGTAGATCGAGCCTTCGATGGCCGGGAAGGGTCCGCGCTCCTGAGCCAGTTCGATGCTGGTCTGCATGGCGTGATAGCGCACAAACTCCATCACCTGTGCGCCGAATTCCTGGCCTTCGGCAGAGCCGTAACGCACGCCCACGTGATACATCAAGTCGGCCAGGCCCATGATTCCCAATCCGATGCGGCGGGCGCGATGTGCGGCCTCGCTCAACTGCGGCACAGCCGGAACATAGGCATTCGCCTCGACCACATCATCGAGGAAACGCGTCGAAGTCACCACACTCTTTCGCAGAGTTTCCCAATCCACTGTTCCATCCGGCCCACAGTGCTCGTTCAAATTCACAGAACCCAGGCAGCAGTTTTCGTACGGTCCTAACCATTGTTCTCCGCAGGGGTTGGTCGCCTCCAGCGGATACAAATGCGGCACCGGGTTGTAGCGATTGGCCGCATCGAGAAAGAGCACGCCCGGCTCGCCATTGTGGTGCGCCTGCTTGACGATCTTATCGAACAACTCACGCGCGCGGACGGTCTTGTAGGTATGGATCGTGATGCCCGCCGCCTCGGCCTGCTCGAGCGTGCCGCTGAATCCTTTTTGCTTCATTTCGATCAGGTCGGGGAAGCGCAAGTCCCAATCCTTGTCTTCCTTTACAGCCTTCATAAACGCATCGGTGATCCCGACGGAGATGTTGAAGTTCGTGATCGAATTCTCGCTGATCTTACAGGTAATGAACTCTTCCACATCCGGGTGGTCGACGCGCAAGACGGCCATATTCGCACCGCGTCTTGTTCCACCCTGGGCGATCTCACCAAAGGCATGGTCATACACACGCAAAAAGCCCACCGGCCCTGTGGCCTGCCCGGCGGAAGTCTGCACCATTGCCCCTTTTGGGCGCAGGCGCGAAAAAGAAAAGCCGTTACCGCCGCCTGTCTGCTGAATCAAGGCAGCGTCACGTAAGGTCTGAAAGATACCCGCACTGTGTCGTCCCATATCGTCGGTAATGGGCAGGACGAAACAAGCGGCCAATTGTCCAAGTGGGGTCCCGGCACCAGTAAAGGTAGGGGAATTCGGGAAGAACTTCTTGCTCGACAATAAATGATAGTATTCCACCGTGCGTTCCTGCACGTCAGCGTTCCATTCTTCTTCCACTTTCGCCACATGATGAGCCACGCGCCAGAACATCTCTTCGACGTTCTCGGCGGGCTTGCCGTCGTCGCCGCGGCGCACGTAGCGCTTCATCAACACCTGGCGGGCATTGTCCGTCAGGGCGGCCTTGGGCAGTCCCTTCTTCATGGGCGGAGTGGGCAACAACCCATTCTTCACGACCTTGATCTCAGCAGATTTAGTTACCATGATTGATTCTCCTAATAGTTTTTCATTAACGGAGCGCGCACCTGCGGACGAAAGCCCGCGCTCCGAAAATACCACTTCTTAAAGATACCGATACAAAAAGGCAGGGCCACTCCCCCCTTGAGGGAGCCTGCCTGCCTTGAATTAGTCTTCGAGAAGGTGATCGATCTCAGTGCGAATGGATTGAAGGTCATCCAACCCGAGGTAAACAATGGCATAGCGGATATAGGCGATCTGATCCACTTCTTTCAACGTGGACATCACCAGGTCACCCACCACGCGCGAAGAAACCTCCGCCTTGCCCATTTTCTGAAGCTGCGCCTCCACCTGCCCGATCATACGTTCGATGTCCGCCGCAGAGACGGGTCGCTTCGCGCAGGAAATACGAATCCCACGCGCCATCTTCTCGCGGTCGAACTCTTCACGCGTGCCATCTTGCTTGATGATAAGCGGCACGGCCAGGATGGGACGTTCATAACTGCTGAAACGCTGGCGACATTTCAGGCACTCACGGCGGCGACGAATCCCTCCCTGACTGTCGTGGGAGGTATCCAGCACCTTTGAATCATGATGTTTGCAATACGGACAACGCATCCGAAACGGGCTCCAAATTAGAACAAATGTATTAGCCATATATGGGCGTATTGGCTCTGCATCCCCGTATATATGGTCAAAGTGTTCGGCATTTTAGCACCTCGCCCAATTGTTGGCAAGAGGAAATTCGGGTGATTTATCTTAAAATATCGTTGCAGATTTATTAATCATGTGATTCTTTCCCGCCTCTTTCTTAACCGATGCCTGTCCATTGACCATCAAGCGCATATAACGCCGCTGCTTTTTCCTCCCTTCGTGATCAAACCTCGCGCAAAAACTTCATCACAATGGGATTCAAATCGCCCGGATGGCATTGATGCGGCACATGCCCGCAGACCGGAAACTTATGAGTCCCTTTTAAATTGGGCAGCATTTCTGCCAGTTTTGGGAAGGAAGCCGGGGCCAGGGTCTGGTCACGTCCGCCCCACAAGAGCAGGGTCGGCTGTGTGATGCGTGCCAGGTCACCATTGATATGAGGAACCGTACGCGGAATATTGTATATGCCAGATGCGGCGCGCGTGTAATCCAGCGCGGTCTGGTAGCGGATATGCTCCGGCAGCACATGCGACTCGCGATGCCCGATGTAGTAATTGAAACTGGTCATATCCACAAAAAAACGGAAGACGCGATACGGCGTACGCTCGATCAGGGTGGTGTTGATCAATTGGTGATGAAAGACCTTTTGCAAAATGGGCGGCAATTGTGTGGTCGAAAAGAAAGGGTTCACCAAAACCAGTGCACGCACCCGTTCAGGGTTCCGCAGGGCATACAGCAACGAAAGCCCTCCCCCCAGCGAATGACCGATCAAAGTCAGCGGTTCGGTGCGCTCCAGCGAATCGACCCATTGCGAAAAATGGGAATAGGCATTTTCAACCGTATATTCATGAGCGCGCCGGGGCTTTTCGCTTTCGCCGTGTCCGAGCAGGTCCAGGGCGTAACCGGCGTAGCCCGCCTTCGCCAGATCGGGAAGCAGGTCATCCCAGTCGTGAAGCGAAGCTGCCAGTCCATGCACCAGAATGACCGGTTCGCCCTCCCCCTGATGTACATAATTCACTTTTTGATCGTTCGTCAGCACCATGCTTCGATACATGATGGCATTGTTTGTCGCATTCATTTATTCACTCGCTGTTATTGTATGTAAAGGATGCCACAAAGGCATCCTTTGAAACCCAATACTACCGCACTCAAATTAATGGCGGGTGAACATCCGCCGTCAAATTCGTTAGTCCGTTCCCGTCCGTGATTCCGTTACAAAGTCCGTTTACCAAAATCCGTTTCCATCCGTGTATCCGTTACAAAATTCGTTTCCCTATTCACTCGCGATCTGCTTGCCATAGCGCTTCGCCAGCTCGCGCCTCAGCACCTTGCCGATGAAGGTTCGCGGAAATTCATCCATGAAGATCACAAAGCGCGGAACGAGGTGCGGGGGAAGTCGGCGCTTGCAATACGCCAGGATCGACTCGGCGCTCGGCTTTTCCCGGCCTACGATTACAAAGGCAAAGGGGTGACCCGCCACAGCCACCACTGCCACTTCCTTGATCTGCGGAATTTCGTA
Source organism: Anaerolineales bacterium (assembly GCA_016789225.1). Classification (GTDB taxonomy): domain Bacteria; phylum Chloroflexota; class Anaerolineae; order Anaerolineales; family Villigracilaceae; genus Villigracilis. Next base: position 5,301 of record JAEURI010000121.1, read on the forward strand.
GATAACCTCTTCCACATCGCGCGGGAAGGCCGGTTCCTTGCCGGTTTTTTCGGGATACCACATGTCGGCCTTGCGCGCGATGATGCGACAGAAGCCGTCCTCGTCCATCTGCGCCACATCGCCGGTGAGCAGCCAGCCGTCCGAGGTGATCACCTCTTTGGTAGCGGCATCGTTCTTCCAATAACCCATCATCACCTGCGGGCCGCGGATGGCCAGCTCACCGATCTGCCCTTGCTCCACTTCTTTGCGCCCCGTCCGCAGGTCAACGATGGCAGCTTCGGTGGAAGGCAATGGAACACCGATGGTCCCCAACCGTCGGTTCTTGCTGAGCGGGTTGGCGTGCGTCACCGGGGAGGCTTCGGTCAGGCCGTATCCCTCCACCAATTTGCCCTTGGTCAATTTCTCGAAGGCTTCCTGAACCTCCACTGGCAATGGCGCAGAACCACTGATGCAGGCCTTGATCGAACGGATGCCATATTTTCTTACGCCGGGGAAATTATTGATCGCCACATACATGCTCGGCGCACCGGGGAAGATGGTCGGCTTGTATCGTTTGATGGATTTCAACACATCCACTATTTTGAATTGCGCTTTGAGGATCAAAGCCGCGCCCAGCGAAACAGGCACATTCAATGCCGCGGTCATACCGTAGCTGTGGAAGAATGGCACCACACAAAGGAATCTTTCCCTGCCTTCTGCGGCGCTGGGCAGCCAGTGACGGGTCTGCAAGGCATTCGCCACCAAATTACGATGCGAAAGCATCACTCCCTTGGATTGCCCGGTGGTGCCGCCTGTGTAAATGATAACGGCCAGTTCATCCGGTTGTACTTCCAAGGTGGGTGATTTTTTATCCTGCTGGGAAAGCCAGCGATTCCAGTGCAGGGCATTGCTAAGGTTCAAGCCGCGGTTGCGCCAGCGGGAGATCAAATACTTTGGCAGGGGGAGGTAATCAGCGGGGTCTGTCAACACCACATGTGGAACGCCCGCTCCTTGTTGAATCTGCTTTGCCAAACCGGCCCAGGTGGAAAGGGTCACCAGCACACTGGCATCGGCTTCCTTCACCTGGCGAATCAATTCCTCCGGCTCGGTCATGGGCGGGGTGAGCACCGCCACCGCGCCCGCCTTCAATGTGCCGTAATACCCGATCACCATTTGCGGGGTATTGGGCAAAAGCAAAACCACGCGCGCACCCCTGCCAATTCCCTGGGCAAGCAGAGCATTGGCAAAACGGTTGGCTTCGTGGTTCACATGGCGATAACTCAATTTCGCCCCTTCAAAATGGATCGCGGGTCGGTTTGGGAATCTCCGCACCGCCGAGCGCAATAGATGATGCACCGGGATTCGAGGCACGTCCACCGTATAGGGCACGCCGTCCTCGTAATGATTCAGCCAGGTCCTTTCCCTTCGCAATTCGTCACGCTGCGATCTGGAAATAATAAAGGATTTATCGCGCCAGGATTTTTTGGATTCCCCTTTAAGGAAACTGGAAATAGCCCGGTCGACCGCCTCGCGCCTCTCCAACATGACCATGTGGCCTGATACCCTTATATCGACATCTTCCGCGCCGGGAATGGACTTGGCCACCTTCTCGAAGAGCGGACGGTCAAAGACGATATCGCGATGGCCACGGATGACCATCACCGGCATGGTGAGGCGCGCGAATTTCTCCCAGCCCTTCCATATGGACATGTTGCGATGATAGTACTCACGCAATGCGTGAGGCGGGGCATGCAGCCAGGTACGTGTCAAGGGGCCGATGAACCTCAATATGGCAGACGGCAAAGCCAGCCCCAGCCTAAACAACGGACTCAACCGAAACTCCCCCGCCGTCGCGATGAGGATCAATCGCTCGACGTGGTCGGGGTGATTCACTGCATAATCTGTAACCACTGCACCGCCGAAGGAGTGGCCGACCAAAACAAAAGGTGTGGATACCTTCAACTGGGTCAGAGCAGTTTCCAGGTCGAGCTGGATGCGCTCCATGTCGTAGCCGGTGGAGGGCTTGTCCGAGAGGCCGTGTCCGCGCATATCCAATGCAATTACGCGGTTATCCATCGCGAATTTTTGCATTTGATACTGCCATTGTTCCGCCTTGCCGCCAAAGCCGTGAACAAAGACGATGGTGCGCTTTGGGCTTTCAGGAGAAACATCGATTGCAGAAAGACGAACGAGGGGATCGGACGAGATGCGGATTTCGTGACGGTAAAGGTCCAGGTCTATGTCCATTGAATGAGTTTACAGGAGTTAAAGCAGAATGTCAATTTTCATTGTGAAATCAGGTATATAATCTGGCATTATGGGCCTTGAAAAAGCGGTTGAAGCCATCATAAGGGAAGCACAGGAACGCGGCGACTTTGACAACCTGAAGAACAAGGGCAAGCCGATCGACCTGAGCGCCTATTTCGAAATGCCGGAAGACCTGCGCATGGCATATTCGCTTCTAAAAAATGCGGATGTGGTTTCGCCCGAGGTGGAATTACTGCAAGAGATTGCTGCTTTAAAGGAACGCCTGGCCACCACCTACGAAGAAGCCCCGCGCAACCACATCAAAAAACTCATTCACGACAAGCAGATGCAATTCAATATCATGCTGGAGCGCCAGAAGAAACACCGCAAGGGCTGATCGTTGCAGAGGCTAGGTTGAAACCTTCTTTGACAAATCGCGCCTGCCCTGCTATACTTCCAGTCGTTAAGTTGACTTTTTCCTGCCACATTGGCAGTTTGTTTGAGAACAATCGTGTTTTACCGGGACCGATCTTCGCGAGCAAGTCAGCGAAGGTCTTTTTGTTTGCTTGAGGGAAAAGACCATCCTTTACACACTAACAGGACCATAACAAATGCCAAACAGAATGCTCCCTTGGGGTATGCTTGCGGCACCAACCTTAACTTTAACCGCATAGGCGGTTTAATAAAAATTTGAAATCTGTGAGGTAAACAGAAGAACATTATGAGTAAAAAAAATAAATTAAGAATTATCCCGCTCGGGGGGCTGGGCGAAGTGGGAAAGAACATGATGGCCTACGAATTCGGCAACGATATCATCGTAGTGGATGCAGGCATCATGTTCCCGAAGAACGACATGCTCGGGGTGGATTACATCATCCCCGACTATGAGTACTTAAAGAAACGCGCAAATCGCGTGCTAGGCTTGTTCATTACACATGGGCACGAAGACCACATTGGCGGGGTGCAACATTTCATCGAAGACATTCCCGTCCCGGTATATGCCACTCCCCTCACCCGCGGGTTGATAGAAGCCAAACTGCACCGTAATGGCGCGCAGCATAAGGCACAGATCAAGACCATCAATGCGGGTGACGTTTCTCGTGTGGGCCCATTCACCATCGAATATTTCCATGTCAACCACTCGATCCCTGATGCAGTCGGCATGGGCATCACCACCCCGGCAGGCTTGGTCGTTCACATGAGCGACTTCAAATTCGACCAGACCCCCGTGGATGGCTGGCCGACCGATTTTGCAAAACTCTCCGAGTTCTCAAATCGCGGCGTCGACCTGCTACTCTCCGACTCGACCAACGCTGAACGCCCCGGCTGGACTCCCTCTGAATCGGTCATCCGCCCGGCCTTCGAAAAGGTCATTGCAGAAGCCAAGGGACGCGTGATCGTGGCCACCTTCGCCTCGCTCATCTCGCGCGTTCAGCAGGTGGCAGATGCTGCCGCCAAGTTCGGACGCAAGATGGCACTGGCTGGCCCGAGCATGGTGGATAACGTCAAGATCGCTCGCAAGATGAAATATCTTGAGATCCCCGATGAAATGATCGTTCCCATCGAGCAGGCTCTGAACATGCAGGACCATAAAGTGGTCATCATGTGTACCGGCTCGCAGGGCGAACCGTCGTCCATTGTGGGCAGGCTCTCCTCCGGCACGAACCGCCAATTCGACCTCAAAGCAGGAGATACTGTAGTGCTGTCTTCGCATCCGATTCCCGGCAACGAAGAAACCATCAGCAAGACGATCAACCGTCTGTTAAGAAGAGGCGCGAAAGTCATCCATGATGGCATCGCCCCCATCCACGTCTCCGGGCATGCGGCGCAAGAGGAGCAGAAATTGCTCATCAACCTCGTCAGGCCCAAACATTTCATGCCCATTCACGGTGAACTGCGTCAGTTAATGCGCCACGCGGAGCTCGCCCAGCAATTGGGCATCGACCCGGAGAACACCATCGTCGCCGAGAACGGACAGGTGGTGGAACTGGTCGGCAAAAAGATTTTGCGCGGCGAACGCATCCCCGGCGATTACGTCTTCGTCACCGGCGAATCGATTGGAGACATCGACCACGACGTGATGCGCGAACGCAGTCAGCTTGCCCGCAATGGCATCCTGCTGATTGACATCAGCATCGATAAGCTCACGCGCCGCCTGCGCCACGACCCCGAGATCATCACACGCGGTTTCGTCTCCCCGGAAGATGCCGAAACGCTGCTGCCCGAGGTTCGTAAACTTGTCCTGCGCATGGTGCATGACGACGGCTTCGACGACGAGAAGGATATCATCAACGCCGTGAAGAGTTATTTGCACCAGCAAACCAAACGCAGACCGATGGTCTTCGTCACGTTGAGCAAGGCGTAAGTAGTTACTATACTCAGGCTTTTAATCAAAACTGATCTTCTTTAGGAAGGTCAGTTTTTTTATACATCATGGCCCAACAAATAATCAACCGAAAGTACGCCTTGCATCGTTTCAAATCAACACTAGAATATCCCCAGCTTAATTACAGGAGAATAGATCATAATGAAATGGAAATCTTATTTATTGTTTTTTGTTCTGACAGCCACTGTGCTGTCAGTTGGTTTTATAACCGGCTCGGCTTCAGCCGCAGGCTGTTTTACGGATGTGGGAGGCCATTGGGCAGAGACCTTCATCTGCTGGCTTAAAGATAACGGCATCTCCAGCGGATACCCCGATGGCAGTTATGCGCCAAACAGTTCCATCACTCGTGGTGAAATGGCAGTCATGCTGCAAAAGATCAACAATCTCGCCGCATCACAAGATGCTGCCAATCTCACATCTGCCAAGGCCTACACAGATTCACAAACCACCGGTGGAATCACCATCAACGCCTCCAGCCAGGCATGGAGCGAAAATAATAATAGTGCGGCATCTGTCTATTACAATTATATTTATTCAGCGTTTCTGACAACGACGGGTGGCTTCAATTACAGTTTTTACGCCAATATCCCTGTCCCCACAAGCATGTTCGGCAAAAAGATGTACCTTGACGGCGGCAAGATCTGCTATGATGCCAAGTATGGCGCCTATATCAACTCAATCTCTATCATCCACATTCAAGGCACAACCGGCAATCAAAATATTTATACAGACCTGAGCGACCGTTATGACGAAGCCTGCGTCAAGATGAATCTTTCAAACCCCGTCGCCTTAAGTGCGGATGATTCCATTATTTTATACATGACTGTCTTTTTCCCGTTTGCTAGTGACGAGCTAAGAGTTCTATCCAGCGCACTCTACCTTCACCCAAGCTTAACGGACGAGCCTGCTATCGGTTCGGCCCCGGATCACACTGTGACCCTGGAACCGGCCGCTGACCTCCCATAAAAAAGGAACACCGCATCCCTTATAATCTTCTAGCAATCTCCCGATCGACTTTGCCCATTGGGTAATCCTCCAACTCGCTGAGTTTTACCCACTTGAGGTCTTTCTTTTTGGGGATCGAAACCTTCTCACATCGAAAAGGATGCACAGTCACCCGGAAGTGACTATATGCATGTTCGACGACACCCAACGCCTCGCCTCTTTTGACTTTGATGCTGGTCGCTGAATCCAAGGCCTTGACCAATACCTTGGCCGGGTCGCCTTCCACGCGCGCATTCGGAAATTCCCACATCCCCCCCAATAGCCCATCCGCCGGGCGCTGGCTGAGCAATACGCGCCCGCGTTCCACGATCACCGCCGCGGCATGCACGTAAGATGGCACCGCCTTCTTCGGTTTCAAGACCGGACGTAATTCCTGCGTACCTTTTTCACGAGCCTTACAAAGAGTCATTAACGGGCAAAGCAAGCAGCGTGGATTCTTCGGCAAACAAATGGTCGCGCCCAAATCCATTAGCGCCTGGTTGTAATCGCCAGCTTGTCCTTTAGGCAAATTCCCAGCCGCCAGTTCCCATAAGATTTTTTCGCCCGCAGGAGAATCTGCAAACTCATCTACATCGAAGAGACGCGAGAACACGCGACGCAAGTTGCCATCGAGGGTTGGTTCATTCATGCCAAATGCCATCGAAGCGATCGCACCGACCGTATAGCGGCCAATGCCCGGCAAACTGCGCAGGTCATCCAGATCACGCGGCAATTCGCCCATGAATTTCTCCGCCACGATCTTTGCGGCTTTGTGTAAATTACGCGCGCGGCTGTAATAGCCAAGTCCTTCCCATGCGTTGAGGACATCCTGCTCGCTGGCAGAAGCCAACGCCTTTACAGTGGGAAATAACTTCATCCATTTTTCGAAATAAGGAATGACCGTATCCACCCGCGTTTGCTGAAGCATGATCTCCGAGACCCAAACGGCATAAGGATCGGGGTGGTCGCGCCAGGGGAGAATCCGCTTTTGTGCCTTGTACCAGGCCAGGAGTTTAGTAGAGAGGCGGTTCTTCATCAGTTGTAAATTATCAGTTATCAGTGCAGGGAGTGATCAGGGGGGCGCTTTGGTAAGAAGAATCTTCAAACATAATCACGTGGGCTTCGAACAAGTCATTCGCTGAACAGGCAAGGACGATGGCATCGGCGCCTTGTTTGAAGTCGGGCAGTTCATTGGTTCGGAAGATCAAGTTGCGGTTGGCGTCATTGATGAGCAGGAAGCCGATGCGTGGAAAATCCCGTGCGGCATAAGCAGGCCAGGGATTTGACGAGGAAAGCCCCTCCCCTTTCCAGTACATGCGCGGGTAGAGCAGCCGGCCCTCAAGAAGAACCGCATCCGGTTGTTGAAGGAAGGCTTGCATCTCGTTTCGGTCAAATCCGCTTGACTCGAGGCGGGCGAGCAATTCCTCCTGTGTGGATGTGTAGCGCAGCTCCGCCATGCCTTTTGCCAGCCAGGGCAGCGAGCCGATGAAAACGAAGGTGAGAACGGGGAAAAGATGATGAAGGCGAAAGTCGCTGAACTGAATGCTACTGGCTTCGGGAGCTTCATACTTCGTAAACACCTTCTCTACTTTCGCGCCGAACACCAGA
>JAEURI010000149.1 GCA_016789225.1 Anaerolineales bacterium
GGTACTTACAGTCCTAATCATGCTAATTCCATAAGTCAAATAAGACGCTCTGCTTCAAAGCAGGGCGTTTTTGTTTACCTATTGCATGGCGTATAATCGTAGTGACGAACCACAATCGTCAATCCAAAATCGTTAATCAAAAATCGGAATTCAAATCATGCATATCCTAGTCACCAACGACGACGGCGTAACCGCCCCCGGACTGCTCGCACTCGCGCAAGAAATGCGCAAACTTGGCAAAGTGACAGTCTTTGCGCCAGACAGGAACTGGTCTGCATCGGGACATGTCAAAACCATGGAACGTCCATTGCGAGTCAAAGAAGTGACTCTCGCAGATGGCACCTCCGCGTTTGCCTCGGATGGTGCGCCTTCAGATTGCGTCGCTTTGCCATTGCTTGGACTGATTGAAGACCCGATTGATATCGTCGTCTCAGGAATCAATCCGAATGCCAATGTTGGGCACGATGTGACTTACTCCGGCACGGTCACAGCCGCGATGGAAGCCGTCATTGCGGGCGTGCGCGGCGTAGCCGTTTCATTGGATTCGCCCGAGGGGCACCGAGGCCCACTCGACTACTCAACTGCCGCCGCGGTCGCGAGGCGCGTCGTCGAACAGGTCATCAAGGATGGTCTGCCCGAAGGCGTCGTCTTGAATGTCAATGTTCCCTATCTGCCTGAATCCGAACTCAAAGGCTACATGGTCACGAGACAAGGGCTTCGCGTCTATCGCGATGCGCTCGATGTGCGCTCGGACCCGCGCGGCAAACCGTATTATTGGATCGGCGGTGAATCCCCCACCGGCGTGGATGAACCCGGCACCGACTTTGGCGCGCTGCGCGCAGACATGGTCTCCATCACACCGCTGCAGCTGGATTTGACCCATCTTAAGGCAATGGATGTTTTGAAGAAGTGGAAGTTTGAATGACCTCCATCAAAGAACTCATTCCCGTCCTGCAAACCGCCATCGGACCTGTCATCCTGATCTCCGGCGTTGGCCTGTTGTTATTGAGCATGACCAACCGCCTCTCGCGCGTGATCGAGCGCGCCCGTAATCTGCTGGCAACTTCAGAGACTCAGGCCGGACCGCCGCGCCAGAAAACACTCGCACAAATTGATATTTTGTGGAGTCAGGCAAGGTTGATCCGCCTCTCGATTCTCTTTGCTGCCATCAGCCTCTTATGCGCGGCATTGCTCATCATTATTTTGTTCATCACCGCCCTGTTCGGCATTGAAGATGCCTGGCTGCTCAGCATTATCTTCGTGGCATGCATGGGCTCGTTGATCGCCTCACTCATCGTCTTCATCACCGATATCAACCGCTCGCTCTCGGCCTTCAAAGTAGAGTTGTACGGATACGAAACAAAGGAAGGATGATCATGGATTTTCTCAAAAAGTTGTTCGCTCCACGCCAGCCTTATACCAAGAGTTACCACACCTTCACCGTAAAATGCAAACGCTGCGGCGAGAACATCATCGGGCGCATCGATCTCGATAACGACCTGAGCGTGGAATACGAAGAAGGCGGCGACGTCTTCTATGCCCGCAAGGTTTTAATGGGCGAGAATAAATGCTTCCAGCGCGTGGAAGTTAACTTCAAGTTCAATTCAGACAGACAACTGACCGAAAAAGAGATCATCGGTGGAGAGTTCGTCGAGTGACCATTTCACAGATCGAAACATTTTGGGAGAATTTCCTGGCCGCAAATCCGTCCTATCGCGGCAAACCCTATATCGTCGAACCCTTCGGTGACAATCCCGCCCTTGCTGATGAACTCGGCACCCTAGTCTTAAGTGGACGAAAATCCGCCACCTGCTCCGCCGTGTGGGAATACGAAGCCGAAGGTGAATCCTTCCCGCAAGTGGGTACACTCTGGCTCGTGCTCAACGGACGAAATGAACCGATGTGCGTTGTTGAAACTGTCGAGGTGACCTTCCGCGCCTTCAACGAAGTGGATGCAGACTTTGCCCGTGCCGAAGGCGAAGATGATCTTTCCCTCGAAAGCTGGCGTGAAGGTCACAAACGTTTTTTCACCCGCACGCTGGCAACGATCGGCAGGGAATTCTCCGAGGATATGCCGCTGGCTTGTGAACGCTTCAAAGTGATTTACAAATAAAGTGAGAACTCTATGAAACACTCTTCTATTTTCTTTTCTCTTGCCGTGCTTGCATTTTCCACCTTCGCATGCAGTCGAAATCTGAACCCGCAAGCGACCCCAGCCAATGCAGAGACGGCATCCACGCCAGTGTACGTGGAGAAGACTCTCGCGGCGTTCAATCCCATTCAAGGCACCGATTATCTAATGGCGGGCATTGTTCCCGCCGCCGTCACGCGTGACAGCAGTTTCAATCCCTTCGAGTGGATCAACAATAGCCGTTATTATTCGGGCTATTCCTCCTATGCCACCTACAATTATGTCTTCTTCAATGTGGAAACGGCGGCATATCAAAGGCTTCTGCCGAACAACGAGTACATCATCTATCAGACCGCAGGGTATCCGCAGCAGGTGTACGACCCGAACGCCCCCGATAAACCGGCGCCCGTCATCGAATTCTGGGTGTATGGCGTGGTCAAGGGCGATTTTAACAACGACGGCTTCATGGACTACCAGGACAAGATCACCGTCGGCATCTCCGATGTGGGTGGCAATGGATACACTGAATTGATCGAGAATGTAGATTCGATCCTGTCGCAATATTATAAAGATCCATCGACCCTGTTCGTCATCTACAGGGTCAATGAAAAGAACTTCATCGCAAAATTAAATCCGTCCACCCGCGAGCTCGTCTCCACCACCGAAATGGACCTCGGAGAAGATGTCAAATAACATCCAAAGGCTTGCTACATTCGTACTCATTCTGCTTGCCGCCCTGCTCATTGCACAGGCGGCATTCTCGCTTCAATGGCCCATTGCACACGACGAAGCGCCGCTCTTTTACGAAGCCTTCCTGATGCAAAACGGGCACATGCCCTACAAAGATTTCTTCGACTTCCAAATGCCCGGCAGTTTCATCGCCTATTCCCTGCTCGGCAGCCTTAGCGGTTTTGGCGCACTTCGCATCCGCATCCTCGACCTTGCCATCCTCGCCGCCCTTCTCATCATCACCTTCTTCGCCATGCAGCGTTTCGGCAAACCAAGCGCCTTTGCCGCGCTCATCCTCTTCGGGTTAAAATATCTTCAAGGTGGCCCGGCTCTCTCGCTTCAACGTGAATACCTCATCCTCATCTTCATTTCCCTTTCGATTTGGATCGGCGTGACCGGCTCTCTGGATTTTCGCAAACGCCTGATCCTTGGGCTGCTCTACGGGCTGGCAGCAACACTCAAACCTCACGCCGCGCTCGGACTCCTGCCCTTCCTGCTATTTGACATTGCAAACCTGAGACAACGCCGGGAATTTTCTCTGCGCTCTCTCGCCAGAGAGATCGTCCTCCCCGCCGCCATTGGGTTTTTGATTCCCGTTTCACTCATCACACTTTGGCTGATGTTCACCGGCGCATTGACTCCCTTCCTTGATATTGCGCTCAAGTACTGGCCGCTCTACACCCAGATCAACGGTGAAATGGCAGTAACATCGTCAGCGGAGAGAACGGTTTACTTGTTGAATCAGTTCTGGCGTCTGGGTGGAAGCGTTCTTTGGTTAATCCCCGCAGGCGTTGGAATCTATCTGCATCGCAAGAATCGTCAGGCATATCTACTTGCGAGTCTTGCCCTGGTTTACGCCGTCTATCCCGTCTTGTCCGGGCAATTCTTTCCTTATCATTACATCCCGTTCATTTACATCATCACCCTCGTCGCGTCACTATCACTCACCACTTACCACTCTCCAGCGCGAAGCCTCCCATTAGGGCTTTCCACTTCTCCTTCTTTCCTCTTTTCTCTTTCTTCTGTCATCCTCCTCGCCACCATACTCATCACCGTGAAACCCTCCCAAACCGTCATCCGCCAATTCGAAGGTAAAGAGATCGCCACCTCCTCCGACCGTGCCGCGCAAATATCGGCCTTCCTGGAAAAAAATCTTGAGCCAGGCGACTATGTCCAGCCACTTGACTGGACCGGCGGCACACTTCTTTCCATGCTCGAAACCCACGCACCCATTGCGACTTCGTATGTATTTGATTTCTATTTCTATCATCACGTATCAAGCCCATACATCCAATCCTTGCGCACAGACTTCATGACCCAATTGAAAGAAGCCAGGCCGCGCTTTATCATCGAAGTAACAGCCATCGACAAACCCTGGGTCACCGGTGAAGATACCACCCGTGAATTCCCCGAGCTGCGCGCGTTTCTGGATGAGCATTATTCCATTACAATGGAAAAAGAAGATTACGTTATCTATGAACGACGATAGACGATTGACCACAGACCATGGTCCATTGTCCATCGTTTATGGCCAAACATGAAACGCCTCTCCATTCTCTACCTCATCCTCCCTTTCTTTTTCTTCCTCTTCGGCTGGGTCCGTCTGACCATTGCCATACCACTTGCCATCATTATTCTATTAGCCCTCTACAAATTACTACTTACCAATCACCAATTACCCCCAACTGTCAACCACCAACCATCAACTGTTTACTGGCTCCTGCTCACTATCCTCTGGCTCTTCCTCTCCGGCATCGGCGGCTATGCATTCCAAAACTGGGATCATAACTGGCGTAATGTCGTCCTGCGTGACTTGATGAACTTCGACTGGCCCGTTTACTATGCACACCCCGAAAGCGGACCGATCAAGATGCTCGTCTACTACGTCGGCTATTGGCTGCCGTCGGCATGGGTCGGTAAATTCTTCGGCTGGCAAGCCGCCAACTTCGCCCTCT
>JAEURI010000125.1 GCA_016789225.1 Anaerolineales bacterium
TCCTCCATCGCCGCGGCAGGACTTCCCCCATTCGCGATCAAGGCGCGTGTGCATGTGTTGCGCGACATTGGCGCATGCCAATCGCCGTTCAACTCCTGGCAAACCTTGCTCGGGCTTGAAACCCTCAACCTGCGCATTGACCGTCACGTGCAGAACGCGCAAGCTGTTGCCGAGTTCCTTGAGAAGCATCCCAAAGTCAGCTGGGTCAAGTATCCTGGACTCAAGAGCCACCCTGACCACGAGCGTGCCAAGAAGTATCTGCCCAAGGGCGCTGGCGCGATCCTCGGTTTCGGCATCAAGGGCGGCGCAGCGGCAGGCAAGAAGTTCATCGAAAGCCTGCAACTGTTCAGTCACCTTGCAAATGTGGGTGATGCGCGCTCTCTCGCCATTCACCCTGCCACCACTACTCACAGCCAGTTGACTGAAGAACAGCAGGTCACCGCTGGCGTCAGCCCTGATTTTGTCCGCTTGAGCGTTGGTCTCGAAGACTTCGAAGACATCAAGTGGGATCTGGATCAAGCGCTGAAAGCGTAAATGCGAAAGTCAGAATGCAGAATGATGAATAAGAATTCATCATTCTGCATTCAACATTCACTATTGGAAAATCATGCCCGTAAAAATACCTTCCACCCTTCCTGCCCGTGAAATTCTCGAATACGAGAACATCTTCGTCATCGACGAAGAACGCGCATTGCATCAAGACATCCGTGCCTTGCGAGTTGCCATCCTGAACCTCATGCCGACCAAGATCGCAACCGAAACCCAGATCCTGCGATTGCTTTCCAATTCGCCATTACAAGTTGAGATCACGCTGTTACACACCGCCACTCACGAATCCAAGAACACGGATGCCGAGCATCTGTTCAATCACTACATCACCTTTAACGAGATCAAAAACGAAAAATTCGACGGCCTCATCATCACCGGCGCGCCTGTCGAACAGATGCCCTTTGAAGAAGTGGATTACTGGAACGAACTGACTCAGATCATGGACTGGGCAAAGACCAACACCGAGTCCACGTTTTACATTTGCTGGGGCGCGCAGGCGGGACTGTATCACTACTACGGAGTCCCGAAATATGACCTGCCTCACAAGATGTTCGGGGTTTTCGAACACCGCCTCCTAAACCGGACCGAGAGCCTGATGCGCGGATTCGATGACATTTTCCTCGCCCCGCACTCCCGCCACACCGAGATCCGCCGCGAAGATATCGAGAAGGTTCCCGAATTACAAATCCTTGCCGAGTCCGACGAAGCTGGCGTATACATCGTCGGCTCGAAAGATGGACGCGAACTCTTCATCACCGGTCATTCTGAATATGACCCGCTTACGCTCAAAGGTGAATATGATCGTGATGTGAACAAGGGGTTACCCATTCACGTCCCCAAAAATTATTATCCCAATGATGACCCCAGCCAGATACCCAACGTCCGCTGGCGCGGGCATGCCAATTTGTTGTATGCCAACTGGTTGAACTATTACGTTTATCAAGCCACGCCCTTCGACCCGAATGAAATTCCAAAGAGAAATAAATGACCTCAAAACGTAAGTTCGGTTTCAACACACGTCAACTGCACGAAGGCTACCCCCCCGACCCCGCCACAGGCAGCCGCGCCGTCCCCATCTATCAAACCACGGCCTACGACCTGCAAAGCACAGATAGAGCCGCGCGCCTCTTCGCCCTGCAAGAAAGCGGAAACATCTACACGCGCATCTCCAACCCGACAAGCAATGTTTTTGAAAAACGAGTTGCCAGCCTCGAAGGCGGCATCGGTGCATTAGAAGTCGGCTCCGGTCACGCCGCGCAGGCAACAGCCATCCTTACCATTTGCGAAGCAGGCGACCATATCGTTTCCACGTCCACGCTTTATGGCGGCACAGTCACGCAATTCAAATACACATTTCCCAAGCTCGGCATTCACGTCACACTTGTTGACCCCACTGACCCGGAAAACTTCCGCCGCGCCATTCAACCGAACACCAAGATCATCTACGGTGAAACCATCAGCAACCCGCTCGGCAACATTTTCCCATTTGACGAAGTCTCGAAGATCGCGCAAGAACACGGCATCCCACTGATGATCGATAACACCTTTGCCACGCCATACCTCTGTCGTCCCTTCGAATGGGGCGCGGATATTGTTACCCACTCCACCACCAAATTCATCGGGGGACACGGCACCACCCTAGGCGGGATCATTGTAGACAGCGGCAAATTCAACTGGGCGAAAAGCAGACGCTTCAAAAACTTCACCGAGCCTGATCCTGCCTACCATCATGTTATCTACGCTGACGATTTTGGGCCGCTGGCATTTATCTCCAAGGCACGTGCAGGAATCCTGCGTGATCTCGGCACCACCCAACAACCCATTGCATCCTGGTTCCTGCTTCAAGGACTTGATACCTTATCCCTGCGCATGGAACGTCATGTACAAAACACACAGCGCGCGGCAGAGTTTTTGGAAAATCACGCGAACGTCAAATGGGTTTCGTATGCAGGTCTCGCCAGTCACCCCGACCATGAATGTGCGAAAAAATATTTACCAAAAGGCACAGGTGCGGTCTTGGGCTTCGGCGTCAAAGGCGGCAGGGAAGCGGGTGCAAAATTCATCGACAATCTGAAACTCTTCAGCCACGTTGCCAACATCGGCGACACACGTTCCCTGGCGATTCACCCCGCCAGCACCACCCACAGCCAACTCTCCGATGAAGAACAGACCGCCGCAGGCGTCAGCCCAGACTTCATCCGTTTATCGATCGGTTTGGAAGATATCGAAGATATTCTCTGGGACTTGGATCAGGCGCTTCGCTCTTAATCTCTTTCCTGAGAATACACCCCGATCAGTCTTCCCATAATGAGCGCGACGTACAACACCCCCACCATTCCCTCCACCGTCGCCAGTGACCGTGCCCACGGGTTGAGCGGAAGCACATCGCCATAGCCCAGCGTGGCAAGCGTGACAAAACTAAAATACACCAGCTGCTGCCACTGCGGCGCGACTCCCAGCCCGTTATCCACGAACGCATTCACATCCAACCTGCTGATGATGACGTACAACGGTGTAAACATGGCGGCGATGAAAATATACACCGTGATGGCGGTCATCATCACATTCAAGTTCACCACTTTGGATGTGTAGATGTAACGCACCAGAGCAATAGTCATCAACAACTGGACAGGGATGATCGCCAACTGTGAAAGAATCGTTACAAAACCGGAAGATGGGGCAAAAAATGAAATCACCGCGCAGATCATCCAGATCACAGCCGCGATACTGGTTTGAATGAAATGCTTGGTATCTTCGCTGGTCACCAGCACGCCAATGACGAACATCAACGCGTACGCCAGCAAAAAGATGATATTCCCCAGTCCGCCCATGTACAACGTCAGCGGATACCCAAAGTTCAGGACGACAACCAACAGCAACAACAGCCCCACCCTGCCATAAAATCGAGCCGATAATTTCTCGATCATAAAAAACCTTTGGGCTATCCTTTAATAATTCGCTCGCCTTCATATAGCTTGATGGCCACATAAGTGATTACCACCGAAAGTAGAATCGTCACCGCCGCTGAGATGAGGATATTCGATCCCAGGATCGGCTCGGCACGCAGGAATTGATTGATCAAAATCTGCTGACCAAAGGTTGGGATGAGCATCGTCCACAGGTCCGGTTTAACCGGTAAAAATGCCAGAGCGATCCCGGGCAGAGAGGGGATCAATCCAATAAAGGGCAGATAGGTCCCGGCTTCCTTTGTCGTTTTAGCGTAGGAGGCGATCAATGTCTGAATGGCACATGCCAGGATGACGATCGGCAGGCAGATGAATAAGATCGCGATCAAAGCGCCGATATCCAAGCCAAGCTGTACACCCAATAATTCCTCCACCGGAAGGATGCGAAAGATCGCCGCAAACCCGACCAGGGTGATGACCAGGTTAAAGATGGCGAACGGCATGGCAGAAAGCATCTTGCCAACCGCCACCCAGCCGCGCGGAAGCGGATTGATCAACAATGGTTCGAGCGAACCGCGCTCCCGCTCCCCAGCCGTCGCATCCGTGATGACCGGTGACGCGCCGTTGAAGATGGCGAAGATAATGAAGTATGGCAACATCGAAATGAAGATCAAAGCCTGGCTCTGCGGTGTGGCCGTATCCACTTCCTCCACCTGGATCACACGCATCACCTCCGGGCTGACGCCGCGCAGAGTCAAACGCAAGACACCGATGTAATTGCCATAATTTTCGAGGAGGTTCTCTGCGCGGTTGATATCCGGCATTGCAGATTGTCTTGTGCTGTCGAAGACCAGTTGCACTTTGGCGGTTTCCCCAGCAGAAAAATCCTCGCCATATTCCGGCGGGATCATCAACGCCACATTGATATCACCGGCAATGACCGCCGCTTCCGGGTCCGCGGGCGCGGGTTCGATGATGACATCCTGCTGTTCAAGGAAGGCGATCAGGTTGGGGGCATTCTCTGCACCAGCAACCGGCAGCACCAATGCCTCCTCCACATTTTCGCGGATAGTATTTCCAAGCAGCATGATCATCCCGCCCAGGATCAGCGGGCCAAAGAGCGCCCAAAACAAGCCCGTCATCCAACTGCGGGTATCGCGCAGATTGTCCAACATTTCCTTCTGAAAAATGACGAGTATCTTTTTCATCGCATCAATCCCTCTTCCGAGCCGATGGCGGCAACGAAGGCATCTTCAAGATTTTCTTTTCCGGTCTGTTTGCGCAGGTCATCGGGGCTGCCATTGGCAGAGACCGAGCCATGCGAAATGATGACGATCTGGTCACATAAAGCTGCAACCTCCTGCATGATGTGACTGGTGAACAACACACATTTGCCCTCATCACGCAATCGCAAAATGAATTGGCGCATCGCACGTGTACTCATCACATCCAATCCATTCGTAGGTTCATCAAGCAAAACATTTTGCGGGTCATGAACCAGTGTACGGGCTATGGCCACCTTCAGCTTTTCACCTGTGGAAAAGCCTTCTGTTTTGCGATCGGCAATCGATTGCATATCAAGCAAGGTCATCAGCGAGTCGATTTGCGTTTCGAGCACCTCCCCTGCCAACCCATGCAACCGCCCATAGTAGCGGATATTCTCCCGGCTCGTGAGGCGCGGATACAACCCACGCGCATCTGCAAGCACACCAATCCGCCGCTGAACCTCAATTGGAGATTGACACACATCGAACCCATCGATCTGCGCAGTTCCGCTTTCAGGCTTGAGCAGGGTGTAGAGCATTCGCAGCGTTGTGCTTTTGCCTGCCCCATTCGGCCCCAAAAGACCCGTGATCTGACCGTCCGATGCAGAAAAGGAAATATTCTGAACAGCTTTTACTTTTCCAAATGATTTTGAAAGACCATGTACTTGTATCATGACTTTGACCTTGTTTATTACGGGCGCGGTCCGCTGAAATCGACAAAGAACGGAGGCGGCTGAATGGCTTCCACACAGGCAGTATCCAAGCCGTCAATGGAGGCGCTTTCGATAAATTCTTTTAACAGGTTGGTACTGCATCGGCTGAATAGATTGCCATGCCCCATATCCGAAAAGACCAGATGAATTTCGTTCGTGAGACTCTCGGCAACTACATCCGCATGGCGCGGCGGCGTGATGGGATCTGCCTCACCGGAGAGAATCAGAACAGGGACGTCCGATACAACAGGTGCACGAAACTCAGACGAGACCTCGCCTTTTTGCCACTCGCTACAGACCGCCGCAAAATCCACAGTGCGGTCGCCGAAGACACTTCCTTCACTTCGTCTGGCGGCCTCATCTGCGGAGATGAACGGCGCATCTTCGGTGCAGGCGACGGCGTAGAACATGCCATCATAGATGCCCGCATTTACAAGAAATGCCTGCGAGATGAGCGGCACATAATTTTCTTCTGCATATGCCTGATGAATGGATAACGGCAATGTCGCGACAAGATCGGGCACATAAAGCGTGTTGAAAACCATGCTGGTGACCAATTTACGGCTCACAGTTACATCGAGCGGTTTGTTCGTTAGAGGATTCGGAATGGTGATCTCGACGGGAGACTCATCCAAACGGGCAAGCAGATTTTCAAACTCGGATCGCAGTTGAGGAAACTCAGCACTGCATGCCTCGTCCGCCTCACACCGCGCGAGGAACTGCTCCAGCGCTGCCTGCCCATCCGCCGCTGCATCCATGAACATGAGAAAGCCGGGGTCCACCACGGCATCGAGCGTCACCGTGCGGACACGCCCAGGGAACATGCGCAGATAAGTCAATGCGGCACGGGTTCCATAGGATGCGCCATAAAGATTGATGGTTTCATACCCCAATGCCGCACGGACTTCATCCAGATCGGTCATGGCGATCTCGGTGGTATAGAAGCGCACATCCGCGTCAAGCGTTTCAGGGCAGGCCTTGATTTTTGCCATTACCTGTTCATCGTTCAACGACTCATCTTCAGCGTCAAGGCAGCGTAGTGGATTGGACTTGCCCGTTCCACGCTGGTCTACAAGCACAATGTCGCGGTCCTCATGAATTTGATTCAACAGGGAGATCATACTGGGAAAGGTTTCGATCGCTGACTGTCCCGGGCCGCCTGCCAGCAGAAAGAGCGCATCCGGTTGGGGATTACGTTTGATGGCAGGGATGACGGCAATATTCAACTCGATCTGCCGTACATCAGGGTTTGCCCGGTCTTCGGGGACGGTCAACGTGCCGCAGTGGGCATCCACCTGGTTGCCGGAGGAAGAAGTTAGCACACAATCTTCCAGAGTAAGGGAACTTTCAGAAACAGCAGTCAGGTTCCGGGGCGCACAGGAGGCGAAAAACGTCAGGAGCAAAAGAGGAAGGTAGTGGTGTCGTCTCATGGTTTTTAATTCAAAGCTTGAAAGTGAATCGATTACGATGCTATACTCAAATCGGTCGAATCATATCATGTACTCAGGAAACGAACTTGACCAAGATTCTTTTGCGCCCTGTCGTTGAAAGTGACCTGCCGGTTTTATTCGAGCAACAGCTCGAGCCCGAAGCCGTTGCGATGTCTGCCTACCCATCGAAGGACCGCGGGGATTTTATGCGGCATTGGGAGGGTATTATGAAAGACCCCAACATAACCGCCCGTGCGATCATATATAAAGGTAAACTTGCAGGCCATATCCTTTGTTGGAAGGAAAAATATGAACAACGCATCGGCTATTGGGTCGGGAAGGAATTTTGGAGAAGGGGAATCGCCAGCGCAGCTGTGGCGGAATTAATGAGCCAGGTGAAAATCCGCCCGCTGTATGCACATGTGGCCAATCACAATGCCGCCTCCCAGCGGGTGTTGGGGAAGAATGGGTTTTCCCTGCTCGATGAAGGCGCAAAAATTTCGGTGTGGAGACTAGCTTGACGCCGCCGTCAGTTTTTCCAATGCGGCGCTCAATACGTTCACAGCCTTTTGATAATCATTCAAATTGATATGTTCATTCGGCGTATGATCCAACGCTGAATCACCGGGGCCGTACACCACAGTGGGACATTTCCACACAGGCGCGACGATGTTCAAGTCAGCCGTTCCCGTTTTGTAGACGAAACGCGGCTCCCCGCCCTGTGACCTGATTCCGCTTAAGAAGCTGCGCACCAGCTGAGTGTTTTTCTCACACCCCCACGCAGGGATGGCGAATCCTGTTGGCTCAACAACTGCGCCCACAGCAACTTCATTTAGTTTTTCGTACCAATCTTCCGGTGAAACTTCCACAGGCAAACGGACGCCAACCTTCAGCCGCGCCCATTGCTCAAAATCATTTGAGTCCGAATCCATGCCGCGCAAGGTAAGCAATAATTTATCGAACACCTTTGGCTTATCCGCATTGAACGAATCAACATACGCTTTGATCTTCAACCAAACTTCTACAGCCGCCTCTGCTGCTGTCTCTTGGCCGCTCGCCGTGTGAGCCTGCCCACGTTTGACCGTCACATTCGCCCACGCGCTGCCCTTGTATCCGAGTGCCATTCTGTCCCATTGATTGGGCTCACCGATGATTGCAAAATCAGGCTTGTATTGAGTTGCCACAAATCTTGCACCTTCCGAATTACGCTCCTCTTCCACTGCGCCAATCACAACAAACTGCCAGCCATCCTTCGCCCTGACTTTTGCCACCGCATCCACAAAACTCGCCAACGGGCCTTTCGCATCCACCGAGCCGCGGCCGTACAGCAAGTTTCCAACTTGCTCAACCTTGATTTCCCCCGGCACCGTATCAATGTGGCCAAGCAGCACGACCTGCTTCGCCCCCATCCCCATCACACCAACAGCATTGCCAGCCTCATCAACGAAAACATCGTCATAGCCCAGTGACTTCATCCACGCCACAAGCCATTCCACTGCGCCACGTTCCCGTCCCGATGGGCTATATTGCGAAACAAGTCCGATTAAAGTATCACTCATTACAAATCCTCGACGATAGACCACAGACGATGGTCAATCGTCTGCTGTCTATTGTCCATCGTCCACCGTCTGAGTTAGCACTTCCCTCAACACATCCACCAGATGGTCGATCTGCTCGTAAGTGATCACCAATGGAGGCAATAAACGAATCACAGTCATCCCCGCATTCAAAGCAATAATTCTCTTTTCTTGCAAAATCTTGATGTACGGCGCAACCTTCTGCTTCATCTCAATACCGACCATCAAACCAATTCCGCGCACCTCACGGATGTTGGGTGATTCGAGCTTCTTCAACTTCTCCATCAAATACGCCCCCTTCGCCGCCGCCTGCCCGGGCAAATCTTCGCCGAGGATGACATCCAGCGCCGCATTCGCCGCCGCGCACGAAAGCGGATTCCCGCCAAAGGTCGAGCCATGCACACCAGGCACAAGGTTGTTGATGTTATGACCGATCAACACCGCACCCATCGGCACGCCACCCGCCAATGACTTTGCGCAGGTCAGCAAATCAGGAGTCACGCCATAATGTTGAACTGCAAACATCTTGCCTGTCCGCCCAAATCCCGTTTGAATTTCATCCACGATCAACAACGCGCCGCGTTCATCACAGATCCGCCGCGCAGCCTGAATATATTCTGCACTCGCAGGGTACACACCGCCTTCGCCTTGCACCACTTCC
This sequence comes from Anaerolineales bacterium, assembly GCA_016789225.1. Lineage (GTDB taxonomy): Bacteria > Chloroflexota > Anaerolineae > Anaerolineales > Villigracilaceae > Villigracilis. The sequence continues at coordinate 9,102 of JAEURI010000125.1, forward strand.
AAGATCACCGCAGCGGTTTCTTCGTTCACAGCTTTATCCAAGGCCTCAATATTGTTGTATGAAACATGCGAAACGCCGGGCAGAAGCGGTTCAAATCCCTCACGATATTTTTTATTGAATGTCGCTGAAAGCGAGCCATATGTCCGTCCATGAAACGCGCGCATTGCAGCAATAAAATTCTTGCGTCCCGTGGATATGCGAGCAAACTTGAACGCCGCCTCCACAGCCTCCGTACCCGAGTTGCAGAAGAAGACCCTGTCCAACCCAGGAACCAATGCCGTGATCTTTTCCATCAACTGCGCGCGCTGGTCATTCGGGAAAGACTCAAAAAGCGTTATCAGCGTGTTCGCCTGTTTGTAGAGCGCCTCCGCAATTTTCGGGTGCGCATGACCGAGGTTCGCAACGCCATGTCCCGACGAGCAATCCAAATATTCCACGCCGTTCACATCGAACAACGAAGCGCCTTGTCCACGCACAATAGTCAATGTCTGCTTGGCGTACACGCCAGAGGTATGTTTGTTTTCCGTATCGATTATTTGCTGTGCGTTCATTCGATCACCGTTCCATTTCCTGCCAAAGCATTTGAGATTGGATTTTGAATTCTTCCGTCCGC
>JAEURI010000204.1 GCA_016789225.1 Anaerolineales bacterium
GCAAATATATGAGACATCGACAATAATATTCTTCTCATTATTGTCGATGTCCTGCCTGATCCTAAAGAAAAGTTACCTGCCGATGTTTCTTCAAATGTTCCACCACTTCCTTTACGCGCTGGGACTGATCGGTCTTGCAGATCAACAGGGCATCGCCGGAATCCACAATCACCATGTCATCTACGCCAATCGTGACGATCAATCTCTCACCTCCGCCGTAGATCAGGGTGTTGTGTGTGTCGTGCGCCAAATGCAGAGCGGCATTGGTAGCAATATTTCCATTCATATCAGGTAGCAGCACCTCGAATAAAGATGACCATGAGCCGACATCGCTCCAACCCAGCCCGCCCGCGGGCAGCACTGCGACCCGTTCTGCTTTTTCCATGATGCCATAATCCACGGTCTCGTTCTTCAAGTTTGGCCAAACGGTGTTCAATACCTCTGCCTGCCTGTCTGTACCCCATACAGCCCTGATCTCATCCAGAGCACTCCCAAGCCCGGGCATCTGCTTATGGATCTCATTCATAATGACATCTGTGCGCCAGATGAACATACCACTGTTCCAGGAATGGTCGCCCTTGCGTAACAACTGTTGCGCGGTCTCCTCGTTTGGTTTTTCCTTGAAACTCTTAACCGTATAAACCGGATACTTGTAATCACCATCCACCGGCATTCCCTGTTGAATGTAGCCGTACGCTGTCGAGGGCATGGTGGGCGTAATTCCCAAGGTCACAAGGTATTGATCCTCGGCAACTTCAAATGCAGCCTTCAGCAGATAATGAAATAAATCCACATTGCGGATGAAATGATCTGAAGGCAGGATCGCCATTGAAGCTTTCGGGTCACGTTTCTGTACCACCATCGCCGCCAGCCCAACCACTGAAGCCGTGCCGCGCGGCGCGGGCTCGATCAGATAATTTTCTTCAGGGATATCCGGCGCCTGATTTTTCATTTCCCGCGCCTGTTCCTCCACAGTGACTACCAGAATTCGCTCGGGCGGGAATAAATTCTTTAGACGGTTGACCGTGCTTTGAAAAAGCGTTTCCTGGCCGAGCAGGGGCAGCAATTGTTTTGGGCTTTCCTTCCGAGAAACAGGCCACAAACGCGTTCCGCCGCCACCCGCCATAATGACTGCATATGTATGCAAAAAGTCCATAGTTATATTTCTCCTAAATGGTGTAATCAGATCTTTCTTCGCGCACAGATACATAATTCATGCCGCCTACTTGTTTTACCATGCCCTTCAATTCCATCAGAACAAGTGCGGCAGATACTTTTTCAATGGGCAATTCCGCCCGGTTTCGAATATCATCCACATGCAGCGGCTCACTGCTTAGAACGCCCAAGAGACGTGCTTCGGTCTCATCGGAGGGCAGGATTCTTCGAGCGGTCTTCTGAGAGTCCATTCGTGTCAGGTCAAGAGCCTGCATCAAGTCTGCAGGGGTTAATAATGGCTGGGCGCCTTTTTGGATCAATCGATTCGTGCCCTTGCTTTGTGGGGCGTAAATGCTGCCTGGCACAGCAAAAACCTCGCGCCCTTGCTCGGCTGCAAATTCTGCTGTGATGAGCGCCCCGCTTGTTTCAGCCGCCTCAATAACCACAACCGCCAGTGATAAACCAGAGATGATCCGATTACGCGGCGGAAAGTTCGATGCATCCGGCGGCGTGCCAACGGCATAGTCACTGATGATCGCGCCGCGTTCCATCATTTGTTCGGCAAGGCCGCGATGTTCAGGCGGATAGATCTTATCCACGCCTGAGCCAAGAACCGCTATCGAACGGCCCCCCGCCTTGAGCGCGGTCTGATGTGCAATGGCATCCACTCCACGGGCGAGGCCGCTGATGACGCTGATCCCATTTGCGGCGAGGAAGGAAGCGATCTCTTCCGTCAATTGCCGGCCGTATGGCGTGACCTTTCGCGTTCCTACAATGGCAACCGCAAACAGGTCATCCTGCAAATATTCGCCGCGAATGTAAAGCACGGGGGGAGGCTGATCGATCTCGCGCAAACGGGATGGATACTCTTCATCCATCCAGGTGAGGATTTTGATACCTTGCGCTTCGATCTTCGCCCAGACCTGATTCAGGTCTACCTGCTTTCTCGCCCCGATCACTTTCTCAACCAACTTTACCCCCAGACCTGCCTGGGTTAACTCAGCAGGGTCAGCCTTCCAGGCCGACTCAAGATCGCCGAAATAGGCGACCAGTCCCTGCATGCGGACTGCGCCTATACCCTTGATAAGATTAAAACCGATCCAGTATTTCTTTTCGTCCATACGTTGACTAAAATTGTATCATTCCCCGCCATAAGAATTTATCAGGGTTTCTCGTCGGCGATCAAACCATCGAGCAGGTGAACCTTCATCGTCCGATCTTTCATGTCGATCTCAAGCACAACTTCAGAGATGCCTGGCAAAAGTACTTCACGGCCTGAATCATTCTTTACCACGTAAACATCGTTCGCCCCTGTTTCGATGATTTCGGTAATGACGCCTAGTGTGTTTCCACTGTCATCGAGAACACTGAGACCGACAAGTTCATATTTGTAATATTGCCCATCCGGCAGTGGAGGGACTTCAGCCGACTTCACATACACCCACTGATTACGAAAACGACCAACAGCTTCGGGATTTTCATATCCACGGATCTTTACCAACACTCCATCAGCGTGAGAACGAACACTTCCTAATGTAGCGGCCTCATGTTTTTCACCGATGTAAACCTTCCGGCCGGGTTTGATCCGTTCGGGGAAATCCGTGTGCAGGTCCATAATAACTTCACCCTGCACGCCATGTGGGCGGCGGAGAAACCCGATCGCCAAATAAATAGACTCGCCTGTGGGCGAGCCTGAGCTTGTTTCTGTCATTCGTTATTCCGGTTCCGTTACGTCCAGAGTGGCTTGTTTGCCTTCGCGTTCGGCTGCCACACGAAGCAGGGTGCGGATGGCATTGGCCACCTTGCCGCCCTTGCCAATAACGCGGCCCATATCGTCCTTGGCCACGCTCAGTTCGATGCGGGTGCGGTTTCCGCCGCTTTGTTCGACGGCTACCTGCTCGGGATGATCTACGAGGGACTTTGCAATGTATTCGATAAGGTCTTTCATACGTTACCTTATTAAAAGACCCCAACGGTCTTCGAGACCGTTAGGGTCTAATCATGTTTAGTCTTTGCGGGTCTTGACCGGTGCAGCACGCTTTGCTTCTGCTGCGGCAGCTTCCTGGACAAGGTTTTCCACAGCTTCGCCCTTCTTGAAACGTTCGAAGCGTTCGAGGGTTCCGGCGGTCTTGAAGATCTGCGCCACGGATTCGGTCGGCTGGGCGCCGTTCTTCATCCATTGGTAAATGCGGTCCTCATTTAATTTGATCGTGGCAGGATTGGTGCGCGGGTTGTACACGCCCAAGATCTCCAAAAAGCGACCATCGCGGGGGGATTCCTTGTCCGCCGCAATGATGCGGTACGTGGGTTGGCCTTTGAGGCCAATACGACGTAAACGAATTCTTACCATCTTACTTGTTTCTCCTTGAAGTTGATTACGTTCCAGACAGGCCAGAAAGGAGTGGCGGGCTGAAATCGCGGGCTGTATTGTACCAGAGAAAAGCGGAAAATCTTGCCGATAAAAGGAAAAATGTGATAATCTGAAAAGATATTTTACCGGTAGGAAAAGCATAACCCAACAGGAGATTTATATGGAAATTCAGGCAACGACTGCTCACCTTATTAACCTGGGATTCTCATTGGCCCTTTTGTTGACGATGTTCCTGTTCGGATTGTATCAGCGCAAATATATAGTATGGGTCTTTTTGTGCTTCGCCTGGGGCGCGCTGGGAAATTACGCCAGCGCCAATTTCATTTACGCACTTGGTCTTGCAGGCTGGAATATAGCCATTTACTACTACATCTTTGCTCCAATATTCCTGACACTCTTCATATTACTTGCCATCCTTTTTGCCCATTCTTTCAAGAAATATGATGATTTATTCGACCTATCCATTTACGGGTGGTCCACAGGGTTGGGCTTTGCAGCCTATGCTGTCAGCGTAATTATTGGGTTGGGCGCTGTAACCCCTGCCAGCCTGGTTGAACAATTATTTCTTCAAGGCCCTTTTTATTCAGCCGTTTCTGCATTTGTCGGCTTGTGGATCGCCCTGCTCTACTTCCGGAACAAAGGCAGACGTTTTCTCATTCTGGTCGGCGGGTTAATTATTGTCACTGGATATTATGGACTATATGCCGTCTTATATATATACACATATTGGGTTTTTGGAAACACGATTATTTTGATCTTTGGCGTAAGCGGCTTGATGGCTCTAACCCTGTTCATCAGTGGACAATTGCGAAAGTTATTAAGTGAGATCGGCGTGCAAAAGAAACGCGCAGATGATCTGCTGGATATCGTCATCCCCATCGGGGTGAGATTGTCCTCCGAGAAGGATTTCCAAAAACTTCTCGACACCATGCTCGTGGAAGCCAAAACCTTCTGCAATGCAGATGGTGGAACCCTATATCTAAAAAAAGATAATAAACTCGAATTCTCTGTGGTACAGAATGATACACAAAAGATCAACATGGGCGGCGCCAGTGGGCAAAACATTAGCCTGCCGCCCATTCCTTTGCTTAACGAATCCGGCGGGCAAAACCATAAACACGTCGCGGCCCGCGTCATGTGGACGGGAAAATCCATCAACATTGAGGACATATACCAGGACAATGAGTTCGATTTTTCCGGCACTATGGAATTCGATAAACAAACAGGTTACACCACAAAATCCATTTTGAGCATTCCGCTTAAAGACAGCAAAGGCGAAGTGCAGGGTGTTTTGCAACTTCTTAATGCATTGAATACCGAAAAAAAAGAAATCATCCCATTCGACAACAACATCCAACAACTCATGGAATCTTTTTCCTCCCTTGCCAGTGCCGCGCTGGAAAAATATAACCAGGAACAAAAACTTCGCAGGGAGATCCAGGAACTGCGCATCGAGATCGACCAGGTCAAACGCGAAAAACAGGTGGCTGAGATCACAGATTCAGACTATTTCAAGGAACTTCAACAGAAAGCCAAAAAAGCCAGAGGAAAGGGAAAGAACGATCCCTCTTCCAAGAAATAAGATATGCTATGGGCCAGCTTTCAACGTCCCGCTGCGGGGTTTATAATCCATCCCGAATATGCAAAAATCATCTTTCGTTATAAAACCATGGCAGGCCCTGCTTGCATTAATTCTGGTCAATTTGATATTCGCTCTTTTCATCGGGGATCAATTCGGCCAGGCATGGGATGAACCCTCCTACTATCTCTACGGGGAACGTTCCTTCGATGCCTACATGCGCGGACTCTCCGGCCAGCCGCTCATTCCGGAAAAACATATTTACTTCATCGACCTGCGTTATTACGGCCCTGTTTACACAGCAATGGGCTGGAAGTTCGCAAACACCCTCACATCCGTTCTTTCAAACTGGTCTTACCCAGATATCTGGCATCTGGTGAATTTTGGTCTCTTCCAAATTTCATTGATCGCGCTCTATAGTCTCGCAAAACGATTCTTAAACGAATGGACAGCGTTTGGGATCGTTTTGTTATTTTCCACCCAACCCCTGCTCCTTGGCCATGCCTTCATTAACCCCAAAGATATTCCGTTCATGACCTTTTTTCTGGTCAGCATAGTGCTTGGGTTGACCATGGCCGATGCGCTCGCCAAACGAGAGGTTGATAAATCAAACCCGAACTATGCATTCTTCGTGGCAATTCTGTTCGGACTTTTCATCTTCACATTCATCGGCAAAGACGTATTCGAGTCTCTTATCGGTTCGGCGGTGACCTATTTCTACAACGCGGCTCCGAGTACATTTGGCGGCAGGCTTTTTGCCCTATTAGTCGACAATACAAATCGCCTGCCCGTGGAAAATTACATTCACAAGGCAGTTGCAGCCCACCTAGAACGTGCAGCACTCATCCTAGTATTCATTCCAGTAGCCGCCCAAAAAGCCTATGCAGATTTCAAGCAAACTGGAAGAATGAAAATTTTCTCAACCCTGGCCCTGAAGATTTACAGCCTTGTGTTTGTTGCAGGCATGTTGCTTGGGCTGAGCACCTCCATCCGTTTGCTGGCACCCATGGCAGGCGTTTTGATCGCAGGATATGCGATATGGACAGGCGGGCGGAAGGCCTTGCCAGCCCTGATCGTGTACTTTGCGCTTGCCGCCCTCGCCTCCTACCTGACCTGGCCCTTTCTCTGGGATTCCCCAACCTTTCACTTCCTCGAAGCGTTTCAGGTGATGCGAGACTTCCCATTCACCGGCGAAGTACGTTTTATGGGAGATAACATCGCGCCCACCGACCTGCCCTGGTTTTATGTCCCTTTCTTAATCAG
>JAEURI010000214.1 GCA_016789225.1 Anaerolineales bacterium
GTGAAATCTTCATCCTGACCAATGACGGCAAAGCCAAACGAGTCGACCAGAAAGATTTCCCTGTGCAGGGACGTTACGGCAAGGGCGTGGTTGCGTGGGATTTACCAGGTAAAACCACCCTCGCCGCCATCGCCAGCGGAAAACCGAATTACATGGCGACCATCCACATGACCAAGGGCGCACCGAAGTCCACGCGGCTGGATGCGGTGGCTGTGAGAAAACGCGCTTCCTCCAAAGGTGACCTGGTGGCCGAAGTGAAACCCGGCGAAAGCGTAACCTCCGTCAATGTGGGCTGGACGGTGGAGCGGTTCGTGACATTGTCCTCGAAGGGGAAGGTGGCTGAGGAGAAGCCGGTGAAGAAGGCTGCTGCGAAGGGGAAGAAAGTGGAAAGTGGAAAGAAGGCAAAGCCAGCTGCGAAGGCAAAACCGGTGAAAGCATTGTCTTCAAAAGGGAAGGGATCGAAGCAAGTGAAGAAAAAATCTGTAAAAGGGAAAAAAAAGTAGTCAAGTGAACCGCGGAGTTCTTACAGAGCTCCGCGGTCTTTATCTTGACGATATCTTACCTGGGGGGTAAGATGTAGTCACAAAGGTGACCACATGCCACGAAAGCAAAAGAAAATGGAAGAGATTGGCATCCGTGAATTGAAGGCGCGCGCCTCCGATGTGGTTCGAGCCGTCAAAGAACAGCGTGCGCGCTATGTGATTACCCAGCGCGGCGTGCCTGTGGCGGTCATTATTCCGATGGATGCCGTCCCGCCTGAGAAAAATAATGGCGAAGCCCTGCAGAAAATGATGGAACTCCGTAAGAAGCTGGGAAAGAATGTGCGGAACAAGAAAAATTCCATTGATATCCTTTCTGAGATGCGCCGATGAAAAATGCTATCACTGTGGATGCCAGTGTTTTCGTTAATGCGTTCAGTCCGGAGGAGGAGGGTAGTGATGAAAGCATGGGGTTTTTAACGCGGTTGAGCAAAGAACAGATCCCATTGATGCAGCCGACTTTATTCCTGCCTGAGGTCACCGCTTCAATTGCTCGCAAACAGGATGATATGGATGCAGCCTTGGAATTGGAAAGAGAACTCAAAAATTTCCTTGAAATTACATTGATTGACTTGGATGAAGACCTTGCAGATTTTTCCAGCGAAATCGCTGCAAAACATCGCTTGCGCGGAAGTGATGCCATCTATGCGGCGGTTGCTTTACGGTTTGGAACAGAATTGATCACTTTGGATAGAGAACAATTGGAAAGATTACCAAAGATATTAAATGCTCGGAAGCCAGAATAAAAGTTTGAGAGCTCCGAGGCGCTCAATGCCTTGGGGCTTTTTATTTATCCATTTACAATTGAAATCGTACCTCCTCTGTTGTATAGTATTCCTATCTTTGCAGGTAACAATATGACCCTAAAACGAATTGGCTTTATTCTTCTGATTGCATCCACGCTGGCCTGTAACTTCGTCACCCGCATGGTCTCGCCTGCCACGTCCACGCCAGCGCCAACGGCCACCTTTGCTCCAACAGCGACGGCCACCCCTGAGCCGTTGGTCCCGGCTTATATCCCTGCAAGCTGTTCGGCGGATGCGATTGCGACCATCCCGCCTGCCACGGCGTTGGCGCAGCCTACTCCCATCCTGCAAGCCAACCCGGAAGTGGAGCAGGATCTTCAACTTGAGATATTTGATGATGTCGTTCAGATCGTCGAAGAGGTGTATATCTACCCGGATTTCAACGGCAAGGACTGGCCCGGGATCGTGGATCAATACCGGGCGCAGGTGGAGGCGGGCCTTTCGACTGAGGATTTCTACATCGCCATCAAATCCATGTTGTTCGATCTCGGGGATGAACATTCCTACTTTGAGTCGCCTGTTGAGGTTGCACAGTCTGAGGCGGATCTGGCCGGTAACAACAACTACGTTGGGGTTGGAGTGTATGTCCTGCCTCAGATCGAAAAAAATCAAGTCGCAGTGATCTCGGTCTATCCCAATTCGCCCGCGGAATATGGCGGGTTGAAGCCGCACGATACCATCCTCGAAGTGGATGGCGTGCCCATCATTTCATCGGATGGCCAAAGCCAGATGTTCCTGGTGCGTGGGCCTGAATGCTCAGCGGAAGTGCTGACTGTCCGCTCGCCGGGTGGGGAGGTGCGGGAGGTGATTCTGGTGCGGGAGCTGATCCAAAGCTCGATGAAGATCGATGCGCGTCTTGTCCCGACCACGGATGGTTCTCGCATCGGGTATATCTTCATCCCGACCTTTTACGACCAAACCATTCCCGGGCAGATCGCCGATGCCCTCAGAAATTTTGGCCCGTTGGACGGTCTCATCCTCGATAATCGTTTGAACGGCGGCGGGAGCAGCAGTGTTGTCGAACCCATCCTGTCCTTTTTTGCTTCGGGCAAGCTGGGTGATTTTGTCAGCCGTACCGACTCGAGACCGTTCCGAGTTTCGGCGGACCCGATAGAAAACTCGCAGGAGGTGCCGCTCGTCATCATGGTCAGCGAGGAGACGGCCAGCTTTGGCGAGATATTCTCCGGTGTCTTGAGGGATACAGGCCGGGCGCAGATCGTGGGGCAGACCAGTTTTGGAAATGTGGAACTGCTCTTTGGATATGAGTTTGATGATGGGTCACAGCTATGGATCGCGCAGGAGACCTTTGACCCCATCTTCTCCGACGATAATTGGGAACAGACCGGCATCATCCCGGACCTCGAAGCTCATGCCGATTGGGATGAATTTGTCTTCGAGACCGACCCTGCAGTGGCGGCAGCGCTGTCTCTGCTGGGCCATCAATAAGGATTGCTCTCATGCATTACGATATTCAACTCGATGAAGAGAACAAGGTTGTAACAGTGACGGCCGGGGGCGCATGGAGCTCGGCAACTGACAATGCCATGATCAGGGAACTGATGACGGCTGTGGAGGCAAAGGGCGCGCAAAACGTCCTGTTGGACATCCGCGAGCTTGAATTTGACCTGCCGATGATCCAGATCTTCGAGCGCGCGCGGGAGATGCGTGAGGAACGGCTTAAACGAAATCGGGTCAGTTCGAAGGTTGCACTTGTATATTCTGCCGCTAACCCAAAGCTGGATGCAGATATGCAGTTCTTCGAGACCGCATCCCGAAATCGCGGATTGCCCTATCAGGTATTTACAGATGTGAATGAAGCGCGAGAGTGGCTGAAACAGCCATAGCGGGGTGTACTCGCAATTATTGTTGAATATTACCGACCAAGTCCAGTTCAGGGGCGATTCTTCGCATGGCCTGGATCACATTGCCGACATGCTCCCAAACATCTACGCCGAAATCTTTGGCGGCGTGTTCCATTTCTTCGCGATTGGTCCCGGCGGCGAAGGCCTTATCCTTCCACTTCTTTTTGACGGAGCTGGCTTCGAGGTCGTACAAAGAACGTGACGGGCGGACGAGTGCTACAGCAGTGATGAGGCCGGTCACTTCGTCGCAGGCGCAGATGGCTTTACGGCGGATCGTGTCGCGCGGCAACCCCAAATGGTCGGCATGACTCAGAATATCCTGGATGATGTCTTCGGGCACTCCACGCTCGCGCAGGATCGGTGCACCGTTTTGCGGATGTCCATCGAGGGTGGGGTGGATCTCCCAATCAAAATCGTGCAGCAAACCGATCAGCCCCCAGGCTTCCACATCCTCGCCGAATTTTTCAGCATAGAACCGCATCGCAGCTTCCACCGAAAGCATGTGGCGCACCAGGCTTTCGCTTTTTACAAACTCACGTACAAGGTTAAGGGCTTCTTCACGATTCATAAGATTCTCCATTTGACTTTACAAAAAGTAGGGGCGACCCGTCAGGGTTTAACCAAAACCCGAACATACAAAAAAGGGTCGCCCAGTGCGAAAAGTTTCCTAAGATGCGGATGGGTCGCCCCTACCCGTTTACTGTATCGGTTCCGGCTCGCCGAGCACCGGTATTGGCTTCGTCACCATCACATCCCATGCCGCCTGAAAGACCGCAAAGGTCTCGCGGAAGTTCCACCAGATGCGCGAACGTTTGAGGAAGTAACGATTGTTCGCCTCCACACCAACAGAGTCAATGCCGAACCAGTTGCACAGGGTCAATGACCTTGGCATATGAAATGGTTGCGTGACCAGGATGGCCTCGTCCACGCCGAAGATATGTTTGGCGCGGTAGCAGGTATCGTAGGTACGCCTGCCTGCATAATCCAACACAATGTCCTCATCCGGTACGCCTTGTTCGAGTGCATATTGACGCATGGCTTCCGGTTCATTGTATTCGATGAAACGGTTATCACCGCTTGCCAGGATCTTTTTCACCTTCCCGGCCTGATACAAATTCACCGCTGTCTGCATGCGGTCGCTCAAGACCGGCCCCGCCGAGCCGTCACGCAGCAGCCCGGCGCCGAAGACAATTGCCACACGAGTGGGTGGAGCATCCTTCACTTCAAATGTTCGCGGAAGTGCGAACAACCCCATCACCAACCTTGGCAGGAGCAGCCCGGCCGTGCCTAAAAATCCCAACACCAGCCCGGCGTGGAAAAGAAATTGCAATATTCGTTTCAACATTTTCGCTATTCTATCAAACTCAGCAAATCCAACCCCGAGGCAGTCACAAGATCGATGAACTCGGCATAGGCGGCATCTTCCACCGGCTGCATCTCGTCGAAACCGTACACGGTCTGAATCGCATCCTTGCCCTCCGGTGTGATCATAAAATCGATCAATGCACGTTGGATCACACGGCGCATGTCAATGGGCAGAGACGAGGCAGCCGAAATATTTTCATACGGAATGATCTTCGGAATGCGCCAGACCACAATGACCTTGTCCATCACATCGGGGTAATCCGCTTCGAGTACCGGCGACGTGCGCGCGTCGATAAAGGTCGCGCCAAAATCACAGATGTCGTCGGAATAGACCGCACGCACGACATTGGGCTGACCTTCGAGGAAGGCTCCGCTTCTGGGCTTAACCCCGGCTTGACTCAGCAGTCCGAAAGGCACCACATACCCCGACGGCGAACCCTCATCGCTCCAGCAGGGTTTTTTCTCTTCAAACTGCTTTAACGCTTCTTCAACCTCGATCATATTTTCATCGCGGCTTTCATCGTAATAGGAGATATATCCCTTGTCGCGGTTGGCAATGATCTGCGAGCCGTAGAAGACCTCGCCATCGCGCACCCGTGCCAGCAAGGCCGTGACGGAATCATTCTCGTGAGCCAGCACAAAACCATACGGCGATAGGGATGCAATGTGAGCATTGCCCTTATCAAGCGCTTCGACCAGGGCCGCTTCGGAGACCGGTACCACCGTCACCACGCGATAACCCGTCCGTGATTCGATGTAGGCGGCAATGGCTTCCCCGGAGGCGATCAATTCTTCTGAAGGATGTGTAGAAGGGGCCAGGGCGAGGATCAACGGACTTTGGTCGGTGCCAGGTTGGGGCGTGGCAGGAGGCGGCTGGGTAGGTGTGGACGTTGGCTCGGGTGAGGGCGTTACGGTGGGCGTTCCCAACGTCAAACTCACAGGAAATGAACATCCCAATATGAGAATCAGCGAAAGTACGAGCAGGACTTTTTTTATCTTACAGTATTGTTTAGTTTTAATCATAATGACCTTGCTATAATAACTCACCTTGCGCAGAACGTCCCGAAGGTTCTTGAAAAAAGCCTATTGTCTGACAAAGCCTTCGGGACGGTGCGTAAATCAAATACTATTCAGGTTAACCTTAACTGTTTTACACTATAAGCGTGTCATGCTAAGCAAAGCGAAGCATCTCTACGATTGCCCCAGGGACCCTTCGCTGACGCTCAGGGTGACATGTTGTAAGGTAAATAATGTTAATCTGAATAAAACATATTTTATCGAATATCGTATATAAGATAGCCGTATAATAAAAGCGGCGAAAGGATAAAAATGAAAAACGCGTTTAACACGATCATGTCCATCCTGATTTTAGTGGTGCTTGCCGCAGGGGTCTATTTTATCGTAGACGCAGTGCGTGGTGCGGCGGCATCTGCTGCCGAGGCTGCAACAGGCCCGCTGGAACAGGTGAATCAGGCAAACTATGCCTTGCAAACCCAGGTGGCCCAACTGGCCAACCCCACGCCGACCATCATTCCTGACCCGGTCACGTATATCAATGAGATTCGTGCGCTGGCTCGTTTGGAAACGATCCAATACAGCGTCGAGAAGGTGATCACTGCGGAAGTGGGTCAGGGAACCTTTGGTTTTGCGTTCGGCGACAAATTATTGTTCGTGGCGCATGGCATTGTGATCGCAGGCATCGATATGGAAAAACTTCAACCCTCGGATATGACCTTCGATGGCAAGGTGTTGTATGTGAACCTGCCTCCAACCGAGATATTCATTGCAACCTTGGATAATGAAAAATCCTATGTGTATGACCGTGATACGGGCCTGCTGACCCAGGGCCAAGTGGATCTGGAAACGCTCGCGCGCCAGGTGGCAGAGGATGAGATTCGCAAGGCTGCTTTGGAAGATGGCATTCTCTTGCAGGCGGAGCGGAATGCGGAGGCGTACTTGATCAAGTTCTTCAGTGCGCTTGGTTTCAGTACGGTGATCTTCCCCCAGGATTAGACGGCAGCGTCCCGCAGGTTTAAGCCTGCGGGACGTTTTCATTTACGGTGTGCAGCTCACGGGGAAATTGACCTGCTCCACTCTTTCGTTCGGAGTCAATACCAGTAACTTGATCCAGTATTCATTCGGCGCGTTGACCTGATAAAACTCGTTGATGACTTGAGTGCCTGCTTCTTCGAAGATGAGCGTGCCAACATCGGAGATGGCGCCGGTGCTGGCTTCCCATCGCCAGGTGAAGAGGGTGGGGCCGTTGGTGGTGATCTCGGCTTCGAAGAAAACGGTCTGCGGGAACTGGCTGCAATTGACCACGATGCGGCTTGGTTCCACGCGCAGGACCACATCGGTGACGGTGACCAGCGAACCCTGGGTGATGGGCAATTGGCTGGTATCTCCCTGTTCATCGGTCACTTCGGCAGAAACCCAACAAAAGCCGCCGGGGTTGATGGGGTCTTCCACAAACCACCAGGTGGAAGTGTCATTGCGGCCCACGGCGGTGAGGGTTCTCCCTTCGCGGATCTCGTTGATCGTTTCGAATACGGTGCTTGGACCGATGCGACAGTTGATCAATTCTGCCGTCACGATCACCAGTATCTCGGCGGGTGTTGGGGTGAGGGTGACAGGCGGCAGGGTGGGTGGGGCTGGGGTAGAGGGCACAGCCGTCGGCGTGGGGGGAGGCGTTTTGGCTCCAAGGCTGCATCCCGCCAGTGCCATGGTTAAGAGTCCTGCAAGCAGGACAAGGCGATTCATCTTTTCCTCCTTTCAATTTCTGTTTGTACGGCTCTCCATCGGCGTTGGAGAGAAAGGCGACCCTTTCGGATCGCCTTGTCATTCTATTTTACTGTAACAGTGAACGTGACAGTTTGTTGCGGTTCTACAGGGTCAAATGAGGGCGGATAGTACCCAAGAGTGATATGGATCTCGCCTGGGGCAACGGCTCGAAATGTCCATACATCCACGCCGCCGGAGCCGGTGGTGACGGGTGCGTCGGCATTGTAATCTCTGGAGACGAATTCCACGATGGCGGCGTCTGGCTCTTCTACAAATTCCCAGTGATATCCGGTGGTCGGGTTGGCTTCCAACACGATCGTGAATTCTTTTCCCGCAGCCACTTCAACCGGTTGGGTTGGGTCTGAGATCTGCAATTCGCCACAAGCGGAAAGCAGAATGGCCAGCACAAGAAATGAGGTGAAAATCTTTTTCATGCTGTTTCTCCTGTCGGGTTGGTTGGATTTTCTGCCTTGGGCAGGGTGAAGTAGAAGGTGGAGCCTTGTCCCTGTGAAGACGATGCGTTGCCGATCCAGATTCGGCCCCCATGCACCTCGACAATTCTTTTCACAATGGCAAGCCCCACGCCGGATCCTTCACTGTCCGGGTCGAGCTTGTCGAAGATACCGAAGATACGTTCTTGTAAATTTTCCGGGATGCCGATGCCGTTGTCCCGCACGTAAAACACGTGCATAGAGTTGTCCTGCCTATCTTCCTCGCTTCCGATCTCGATGTGCGGGTTGGGCTGGGTTCCCATGAACTTGGCGGCATTGTCCAGCAGGTTTTGCAGGATCTCGATCATCCGCTGGCGATCGCCGAAGACCATTGGCAGGTCCGGCTGGATGGAGACTTTGATCTGACGCGCCTCGATCCTTCCGTGGACGATCTCCATGGCTTCCTGTACCAGCTCTCCGAACGAGACGGCCTGGGAAGGGTTTTTGACGCGCCCGATCCGTGAAAGCCCGAGCAGTTCGGCAAGCAGGTCTTGCATTTTGTTAACAGCATCGCGGATGCGCTGGCAGTCCTGTTTGAAGCGTTCCATGTTGTTCATGGCTACGTCGTTTTCAAGGTAACCCAGGAAACCGTTGATGGTGACAAGCGGGGATTTCAAATCGTGGGATACGGTGTAGGCGAAACGTTCCAGCTCAGCGTTTTTGGATTCCAGTTCCCGGATGAGGTATTCACGGGTACTCAGTTCCTTTTGCAGATGGTTGAACAGTTGTGAATTTTCCAGGGCGATAGCGACCTGATTGGCGAAGGAGACTGCCAACTCGGCATGATGTTCGTTGAACTGTCCTTTGCGCTTTCCATCGAGCGCGATGATGCCGATGATCTTCCCGCGTGTTTTCAGGGGGATCGCCAACCATGAGTTGACATAGGTATGCGGAGGTTTTTGAAAATCTGCGAGTTCTTCCTGAACGTTGTTGTTCAAGATATAGGGCACCTCTCCATTCAGGATGGGTGCCGCAGAGTTTTGTTCATCCGGGTGAAGTTCGTCTGCCCCGGCAGCTTTTAGGTCTGGCAGATTGCGCCCGGCAATGAGTTTTTGTATATTATCGTCCACCTGCCATATTGAGGCGGTGTCGTAGGGAACCACGCTTTTGATCTGGTCGAGGATGTTTTGTATGATCTGATCAAAATTGACCGTGCCCACCAACACTGCCAGGCTCTCGCGCAGGGTCTCAGACTCAGCGTTCTTCAATTCTAGTTGTCGGATGAGGGTTTCACGTTCCTCTTCGACCCGCCTGCGATTTGTGATGTCTCGCTGAATGCAAAAGAAGCCGGTGATACGTTTTTGGTCATCATACATGCACACGTAATCGCCCTCGAACCAGACCGGCGTGCCGTCGATCTTTCGCTCATGCGTTTCGGTATGCAGGTAGCCCTTGTCGAACAGGTCGCGCCGCAGTTGAAGTCCCTGCTTTGGGGCGTGACCGAAGATATCCGCAGAGGTGCTGTGCAAAAAATATTCGCGGCTGAAGCCATATTGTTCGAGCAGGGCATTATTGGCCTCAGTAAATCGCTGGTGATTGTAGATATGTTGAAGCGCTTTTTCCTTGTCCGTCCGGTCGTTCCATTCCAGGGGCTCATCCAGGATGCAGAAGAAGAAACCATCGAGCGATTGATGAAAGAAAACCTGCAAGCGTTCCTCGCTGGCTTTTAGCGCAGCCAGGGCCCGGTTCCGCTCTGAAATGTCGCGTGCGATCGCCACCAGGATCGGTTTTTCGCCGTAGATGTGCATGCGGGCGCTGACCTCTACGGGGAAGGCGGAGCCGTCCTTTCGCCGGTAGCGGGTTTCGAAGAGCATCCCACCGTGATGGCGCACAAGATTGATGCGATCTCTCCAAACCTCGATACTTGTGATATGTTCGGCGACATGAAGCACTTTTAGGCGGGCTAGTTCCTCGCGGTTGTAACCAAGTTTTTCACAGGCGGTTTTGTTGAAATCAAGATAGAGGCTGGTCTCCGGGTCGATCAGGAAGATGGCATCGTTCGACTCGTCCAGCAGGTTGCGGAATTGCTGCAACTCCTCCCGCACCCGGCGATTCTCCGCCTCCATTTGTTTCCTTTGAGTGATATCGTTCAGGATGCCTTCATAGTAGACCAGGTTGCCCATTTCATCATGGATCGCCTGCATGTTCGTCGACACCCACAGGACAGATTTGTCCTTGCGGTAGTTCTGTGCTTCAAAACCGGACACGGGTTCGCCAGCTTCCAGCCGTTGCAGGAGGGCTTCCCGATTTGCAGGGTCAACATAGATCTGTGAGGCAATGTCAGTGACGGATTCGATCATCTCTTCAGGAGATGTATAGCCATAGATGCGGGCCATGGCGGGGTTCACATTTAAATACCGCCCGCTGCGTGTGGTTTGAAAAAGTCCGCTGATGGAATTCTCGAAAATGGAGCGATATTTCTTTTCGGCCAGTTTTTTCTCCGCAAGTTCCCTTTTCAACTGGATGTTGGTGTTAAATAGCGCCTCGGTGATCAGCCGCACCATGATCGCGGTAATGACTAGGATGATGGTGCTGGAAAAAAAATCCGCCGGGTCGCTTTGGATGGCACGGCCGGACTCGATCCATCCCGCCAATTCCCCAAAGACCAGAAATCCGACGCATAGGATATTGTAGGCGGTTAGGAGGATCATGGTGCGCCGGTTGACCACTAATCCAGCCGCAATAAGAATGGTGGGATAGACCATGTTGCTGAGGTTGTGTATGCCGTATCGATATG
>JAEURI010000226.1 GCA_016789225.1 Anaerolineales bacterium
CATTTGCCTATCCGCCTGCGGAGTTGGTCTTTCCCCCGGGCGAAGAATTCTGGCATGTGGATGTGAAGTGGAATTACGATGTGCCCTTTGACTTCAAGCAGGTCACTGACCCCGAGTTGACTGCCCGCTTACATGATCTCGCCAAACGGATGTTTCTGGCCATGGGAATTTCCGGTTATGGGCGCTGTGATATCCGCATGAACGAAAAAGGCGAGCTTTTCATTTTGGAGATTAACCCCAATGGCGGCATCATGTTCAAGCCCGAGGAATACGGCCCTGCGGACTATATGATCCTCTATGATCCTGACGGGTACAAAGGCTTTTTCGATCGCATATTCGATGCGGCCTTCGTCCGCCACAAAAAACGGACAGCAGGATAACAAAAAGAGGACATGCTGGTTTGCATGTCCTCTTTTTGTAACTTGCTTGATTAAGGCTTGGTGACGACAAGATTGTCGAAGTGGATCTCTGCAATCGGTTCGTCGGTTTCGAAGGAAATGGCAGCGAAGGCTATGCTGCCGCTGGTCGCCCCGCCTGCAATTGTACTGGCAGAGGCGATCAATTCCCCGTTGACTTCGAGTTTGAGTTCACTGCCGCTGCAGGTGGCACGGATGCGGTTGGTGGCGCTGCCCTGCTTCACCACGGACGAATACTCCCAGTCCACGAGCGGGCTCATGCTGCTGGCAGTGATGCTGCGGATGGTGTAGTAGCCATCGGCGCTGATCGCCAGCATGTAACCGTCCACCGAGGTATCGGCCTGTTCCGTCAGGCGGCAGACCACACCAAAGCCGGAGTTATTATTGGCGGGCCCCTGGATCATCTGAGCATCGACTTCCACGACGACATTGTCAAATGAGGAATTGGAGCGGCCCCATTGCCACAGGTCGCCGGTGGAACGTACGACATAAACCCCATTGCTGGTTCCAGCACTTCCGTCGTCCGCATTATATTCTTCCATTTCATTGCTAGGTGAAACGCTAAAATCGTCAGAAAACAGCAGGTTGGCGGGAGGCTGCTGCTGACCCTGACTGGGGTCGCTGGGGTTGGAGGGCTGGTCGCTGCCAGAAGGCTGGGACAAGGCGCTGCAAGCCAGCATAATAATGGCAACAATGGACACGATCAGTAGTTGATTTCTCTTTTTCATTTGAGCTCCTTTGATTTTCTCAAAGTATAGCCGGGGATATTCAAGGCTAAAACAACCCTTTGGTACTAAGAGACTGTTTCTTAACTCGTTTTAGCCACAGAGAACTCTGAGAAAAACCCGTAGAAAATCTCTGTGAACTCGGTCTTCTCTATGGCTGTTATTCGAGCGTCTCGAGAAATTCCAAAACCGCCTTTGCCCCTTCGCCTCCGGCTTTGGCATGGTCAATGAGCGGGATTCCATGCGGGCCGGGGATGTCAATGGCATCTGGGTAGGCGGCGAGCGCGGCCTTCACCACATCCAGGTTGCCCAGCATGGCGGCAGCGAAAATATCCAGTCGCGCGCCGTGTTCGAGCAGATAATTGGCAATGGGCCTGCTGCCCATGTGTGCAGCCGCGCCAAGCGCCGTTTCGAAATCGCCGCCGCCCCAGTCCCAGGTCGCGTTGACGAGGTCAGGTTCCTGCTCCAGCATCTCTTTCACTCTGGCAAAATTCCCGTGCGAAACACCGACAAATTCTTCCACAAGTTTTGCTTCTAAAGCGGGCTTCTTTTCCATATTAGATCTCCTTTTTATTGGCCTAACATTCTACTTAATTCCAAAACATCTCCTGTGCGGGCGCGCAGGTTGCGGGTGAGCATTTGGATCGTACCCATGGCTACTTCCACATAATCGCTCATGATCTCGTAGAAGGGAGCCTGGTCGAGCCGTAGAAGCGATGTCTCTTCCAACGCGCGGATGGTCGCAGTGCGCGGCGAAGAATCCAGCAGTGAAAGCTCCCCGAAAACCGCCCGCGCCTCAAGCTGATTGAGGATGCGATTGTCGTCCACCACTTCCACTTTGCCATCCACCACAATATACAAACTTTCACCGGTCTCGCCCTCACGCACGATCACATCGCCGGGCTGCACGACCATTTCCTGCAGCAGGTCTGCCAATTCTGCCAGCGCTTCATCGGGCGTCTCTGCGAACATGCTCAATGATTTCAGCACGATCACTCGTTCCACGGTACTCAGCATTTTTATCTCCTTTCTTTTTTGCATCACCATGCGTGCCAACAGCGACTCGCTAGAGTTAGCCAGCGCCTGTATCGTTTCACTTTCCGTTGAAATGCCCATCTCCCTGGCGAATTCGATGCCAGTTGCCACCAGCCACGGGTTTTCCTTCGCCAGAGGATTTTCCAAAATATCCATCATGCGCCCTGCCGGCGGCAGGGATGCTTGTTTATAGTCCGCGCCCATTTTATCAAGTCGTTCCTTTGGCGCAAAATCTTCCAACAATGGAATGAATGCCGTCTTGTGCGCCTTGCTCAACCTCGTATCCAGAACCTCGATGGCATACGACCTGCGATTCGCATCCCGGCGGCGGATCGCTTTTTGCGCCCGTTGAACCGCGCGTGGTTCATAGATGAACCCAAACAAATGGAACAGGCGTTGGACCGTTTCTTCGATATCATGACTCGCCGCCCGCACGATGACATCGGTCTGCGTGGATTTGCCCAAGTCACGGATCGTTCCCAACAGCCAGGCTGCGCGTCGAAACTCCGCCGATATCTGCTCATTGACAAGTGAAGCGGACTCTCCCTCGGGCTTGAACCTGCAATCATGCAGAGCGGCCAGCGTCCGTGAGCGAATGCCCACATTTGGATGACGAATCAACCCGGCAAGCACATGTAGCGCGGCATCGCTCTTGATGTGCGAACACGCGCGGATCAGGCGCAGATGAATGCGGCGATGCAGGGCCTCATCTTTCAACGAATCGATGATCGCGGGCAGGGCGTCGTTCCCGCCCGCCACCAGCGCATTGAAGGCGAGGCTGCGTGTTTGCGGTGACCCAAGCGCAGCGATGATCTGGCCATACAAGCCGGGGTGTTGAATCTTCGCCGCCGCCCGCAGTGCAGATGTCTTCACGGCTGGGTTTTCATCCTTCAACAGTCGCACTAAATTTTCCCAAAGCGCCGGGTTGCCAGCTTCCGCAATCAACTCGATGGCTTCGATGCGTTCCTGGGCGTCGGTTGATTTCGTCATCTCTTCCAAACAATGGTAAGCAGTGGATTTCTCGTCTGAATGATACGAACGTAATAAGCCGAGCATCACGCCGCGCTGCGCAGCCGGGTCATCCTGCTGAATGCTTGCTTCGTTTCCAAACAGGGTCAAGGCACAGGCCATCACCTCGCGGACAGAGGCTTCGCTTTCAGTTTGAAGCCGGGTCTGAATGACTGGAATCAACGAAGTCAGTTTCAACCGTTCGATGCGCTTGATAACATCACGCCGAACCCCCGGGTTGGCAGATTGCACCAGTGCGGCAAGGTCATTTGCCAACGTGTCGCTTTCGCCTTTTTCCAGGAGATCGAGCGCATATAGAACTTCAGAAGAGTGGCTGCTCTTTAACGCATTGCGGACGATCTGAATACTTGCTTCGTCCGTCAGCAAAATACCTTTATCCCCGAAGCGTCTTTTGTGCAGGGCTTCGGTGAGCGCGACGGGATAGGCACGGATGAGCGCCACGCAAATGACGATCCATATTGCGGCGGCAATAAGATAAATATAAGTAAGTTGAATGGCGTTGAATTTGAGGATGGTGTTGAACAGCAGGAGCAATCCGCCAGCGAGGCCGATGGCGAGCGGCTGGACGATGCCCTCGGTGATGGTCTGCGCCCGCGCGCGAATCCGCTCGTGGATGGGTTGATACAGCACGTTCGAGGCGGTCTGGTCGAGCGAGAATCCCAGGCCTTCGTTGGTGAATTTTCCTGCAACCGCCAGCCAGAAGAGCACGGAGAGCATTTCAGGATTAATTGTGCCGGTTGCAGCCAGCGCAGCCATGCAGAGAATCGTCAGCGTGGGAGTGGCTAATAGCCCGGCACGCAAGCCAAAGCGGGAGATGATTCGCCCGGTCAGGAACATATCCGTAATGAATCCAAGCAGACCCACCAATCCGAAGAAACCGCCGATAAATCCAGCCATCCCATCGGCAGTGGGGTATTGCAGGGCGGCGCGGTCGTAGAAAATATTGTCGAGGATGAAATAGGAAATGCGCCAGAGGGTGATGAGCGCGAAGATGAGCGCGACATAACGGATGCGAAAGAGTTGCAGGATGGATGTTTGCTGCGGTTGGCCTTCCATGATCTCCGGGGTGACTTGAGTGGACGGGTTCGAACGAATGACGGCTTGTTGAAGCAGGAATGCAATTAGCAGACAACCTGCAATGACGAGATAAAGATTCTCGGTACCGAATGCGTTCACCAGCGGGATTGTGAACGGTCCCATGACCACATAGGCCAGCCATGAACCTGCGTTCATCAGGCCGAAGATACGTTTGCCCTGCCGCACGTCGAAGATGTTGCCTGCCAGAGTCCAGAATGCGGTGACGGTGATGTTGACCAGGGTCTGCGACCAGATGGGCAAGGCCAGCATCAGCCATTTTGATGACGTGAAGGCCAGCGCAACCCTCAGGGCGATGCTGCCGATCAAAACGAACAGCACGCTGAGAATCAAAAAGCGCGCCAGGGAGGTGCGCTCTGAGATTTTTAGAAATGTGGCAGTGATGGAAGAGACGATGACTGCGATGCCGAGGTAAATATAGGGCATCGCAGTGGAATCCCATGCGGTAAAGAACATGGCCAGCGAGGCTGATTGAACGAAGAGCATGGCTGCACCCATAAAAAAATATTGGGCGAGCATAAGGGTGACCGTACGCTCTTCACCAGGACGGAGGTTCAGGATCGCAAGGATACGGGATTTCATAAGAGGAGATATTTTACCCGTGAACGACGAAAAAGCGATTGGAAACGATATAATTCATTCATGGCCATGCGAATTTGTATTTTGAGTGATGAATCCATGGATGATTACAACCCGGCTGTATTGCTACATGGATTCGATTGGGATTTTGTCACGGTTGAACAGCCGGTGGAAGAGTTCATCCGACGGCTCGATGCTGCGAAGAAATATGATGTGTACTTGAACATTTATGAAGGCGAGGATGCCTCCGATCATTCCGGGTTTTCGCTGGTGCAAGAGATGGAGCGGCTCAACCTCGCCTTTACCGGCGCAGACACGAAATTTTATAATGCCACCCGTGAACAAATGCAGACAGCCGCCGAGCGGAATGGTATCAATTTTGCGCGCGGGTTCAATGCAAAGGTTGCCACAGATCTGGAGCAGGCGCATGGCTTGCAATTCCCATTGATCGTCAAGCACCCGAATAGTTTTGCAAGTGAGGGCTTGACTCCCGCATCCAAAGTGAACACAATGGATGAACTGTATGTTCAATTTGTGAGAAATCAAAAGGAATATGGTTCGGCGCGTGTGGAGGAATTCATTGACGGACGTGAGGTTACCTGCCTGGTGGTCGATAACCCGGATGACCTAGCATCTCCCTTCGCATATCTGCCCGCGGAGATCAAATTCCCTGAAGGCGAATCCTTTATGCATGTCGAGGTGAAGTGGTTTAACTGGGGAACTTTCATCGTACCGTTCGAAGATGTGTCGATGATTCCTCGTGTGCAGGAAACCAGCCGCAACATGTACCTTGCCATGGGCGGCACCGGCTATGGACGCGTGGACCTTCGCATTCGTCCGAACGCTGAGGTTGTGGTCCTGGAGATCAACCCCAATTGCGGCATTCTCTATTACGGGCCTGATGATCGCGGGCCTGCCGATCTGCCGATTTCATGGGACAAAGACGGGCATTATGGTTTTTTAGATCGAATTTTACGCTCGGCGATTCTACGTCAGCGCTTGCGGAGTTAGCATTGGGAAATGCTTTGTGAGCTGACTGGGACAAAAAATTACCCGCATCAATGGCGGGTAATTTTTTAACTTTAGGATAATTTCGGGTCTATCTTCTTCTCGACCTCATCCAGCGTCCGCCAAGGACGAGTGAAATGAGCACAGAGACGATCGCTCCCCAGGTGAATATTGTATTGTCCGTCACCAGCCCAATAACTAGAAGGGCCATACCGAGAAGGAGAAAGGCCGCAGATGCCTTGCGTTTGTTTTGTTTCATGTGAGTTCAACTCCTGATTTTTTATTCAGAGTGACATAAGTTAACTTACAATGTGTCACCCTCTCGAAGGACACACCACACTGCGGCGCATATGTCGCTTCGCTTAGCATGACACGCTTAAAGTGTAAAGTAATTATGGTTACTCAGAATAATTGAAAGGTTTGTACGTTTCAATGTGATTTTCTGGCGCTCCTACTTCAGAGATTGTACCTCCTGATACCTGCCCGTGACCTCTAATGACTCCATGGCTGCGTTGTTCAAGGTCAATTCAAAAAAATCTACAAGAAAAGAAGTGACGATCTCCGTTACACGCTGACCGTTCAATTCTCCTTTTAAACCAAGCTGGGGAGCAATGGGCGAAAGAAGCGGCAGGTCGCTGAAATCAAAATGCTTTGTGCCGTCAATCGAGATCACACCCAGGTTGTTGCTCAAATTCGGGAGGAACTGACTGAAGATGTTGTTATTCTTGCTGTCTGCATCGTCTGCCCAGGCCTGACTGAACATAAAGAACGAAGGCTGAGACAGTCCGTTCGCGATGACCTCCGCCGAGACCGGGCGCATGAACGGGTCCATGCCGAGCACGGCCTTACAGCGCGGGTCGGTGCCGCAAAATTGAATGACACCACCGCCGCCTGTCGAGTGGCCGTATGCGCCGAGGCGGGTCAGATCGAGCTTCTGATAAAAGAGATTATCACTCGCCTCATTCCACGCTGTAAGCTGGTCGGCCACAAAGGACATATCCCCCGCCCATTGATCCACTAAAATACGTGCAGTGATTTCATAATTGGGGTCATTCGCGTCTCTTGGCAGGGCGTTGATATTATTGGGTGCGACGGTTCCATCCAGAAAGACCGTGGTGACAGCGCCATAGGTATGCTGGAGTCCGACCACTACATATCCACGGCTGGCAAGTTCCAAGGCCTGGCCTGAATTTTGAGCGTTGAATCCGTTCCAGCCGTGTGAGAAGAAAATAACCGGGAAAGCTGTTTCAGCAGACGCTACAGAGGCATCCTTGAATGCCGGAATTTTTACCAGCGCAAGATGGTCAAGGAAGAAGGATGGCAGTTCAATGTAAGTGGCTATGGCAGGCGCAAAAATTTCGGCGTTGGCCATCCACGGTGCGCGCTGATTGGTTTCTTTCACATTCGCCGGGTACCAAACCTGGATCATGAAGCGGCGCGGCTCATCCCTGCCGGAGTAGAGTTCTGCGCGTGATTCATCCAGCATTTCATAAATAGCCGTACCGACCTTGAACGGTCCGTCTGGGGTTGGGATACGGGGAACAGGCAACAGAATGGGTAAAGCCGTCGCGAGGGCAAGCAGGATCAGGGCGGGGATGGAAGCGAGCGGTTTCCAGTCTCCCTGCCCCATGATCTTGGTCAGGCTGCTGATCGCGAGCAGGGGAGCCAGCACATACAGTGGAATCATCTGCCAGCGGTATCCCTCGACGGCGAAGTGCAGCAAGGTCACAACCAAAGCCAGAGCGGGGAGGAGCCGCACTGCAACGGGCCGCGGATGTTTCCATATTAAATAAAGGGCGAGCATGATTGGAATGAGGATTTCAAAGAAGCGCATAAGATTCCTTTCAAAATTGTGTCTGCCATTTTATCGCTTGTCCTGTAAATTGGCAGGTTTTCGGTGAAAATTGCGGGTAAAGATCAGAGCGAATGTTTGTTGAAAAATGCGATACCATGTATATCATTTGCATCAATTGAATTTGGAGGAGCCGTGTTCCAATTTACGATCAGTATTTTTCTTTCGGCCTTTTTGTTATTTCAAGTGCAGCCCATGATCGGCAAATTCATCCTGCCGTGGTTTGGTGGCACACCTGCGGTGTGGTCGACGGCGATGCTGTTCTTTCAGGTATTCCTCACCGGCGGATATGCCTATGCTTACTGGCTGGTGAAGCAAAAGCGGCAGGGATGGATCCATGCAGGGCTGTTGACGTTGACCTCTGCGCTTCTTATCGCGCTCGGAGTTGGGTGGCCGTCCCCGGTCACTCCCTCCGCCGATTGGAAACCCGCCATCGGGCTTGAGATGCCGATCCCGCAACTGTTCATCCTATTGACGATCTCGGTGGGTCTGCCTTACTTTGTGCTGGCAGCCAACAGTCCGCTGATGCAGGCATGGTTCAGCGCACTGTTCCCCAAGCAATCCTACGCGCGCCTGTATTCGCTTTCGAATATTGGCTCTCTAACGGGGCTGCTGGCCTATCCGCTGATAATCGAGCCATCGCTTTCCCTTCAGTCACAGGGTTGGGCCTGGTCGGTTGGTTTTCTTGTATTTGCCGTGCTTGTCGGTTGGGTGGGTTTGAGCGCACAAGACCGGCAGCGTCCCGTGGATACAGACAGGAAGTCAAAGGTAACAGGTGAAAAGCCCACGATCTCAATGATGGCTTTGTGGGTGATACTCGGCGCCATCGCTTCGGTCTTCCTGCTGGCAACCACAAACCAGATTACACAGGAGGTGGCAGTCATCCCGTTCCTTTGGATTCTTCCCCTGGCGTTGTATTTGCTTTCCTTCATCCTCGCCTTCTCAGACGGGCCATGGATCCAAAGACGTTTGTATGCCCTGTTGTTTGCGTTGTCGAGCCTGGCGGTTCTCTATGCACAGGCAAATACAGAGACTCTCAATATCATTCTTCAAATTGTGGCTTATAGTGCCTTGTTATTTCTGGCTTGCATGATCGCACATGGCGAGCTGTATTTGCTGCGCCCAGCCTCCGCACATTTGACCACATTCTATTTGATGGTTTCAGTGGGTGGCGCGCTCGGCGGGATATTTGTCAACCTTGTTGCACCGTTCATTTTCACCGGCTATTGGGAGTTTTACCTCGCCTGGTTGCTGGTCTTTATCATCCTGATCGTTTCTCTTTTGCCACGTTGGGACCAGCCACGAATTCGCTCTGGGGTTTTATGGGCTTCCTTTGTAGTTGCCACGCTTGCGATCATGGTGGCATTCAACCCGTATTCCGATGCGCTGGTGGCGGTGCGGAATTTTTATGGGGTGATCCGTGTGAGGGAATGGCAGTCACCAAATGGGTTGGGCGATGGCAATACCATGGTGCATGGTGCGACGGTTCATGGCATTCAGTATAGTTCGTCAGAGCTGCGCAATGAACCGACAACTTACTATTCTCACGGCAGCGGGATTGGCTTGGTCTTGCTCAATCACCCGAAACATGGAACTGGAATGCGAGTTGGCGTGCTTGGGCTTGGGGTGGGTACGGTGGCTGTTTATGCTGAAGAAGGGGATGTTTACCGATTCTATGAAATCAACCCCGTTGTGGTGGATTATGCCAATGGGAAAGGTGGTTATTTTTCGTTTCTAAAGGATAGCAAGGCAGAGGTGACGGTGGTCACTGACGATGCGCGGCTTGCCTTGGAACGGGAACTTGCCGAGGGCGAATTGCAGGACTTCGATGTGTTGCTTTTGGATACATTCAGCAGCGACTCGATCCCTGTACATCTTATTACCAAGGAAGCCTTTGGTATCTACCTCCGCCACCTGGATCACGATGGCATTTTGGCGGTACATGTTTCCAACCGTCATATCGATCTGTACCCCGTTCTGTTTGGTCTGGCTCAGGAATATGGGCTTGCCAGTCTGGTGGTGGATGCGCCTGCCCAGACTGGGACGGATGCCTACCCAACACGTTATGCGATCCTTAGTCCCAACCCGGCCAGCCTGAAGATCCCGGAATTGCAAGTGCATGCCGCTGCCTTGGATAATTCCTTTGGCACTGTCCGCTTGTGGACGGATGATTACAGTAATCTTTTCCAAATCCTTCGTTAATTGAACGAACCCCGCGTATTAGTCAGAGTAACCTTAATTGCTTAACACTTTAAGCGTGTCATGCTGAGCGAAGCGAAGCATCTCTGCGACTGTCCCAAAGACCCTTCGCTGTCGCTCAGGGTGACACCTTGTAAGTTAACTTATGTTAACCTGAATAGTACGCGGGATTCATCTTTGTTCAAGTTTTGCAGGTTCAGGCCGCTGATTCCACATTGGTGGGTGCAGCGAGTTTTTCCTGTCCGCTTCGATACGCGATGGCGACTGTTACATATATGATAAGAGAGATGTAAACCGTCAGGGCAGGGATGAGGATGAACATGAGACAGGCCAAAATCAATGTGGCAGCGATGATCTGAATGACAAAGGTCAGGATGAACGATGTGGCATAATAAATGCCGAATGCTGCGATGAATCCGCTAAGGTTGGAACGCAGAATCTGCCACCATTCCTTGATGCGGAAACTTGCGGCGAAATCATTCTTTTCTATGTAGTGCATCTCAGCGACGGGAATTAATAGCGCCAGTGGAATGGACAGGGGAATGAGGACACACATCCCCCCAAACATGACGATGGTAAAGATAGTCAGGAAAGCATCGATATTACTACTGTCCAGGTTTTCAACGATAAGCGGCATGGCGATTCCCGCCAGCATCAACGGGATGGCGATGATCAGAATCGGGATGGAATAAATCATCCGGATGCCAAAGAGTTTTAGTCCATCTTTGAGCATTCCGCCCCAATCCTCCCAGGGGATCATACGCGGAGCTTCTCCACGCAACGTTTGCCTTGCGATTTGAACAGCGTAACCGAACAGGGCAAGGTATGGAAGGATGGGAATGAAAAAGCCGGCCAGTGCAACAAGGCACCCAACCAGAAAATATTTACGTGCCTGTTCATCCTTTACGGGGAATAAGAGAATTTCTTTGAGGTCAAAGCCGAAGAACATATTAAAAATTACTCCTTGGAATGTTTACAACGCCACGCCCATCACAGCCACATAATGAGCCGCTGCGGCGAGCAGGACGAAAATATGCCAGACTTCATGAAAGCCGAAGACACCCGGTTTGAAGTTGAATATCTTGGTCATGTAGACGATGGCGCCGAGGGTATAGATGATACCGCCTATGATAAGCCAGGTGAGAACCCAGGCAGGCAGGGTAGAGAGTAATTGGCCACTGGCAGCGACGCATAGCCAGCCCATGATGAGATAGATACCTGCGTTCAGCCAGCGCGGCGCGCGGATGTAAAAGATCTTGACGATGATGCCGATCACAGCCAGCGACCAGATGATGCTTAACATGCCCCACTTCCAAAAGCCCTGGAAGGCGTTGATGCAGAATGGGGTGTAGGTTCCCGCAATCAATACATAGATGGCGGCATGGTCAACCTTGCGGAAGATCTCCAATGCCTTGTCTTTCACGCGTACCATGTGATAGGTGGCGCTGGCAGAAAATAAAAAGATGAGGCTCACGCCATAAATGGCAAGCGAGATGACCTTGGCGGGTGTGCTCCAGCCGACGATGAGCAGGGCCACCAGCCCGATCAGCGCGAGGATCGCTCCACCCCAATGAGTGAGGCTGTTAACGGGTTCACGTAATTTTTTTAGCATGACTTTCTCCTTCTATTATTTGAGCGCTGATTTTACATGATTTTTATTTTGTCGCATCAACGATCACCAATTGGCTGGAGCTTAATTCGAGAATGTGGATTTTAACTTCAAACCCAGCTTGAATAAAAGGCCGCTGAAGCCTTTCTTTGATGGTCTCGTTTAATGCGGCGGGACTCTCCCCAGTGACTCTGTACAGCCATTTCAGAAATCCATTTGACGGGAACGCCGCAGGCAAAACGATGAGCCTGCCTCTGTTTCTGAGAACTCTCTTGACCTCGGAGAGTGTATCTGGGTCGAAAATATATTCACTGGGAAAGGTGGAGACGACCGAGTCGAAGGCGTCGTTATGGAAGGGCATGGCTTGAGAGATGCCGCGGGCCAATTTGCTTTTGGCGCCGAGGCGCTGTTTGGCGAGTCGGCCCATCTGTGTGGATTCGTCCATCGCAACAGGACTCAGGCCCCGGTCCAGGAGGAGGCGTTGCAAGTGACCGGGACCATGACCAAGCTCGAGGATGCGAGTCCCTTCGATAAACGGGATCACGCTAAAGACCCAGTCTTTCCACCTGCCAAATGAGATAACCCATGCGACGAGATCATACGTGAAGGCGAAGGGATGGTAAAGCAGGTGAAAGAAAAATTGCATAAAGCGGCGCATGAGGCTCATAAAAAAGGAGGGCTTGACTTTTGGTCAAACCCTCGAGGGTGATGGTTTTTGCTTTAGGCGGGGGTTGGTGTTTCGCCGCCGTCTTTCTTGGTCTTGCGCACGGCCTCGATGGCGCTCTTGCCGCGTTCACGGACTTCGCTGGCGAGTTCGTTCGCACGGTCGCGGGCGATCTTGGCGTATTCTTCGGCGCGCTGGCGGGCTTCTGCTGCAGCGGCTTCTGCGCGGGCGAGGGCTTCTTCGGCGCTGTGAGAGGCGCGGTCGCGCAGTTCAATGGATTTATCCCGAATCAGGGCGCGGGTCTCTTCGCCAGATTGAGGGGCAAAGAGCAGGGCGGCGACGGCACCGGTCAGCCCGCCGACGATAAATCCTACAAGGAAGGCTCCAAATTCATCACGGTCAGACATGGTATTTCTCCTTTTGGTTTTTTGGGAGACCCTGAATACGGGAGGGTCTTTTGTTTTACTTAGGCTTGATGCCTAACAATTCTAACATACGCTTCATGGCAGCCAGGTAACCATTAAGTTTAATGACAGGCTCTACGACGTTTTCGCCTAAAAATTCCGCTGTGCCGCGCAGGGTGTTGACCGTTTCGCTGGTGGCATGCAGAATGGGGCGAACCTCGTTCTGCAGGAGGTTGATGAGGCTGGCAAGTTGAACGACGAGAACTACCAATGCAACACCGATCACCAAAGTCTCTAGCGCTACGACGATGATGAAAACATCACGGATCTTGTCTGTGGGGGTTTCGGGTTGGAGTAGAAAATAGATCGCCACAGCCAAAATGGCCACAATAACCACTGTGATGGCAATTCCACCAGCAATGAGTTGTTTTCGCTGGCGCTCCTGCTCGCGGATCTCCGCCAGTTGTTCAGGAGTCAATTGAGGAGGAGGAGGGGTTTGAGGATCGGGCGTTTCGGTGGGGAGAGGCGTTGCCATGTTTTTATTATAGCAGATTCATGAGTCAGAAAAAAGCCGAATGAGAAGTTTGCGCCTCTTACCCGTACTTAGCCTAAATCCATCCATTGAGATTTCCCTACGCCTTACCTGCCAATTTCATCTCATGCTTTACCGTCTCCACCCAGCCCTCACTCACCGGGCGCGGATCGTAGCCAAGCTCCCGTTTGGCTTTGCTGTTATCGCCGATATACGTTATGCCAGCGATGACGCGCAATCCCTCCGAGGTGTAGGATTCGGGCATGAGCGCATCGAACGGCTTGACCAGCACCGACATGACTTTCATTATGCTGGGGGCTGCTGCCATCGGTACGCGGACTCCCGCCGTCTGTGCGGCGAGTTTGATGGCTTCATATAGTTCGTATTTTTCGCCGCAGATAATGTAACTTTCGCCAACCTTGCCTTTTTCCATTGCAAGAATGTGCCCGTGGACAATATCATCCACATGTGCCCAACACATGGCGGTTTGGCGCGGCAGCATGGGCAGTTGACCTTTCAATAAACTGAGCAGCGAGGTTCGAAGGGAAGATGTGTCACCGGGCCCGTAAATTAAACCCGGCTGGACGATAATCAGTGGTAGTCCCTTCGCGATGAATTCATCCGCAAGTTTATGGGCTTCCGCTTTGGTGCGGTCGTATTCACTGAGGTGTTCGCCAGTGAAATGATACGTTTCATCCACAAGTTTGCCCTTGGTATCTGAGTTGACTGCCAGGGTGCTGGTATATACGCCTTTGGGGATCTTCAACTCTTGCATCAATTCCAACACATTGCGTGTGCCGTTGATATTGACCTGCACCCCGCCGCTTTTATCTTTTACGCCGACCTTGTACCAACCTGCCACGTGATAAACCCCGTCCACGCCGGTCATCGCTTCACGCATCGACTCTTTATCGGTCACATCCCCTTTGAATAATTTCACGCCGAGGGCTTGCAGGTCTTTTGCCTTCTCTGGCGAGCGGACAGAAGCGTTCACTTCATGCCCGGCTTCTCGAAGTCTTTTTGCCAACACGCCGCCGACGAAGCCAGTTGAACCTGTTACGAAATATTTCATATTTTCTCTCCTGCTAAAAGATAAAAAGAGTGTACCAGCCAACCAAAAGAGAGTCTATTAGAAATGAATAAACAAAACAGCCCATGAACTATTCACGGGCTGTAGGGTATTGCTTTTATGCTTATCGAATACGGATGGATTGACCGACATAGATCTTGTTGATATCTGCGATGTTAGGGTTGAGCGCTTTGAGCACATCCAGAGTCAGGTTGAATTTATTGGCGATTTTCTTCATCGTGTCGCCTGACTGAACGATGTAGTAGGAAGCACTTGCCGGGAGGTTGATAACCTGCCCAGCGAAGATCAAACTGGCGTTGGTAATCTGCGGGTTGACAGCCAAAATGTCATTGACCGTTACGCCGATGCGATCGGCGATCTTGCGCAGGGTATCTCCTTTTTGCACCACATAGGTTCCACCGGTAGGGGGCACGGTCACAATGGGCGTGGGAACAACGATCATGCTGGTCGGAACGATGA
>JAEURI010000253.1 GCA_016789225.1 Anaerolineales bacterium
GTAGTGAGATGTGCCAGACTGCAACGCGCGCTTGTCCCACATCATCGCTTCAATGGATGTGGTGATCTGTGCGCCTGCAAAACGCTCGGTCTCGCTCTTGGTTCCCTTGAAAACAGGAATGGCGGCTTCTTCAAGGCAAAAGCGTTCGTAAATGTCGAGGATGCGATACATTTCCTCCTTGGCTTCTTCCTCGCTGACGTGTGCGGTGTGACCTTCGTGCCAGTAGAACTCGGCGGTGCGCAGGAAGAGTTTGGTGCGCAATTCCCAGCGCATCACCGAACCCCATTGTACGATCAACAACGGCAGGTCGCGCCAGGATTTGACCCATTTCGAGTACATGTGACCGATGATGGTCTCAGATGTGGGGCGGACAGCAAGTTTCTCTTCGAGTTCCTGTCCGCCGCCATGGGTGACGACTGCCAATTCCGGCGCAAAACCTTCGACGTGTTCCTTCTCTTTTTCAAAGAACGACATTGGGATGAGCGTGGGAAACGCCGCATTGACGTGACCGGTCTTCTTGAATTCGGTATCCAGCCACGAACAGATATTTTCCCAAAGCGCCCAGCCGTAGGGTTTCACCACCATGCATCCGCGTACGGGGGCGTAATCTGCCATGTCGGAGCGAATGACCAATTGGTTGTACCATTCGGAAAAGTCTTCTGCTCGGGTAGGTAATTTTTCTTCTGCCATTTTGACCTCGTTGTATATTTCGTAGGGATAGGGCTTGCCCCTATCCTGATTGTTTATTCACCGCAAGGGTGGATGACCGCAAGGGCCATCCCTACAAATAATTCATTGCATCCTTCACATCGCCCGCAAAGTATAACAAGTCTCTTTGGTGGATGGGCATGTAGCTTTCAAACTCACCGAAGAACTGATCGAAGGTGGACTGCCAACCGCGCCCGATCAGGATCAACGGTCTTCGGGGCAGAGACTCCACGATCATCAAATTCCACATCAGCGAAACTTCGGTCAATGTGCCTGCGCCGCCGGGGAGGGCAATCGCGGCATCACATCCTTCGACGAGTGCTGTCAATCGATCCATCAGAGTCTTTTTTCGTCTTTCTTCTTTGACCCATGGGTTCGGCTTCGATTTGCGCCATTCTTCAATATCAATACACGTCACGCCGATGACGTGTCCGCCCGCTTCGTGTGCGCCGCGTGAAACGGCTTCCATCGTGCCCATGTACCCGCCGTTCAACACCACATGTCCACGCTGGGCGAGGAGGGTGCCTAATTCACGCGCTTCTTCGTATGCGGATGTTCCTTCTTTCGGTTGTGCGCCGCCAAAAACAGTTACGTTCATTCATTCTCCGTAGGGGCGGGGTTTCCCCGCCCAGGGCGACAGGACGTCGCCCCTACATTTTTTATTCCCAAGTTCTCGTCTTATTCTTCTCGATCTTCCTTAGTACCGCATCTTCCAGATCAATCCCAGAAACGGAAGCCAATTGCAAAAGATACAGCATCACATCTGCCAGCTCGCTGCCCAATTCATCGCGGTCTTTGATCTCATCCGTAAATTGAAAATGTTCCAAAATCTCCGCGGCTTCTATCGAAAGCGATACCGCCAAATTGCGTGGCGTCTGCGGGCGTTTGCTGCCTGCCTCGTACCAGCCCTTCGACTTTACCAGTGCGTGCATGTGTTCTGTCAAATCAGCAATTGTCAATTTCTTATCGTCCATTATCTATTTTCCATTGCCACACAAACAAAAACGGCTCACCAAGTCTGGGAGCCGTTGTGGGCGCGATTAAGCGAACCTAGCCAGACCTGGAGGATATACAACTTCGAGGGGACGGGTTCGGGTTCAGGGACATGCGCCGATTATAAGGGTAAAATTGAATTTATGCAAAAGGATGACATGCTTCGCCTCCTGCGCGACCCAAACCTGCTTCCCCCCGAAAAGCTGACTCTACTCTCGAACATCGCCGCCCAAGCGCAGACTCTGAGCATGCCTTGTTATGTCGTTGGTGGTTTCGTGCGTGACCTTTTGCTCGGAAGACCCGTCAACGATCTTGATGTCGTCGTCGAAGGGGATGCCATCCAGTTGGGGAAAAAGCTCGTAGAAGTCTACGGCGGCAAACTGACCCGGCACTTTAAATTTAACACTGCCATCTGGCATTTGCCAGACTCAACCGATTTCGTCGACCTCATCACCGCCCGCAAAGAAATCTACGAAAAACCGGGTGCTCTTCCAACGGTCACTCCTGCGACCATTGATGACGACCTTCGCCGCCGCGACTTTACGATTAATGCCATGGCCCTGCGCCTGGACGGGGAAGGCTTCGGCGAGCTCCTAGACCCATTGGAAGGGCAAACAGACCTGGGGCGGGAAGTGATCCGCGTGCTTCATCCCCAATCCTTTATGGATGACCCAACCCGCATCTTCCGCGCCATTCGTTATGAAGAGCGTTATGACTTTGCGATGGATGTGCAAACTCTTGATGCGATAAATCCTGAATCGTTGAAGGTCTTGCACTCGTTGAGCGGGGAACGGTTACGCCATGAATTGGATTTGATATTGGATGAAGAAGATGCGGCAGAGATGGTGCTGCGCGTAGTCAATCTAGGGGTGGCTGAGGCGATCCATCCTAAGATTCCGACCTTCCATGCTGAAGATGGAGATTATCTTGAAATGGATGTGCGGCTTGATATTCCAGCCGACCGCCGCACGATGGGGTATATGCTTTGGTTCATGGACCTGTATGAGGATGAGGTGTTTTCGATTGCAAACCGGCTGGAATTTTCGAATGAGTTGACCCTTTCCGTTTGGGCAGCGGCGCAGTTGAAGAAAAGCCTGCCCTACCTTGTCGAATCGCAGCCGAGCGTATGGACCTACGCGCTGGAGAAGCTGCCTTTGCTTTCCATTTATGCGGTATACCTGATCTCTCGTGAGAATGCACTTTTGGATTACATTTCCTTGTGGCGGCATGTCAAACCATATACGACCGGCGATGATCTTAAGAGCCGTGGTTTATTGCCCGGCCCTCGTTATGGTGAAATCTTGGAGCAGTTGCGCGCTGCCTGGTTGGATGGAGTCCTGACCACCAAGGCCGAGGAAGATGCCTTGCTGGTTAAATTACTGGGCAGTCCCAATTGAGTTTAGTGGAAGGATAATCGTATGTCAGACCCACAGACCGTCGAAGCCAAAGTAAATGTGAAGGGAAACTTTAGTGGGAATTTGGTTGCCGGGAATTACAACCTGGTGGTTAATAATCCCAATGGCGGCGTGGTGAATGTTGTGCAGCCTTCGGAAAAGGCCGCCTCAGACCCGCGGCCCAGGCCTGTGAACCTGCGCCCGCGAAATTTCCCCGGCCTGTTGGATCGCACCGCTGAGATCGAATCCATCAAAACTGCCATTGAGTCGGGCAGTCCCATTACAGTGTTCGGCGAGAACGGC
>JAEURI010000005.1 GCA_016789225.1 Anaerolineales bacterium
CATTAACGAAGCGAGTTTGCCCATCAACTGCTGGAATTGTCCGCTGGACTCGACGGCGCTTACGTCCGCCTCGGTCTCATAAAAATTGACCGCCACACCTTCGCCGGTTTGGGGGTTGGTAAACAACTCCGCGCCCTTCCAGCCGGGGATGGTTTGAGTGACGGGAAGGATTTCCTCCCGCCAGATGCGTGTGGCTTCATCAGCCTTGTCGGGACGAATGGAAATGGTTGTCAGACTTGCGTACATGAGATTTCTCCTTTTCGAAATAAAATGGATTTGATTTGACTTATAATCAGAGTAACAAATCATCGTTTTTTAATCGTATTTCTCCAGTTTCCAGGTCAAATTTCCATGCCCGGTACTCTTCAACTATTTGCGCTAGGAAAGCCCCGGTTATTGCTCGATGACCGGCCCATGGCAGACCTGGTTTCGGTCAAGGCGCAGGCGCTTTTGTTTTACCTTGCTGTTACAGGTAAAACGTACTCGCGCTCTGCGCTGGCGGGGTTACTGTGGGGAGATTTATCGGAAGAATCCGCACGAGCCAACCTGCGTCTGGCTCTCAGCAAACTTCGGAAAGTGCTGCCGGATCACCTTGTTGTTTCATGGCAATCCATCTCTTTTGATTTCCAAAGAAATCACGACCTTGATCTCAAGAACTTCCAGATCTATGCGGCGAATCCGGAACAAGCCGCCCTGGAGCAACTGAATAGCGCGATGGAACTTTATCGCGGTGATTTTTTGGAAGATTTCACTGTCCAAGATGCACCCGAATTCGAGACATGGATGTTTACAGAGCGTGAACACCTGCGCCGCATGGTCCTCAAAGCAGGCTGGCAGTTGACCGTGAGCGCCTATGAACGCGGCTTATTTGCCGAGGGGATTGAAGCCGCATGGAAGGTGCTGACCATCGAACCCTGGCATGAAGAGACGCATCAGCAATTGATGCGGCTGCTGGCCGGGAGCGGACAAAGAAGCGCGGCGCTTGCCCAATACGATGTTTGCCGCCATGTGCTTGCGGAGGAATTAGGCGTCGAACCTTCCACCATCACGACTCAGATATACAACCAAATCAGAAAGAGCCAGATTGCATCGCCCAGCGCAGCGCCATCGGCCGGACCGCCAAAACAAGCGCAAGCCCCCGTGGATTTCCCCATTGGGAATCTCCCCGCCCCGGTAACGCCGCTTATCGGGCGCGAACTTGAACTGAACCAGATCATGGAGCGGATGACGGATCCGAATTGCCGTCTGCTCACCATTCTCGGTCCGGGTGGAATCGGAAAGACCCGCCTATCCATCGCCGCTGCAGAATCCCTGTCCACATCATTTCAAGACGGTGTAGCTTTTGTATCGCTGGAGGAAGCCAGCACGATCAAAAAGGGCGAGGCATCCGAAACATTGATCGTCAACCTGGCCAATGCCATCGGGTTTAACTTTTCCGCGCCTCAACCGCCGCGCGAACTTCTGATCAATCACCTGAGGGACAGGACGACGCTGCTGGTTATGGACAATATGGAGAAGCTGCAGCAGAATGATAAGCTCATTACCGACATTTTACGACACGCTCCGACCGTGAAACTTCTGGTCTCTTCGCGCCAGCGTCTCGGCGTGGCGGGCGAATGGTTGTTGGAATTGAAGGGGCTCTCGTTTGCGGAAGGTCAAACGGAATATGCTGCTGCCACCTATCCGGCGATACGACTCTTTATCGAATGCGCCCGCCGTCTCCGCCCGGATTTCGATGCGGACAAAGATGCAATATCCATCAATAGAATTTGCCAGTTGGTGGATGGTTTCCCCCTGGGCATCGAACTGGCCGCACAATGGGTCACAATACTTCCGTGCGCCGAGATCGTTGCCCGGCTCGAACGTAATCTGGATATGCTCGCCGTGAGTTTGCAGACGGCACCCAAGCGACATCACAGCCTTCGCATTGTGATGGACGAGTCATGGGATGCGCTCGCCCCTGATGAGCGACATTTATTCCAGCGACTGTCCGTGTTTCGGGGAGGTTTTGAGTTGGAGGCTGCCGAGCAGGGCGCGGGAGCGTCCCTGCCGCAATTGGCCGGGCTGGGGAATAAGTCATGGCTGCGTCGTGAAATCTCCGGTCGGTATCATATCCATGAACTTCTGCGGCAATATGCGGCAGAGAGACTGAACGCCAGACCGGATGAAGAGTTATCATCTCAAAATGACCATGCCCGTTATTATTCCGAATTTCTGTCGAAACGATATGACCTGCTGAACGATACTTATGACCCTTCGGTGTTGCCTGAAATCGACCTTGAAATCAACAACCTTCGCATTGCCTTGGATTTTTATTTAACCTCGCGTCAGATTAATTCCATTGGACCTTTTATCGAAAGGCTGTGGGGTTATTTCAAATGCAAAGGTTTGTTTCAGGAAGCTGTCTCCATGTTGGAAAAGATATCCAATTTGGAGAGCCCTCCAGCGATCCAGCGCGGACGCTGGCAGCTTTGGCTGGGAGAAGCGAATTACCAAATGGGGCGCATCGCTCGCAGCGAGGAACACTTTTCCCAGGCATTAATTTTATTGGGCGAACCATCCCCCAACACGTCGGATGAATGGGGAAGAGCATTGTTTCGTCAAATTTTCGGACAAATCTTGCATCGGGTATGGCCGGCTGGATTCATGGGGCGAAAAATCCATGACCGGCAGCGTTTGCTGGATGTTGCCGCCGCACTAAACCGCATCGGACCGATCGCGTATCAGTCCGGGGATGGGTTGCGAACGTTGACTGCGGCATTTTGGAATCTCAATGTAGCCGAACTTGCAGGCTCGCAACCCGACCTGGCGACAGGTTATACAGGATGCTGTATCTCCCTGGGTAGTTTGCCATTGCATTCGCTCGCTAAGCATTATGGACAACTCGCTCTGCATACCGCTAAATCAGGTCTCAATGTGCGTACCAGGGCCTATACACTTGAAATTGTGGCGCTTTATCGAAGCGGACTCGGACGCTGGGCTGAAGCGCAAACCATGCTCGAAGAATCGATATCCTTGTATGATCAGCTTGCGCTGCCCAGGGGTCAGATAGAAAGCCGCTCCCTTCTTGCAAAAGTCCACTACCATCAGGGGCGGTTTAGAGCGGCTCGAGGCCTCTATGAGGAAGCTCTTGACATCAGCGAAAAGCAGGGTGATTTCACCGGGCAACATTGGAATTTGATGGGCTTGGTTGAATGTTCATTGTGCCTGGGAGAATCTATAACAGATTCCATCAAGACCTGGTTGCGGCGGGTTAACATTTTGCAGACCGAAGCGTTGGTCGGACGGGCGGATATGATCCGCTATTTTGGGGCGCAGGCTCAGGTGAATCTCCTTTGCGGGGAGACTGAGCACGCATTGGAAACGGCGCAGATGGGTTTAAGAATGGTCAGGCAAAAGCCGTTTGCTGGCTCGTGGACAATGGACGGATATACGGGAATTGCAGAAACGCTTCTGTTGCTTTTGGGGATGGGCAATGGGGGAACATCAACCAGCCAAAGAGAGCTGAAGGCCAATGCCCAGGAGGCATGCCGGGCAGTGCTGGCGTTTTCCCGCATTTTTCGCATTGCGGAACCGCGAACCCGGCTTTGTCAAGGATGGTATGACTGGCTTACTGGGAACCGTTCACAGGCTCTTCAGGCCTGGCAAAAAGCGGTTCTTCTCGCGCAACAACTAAATATGCCGTATGAACAAGCTCGCGCACATTATGAAATTGGGCAACATCTTCGTGATAATGACAGTGGGAGGTTGCATTTGCAACAGGCAGACGACTTGTTTGCCAGGCTCGATATTTCAGCCCGGGCAATTTCCTTACCGAATGAATAACAACATTTAAAGAATAAGCTCCCAAAAACCGGGAGCTATATGAACCATCATGCCGGAGCTACCAACCTTCGGCGAGCCGTGCCGCGTGTTTTTCCGGAAGGCCCGCCGCGCGGATCCGATCCTGCACCTCGGCAATGTTATACATCACACGCTTGGGCGTCCAGGTGCGCGCTTCGCTATCGTAGATGGCGTACGCGGCACGCGGGTCACGGTCACGGGGCTGGCCCACAGAGCCGGGGTTGAGGATCAACTTCGGGTGAAGTTGAATCGTCACGTCGGGTTTGGTCTGCTCCACGGTGACCTTATCCGAACTTTCATCCTTTATGAAAACGCTTTGGATGTGTGAATGCCCCACAAAGCACCAGGGCGTATCGAAGTGGTCGAAATTCAGGCGTGCGGTCAGCGAGTTCAAAATGTATTCCCATAGCGGGTCGCGCGGACTGCCGTGGGCAATGGTGGCCTCGCCGCGCACCTTCGACTTGGCCGGAAGCGAGCGAATGAAATCCATATTGCTGGCGCTCATTACTTTTTCATGGTGCATCAATGAACGCCGCGCATCCCCGTTGAACGTCTCCAAAGACATCCTGCCGATGACCGCCACATCGTGATTTCCCATCAAACAGGTGAGATTCTTGATCTCGCGTATCTCTTCCACCGCGGCGTTTGGGTCGGGCCCATACCCAACCAGGTCGCCGAGGCACCAGGTTTCATTCACTTCCCCCGCATCCTTCAAGACCGCTTCGAGAGCGGTGTAATTCGCATGAATATCCGACATGACCAAAATACGCATATCACTCCAGCAATCGTGCAACGTGTTCGATGATTTTTTCAGCCGCTTCGCTCTTGCTCATCAGCGGCAACATTTCCTGGGTTCCATCTGCAAACAACAATATGATGCGGTTCGTTTCGACGGCAAAGCCTGCATCTTTCGCAGAGATGTCGTTTGCAGCAATGAAATCCAAACCTTTGGATTTTAATTTCTCAGCGGCATTTTCCAGCAGGTCGCGACTCTCTGCCGCAAACCCCACCGTGACTTTGAAACGCCTCGCAACTCCGCCGGAGCCTGCCACTGTTTTCAGGATATCAGGTGCCGCCTCAAGCTCGATCTGCGGAATGCCGTCACGCTTTTTAAGCTTGTCCTTCGCCACAGCCTTCGGGCGGAAATCTGCGCCTGCTGCCGCCATGATGAGTGCATCAGCCGATTCGTTCATCAATGCACCGAGCATATCCTGCACGCTTCGCACATTAACAACCTGAGCGCCAACGGGCGGAGTCAGCGCGGTGGGCGTGGTGATGAGAGTCACGTCTGCGCCTGCGTCCAATGCGGCTTGGGCGAGAGCATAACCTTGCCTGCCGCTTGAATGATTCGTAATCACTCGAACGGGGTCAATGGCTTCCTGCGTCCCACCGGCGGTGACGATGACTTTTTTACCAGCGAGTTTTCCGTTTTTGCCAAGCGCAATACGAATGTGCCCAAGGATGTCCATTGGCTCGAGCATGCGTCCCACGCCTTTCATGCCTGAGGCGAGGTGCCCGGCGGCGGGTCCAGCGAACAAGACCGAGCGAGACTGAAGCGTTTTGAGATTCTCTTGCGTGGCGGGGTGGTCGAACATCCCGCCATCCATTGCAGGGGCGATCAGAATTGGGCAAGTCGCTGCGAGCGCCGTGACAGTGAGAAGATTATCCGCGATGCCGTGTGCGAGTTTTGCCATCGTGTCTGCGGTGCAGGGGGCGATTATGAGCAAGTCTGCGGTTTTGCCAAGGCTGACGTGCAGCACATGCGCTTCATCGCCCCACAGGTCTTTGTCTGTGAATGCCTTGCGACCCG
This sequence comes from Anaerolineales bacterium, assembly GCA_016789225.1. GTDB lineage: Bacteria > Chloroflexota > Anaerolineae > Anaerolineales > Villigracilaceae > Villigracilis. The sequence continues at coordinate 5,654 of JAEURI010000005.1, forward strand.
TAACAGATTGAAAGGTGAGCGGTGTGACGAATTTTTCTCCCGCACTTGTCAGGATGACATCCACCTGTGCGCCTGCTTGCGTGAGTTTGGAGGCGAGGTCTGCCGCCTTAAACGCGGCGATGGAACCCGTGACGCCCAGGAGGATATGTTTGCCTGAAAGAATGGACATACGAGATGATTATACTCTTTTGGACGGCGGACAACGGACGATGGATGATCGTTGATAGAGTTCTTTCCATGGTCAATACAAAACTCCCCCTTGACTCATCCCCATGACAGGCATAGAATAGCGCCCAATATGCTTAAGTCCACCCGTTGGTTTGCGTACTATTATTTTACGGCTCCTAATCGGTTGCCGTTGGTGGCGCTTAAGTAGACAGAGAAATAAATCTGGATGCAAAAAGAGCGAGACCACGCGGTCTCGCTCTTTTTTATTACCTCATTCCGTAGGGGCGACCCACCATGGTCGTCACAGCCCCTGCAAAACAGGAGAAACATATGCCCACACGTGGAATTCGCGGCGCCACCACCGTCGCAGAGGACGACCCAGACCTGATCCTTCAGGCAACGCGGGAACTGCTTGAGGCCATCATAAAAGAGAACCAGGGGATGACGCCCGAGGAGGTTGGCAGCGCCATCTTCACGGTGACAGAAGACCTTGCGGCCACTTTTCCTGCACAAGCCGCCCGTCAAATGGGTTGGAGCATGGTCCCGATGATGTGCGCCCGTGAGATTCCCGTCCCGGGAAGTTTGCCGAGAGCGATCCGTGTATTGGTTCACTGGAATACTGAAACGCCACAGAGTGATATCAAGCACGTGTATTTGCGAGGCGCGGTAAAACTAAGACCCGATCTGGTCGCCGCGCAATAGAACGTTTGAATCTTTCAACTTGTAACTGACCTAGGAGAAATCACTATGATGATCATAATGAAAACCAATGCCACGCCGCAGCAAACAGAAGCGGTGATCGCGCAAGTCAAATCTATGGGGTTGAGTGTCCACCTTTCGCAGGGAGTCGAAGCGACGATCATTGGCGCCATCGGTGAGACACACAGCATCCCGACCGAACGCTTCGAGGGGTTGGACGGCGTCGATGTTGTCCAACGCATCACCCAGCCATATAAATTGGCGTCACGCCAGTTCCATCCGGAGAACACCGTCCTGCCTCTTGATGGTTTCACCGTCGGAGGCGATGAGATCTCTATCATGGCCGGACCGTGTTCAGTGGAGAGTCGCTCTCAGATCATTGAAACAGCCCTGGCTGTGAAAGAGGCGGGCGCGTCCGCTTTGCGCGGGGGAGTGTTCAAGCCGCGCACGTCACCTTATGCCTTCCAGGGGCTTGGCGAGGAAGGACTTGAATTGCTTGCTGAAGCCCGCGAGGTGACCGGCCTGCCCATCGTGGTTGAGATCATGTCGCAGGTACAGTTGGATGTGATGATCAAATATGTGGACGTCCTGCAGGTAGGCGCGCGTAATATGCAGAACTTCAATCTGCTGCGTGCCATTGGTGAATCACGAACCACTGTCCTGCTCAAACGCGGGCTTTCCGCTACCATCGAAGAATTGCTTATGTCTGCCGAATACATTTTGGCTGGGGGAAACCAGCGCGTGATGTTGTGCGAGCGCGGCATCCGCACCTTTGAAACTGCCACGCGCAACACCACTGATATCAACGCCATTCCTGTTTTGAAGAACCTGACTCATTTGCCCGTTATTCTTGACCCATCTCATTCCACTGGACATGCCGATTATGTTTCAGCCATTGCCCGCGCTGCCATTGCCGCCGGTGCCGATGGGCTCATTGTCGAAGTCCACCCCGACCCGGCCAAGGCCGTCTCGGATGGCAAGCAATCGCTCAAGCCTGAGAAGTTCGCGCAGATGGTCAATCAGGTCGGTCAGATCGCTCAAATTATGGGGCGTCGACTCGCGACGGTGCAGGGCGAATACACCAAGCAGGGTTGGGCGTAGGTTTGTAGGGCGACCGCGAGGATCGCCCTTGGCTTGAATAAAAAATGGGCAGGGTCAAGCCCTGCCCCAACAAAAGGATAAAAATCATGATGATCATCATGCGCCCCGGCGCACCCAAAGAACAGATCGAAGCCGTTATTAAGGCCGTAGAAAGCCATAAACTTTCGGCACATCCCATTTACGGCGTGGAGCAAACCATCATCGGCGCAGTCGGTGACGGGCACTATGTATTGAAAGAAACCTTCGAAGCCTTCCCCGGCGTGCTTGAAGTGCAGCGCATTTCCAAACCGTACAAATTGGCTTCACGTCAATTCCATGAACAGGATTCTGTCTTCGAGTTCAATGGCTTCACCATCGGCGGCACAGAAGTTCCCATCATTGCAGGACCATGCTCTGTGGAAGGGCGAACACAAATCCTCGAAGTTGCGCAGGCTGTCAAAGAAGCGGGCGCGAATGCTTTGCGTGGTGGCGTGTTCAAGCCGCGCACGTCACCATATGCCTTTCAAGGTCTCGGTGAAGAAGGTCTCGAATACATGGCAGAAGCCCGCGAAAAGACCGGCTTGCCCATCGTTGTCGAAGTGATGGCAGTCTCGCAGATCGAGATGATGGAAAAATATGTAGATATTTTCCAGCTCGGCGCGCGCAACATGCAGAACTTTAACCTCCTTCGCGCCCTCGGTGAAACGCGCACACCTGTGCTTTTCAAACGCGGCATGTCTGCCACCATCGAAGAGATGTTGATGGCAAGTGAATACATTCTCAACGGCGGCAATCATCGCGTCATTCTTTGCGAGCGCGGCATCCGCACTTTTGAAACCGCCACACGCAACACCACCGACATCAACGCCGTGCCTGTGCTCAAAAAACTTACGCATCTTCCTGTCGTCATTGATCCCTCACATTCCACCGGCGACTCTGCCTTCGTCTCGTCCATCGCTAAAGCAGGTGTCGCTGCGGGTGCCGACGGTCTCATCGTCGAAGTGCATCAGGATCCGCCGCACGCCATCTCCGACGGCAAGCAATCTCTCACACCTGAAGCCTTTGCCAAAATGGTGAAGCAGGTCAAAGCGGTGGCTGAAGCGGTCGACCGCAACCTCGTCAACTCCCATGTCGCAGCCTGACTTTAATCTCGCAGAGTCCAAGATCGCCATCATTGGATTGGGCTTGATGGGCGGCTCGCTGGCATTGGGACTGCGCGGCAAGTGCGCGACTCTTTATGGGATCGACTCGCATCCCGCCACACTCGAACTTGCTCTGTCCCAACACATCGTGGACTACGCTGACAGTGATCCTGCCAAGCTCCTCCCCGAAGTGAACCTTGTCATCCTGTCCGCACCCGTCCCTGCGATCTTGACTCTGCTTGAGCAGTTGCCAACGTTCACACCAAACTCTTGCATCGTGATGGACATGGGTTCAACGAAACGATTGGTGGTCGAAGCGATGTCCAAACTCCCCGAACGCTTCGACCCCATCGGCGGACATCCCATCTGCGGCAAGGAAAAACTTTCGCTCGCAAACGCCGAACGGACTCTATACTACGCCGCGCCATTTTTGCTTACGCCTCTTGAAAGAACATCGCAACGAGCTGTCTCTGCTGCGAATCAGATCATCGAAGCTCTTGGAGCAAAAGGTAAAATGCTTGATGCCATTGAACATGACCGTATCCTTGCATCCACAAGTCATTTGCCTTTCCTGATCTCATCTGCATTGGCGCTGGCAACTCCAAATGATGTTGTATCATTTGTCGGCCCGGGCTTCAAATCTACCAGCCGCTTGGCTGGGACATCTTCATCCATGATGCTGGGCGTCTTGCAATCCAACCGTGAAAATGTCTTGAACGCACTTCACGGAATGCAAAGCCAACTGGCAGAGATCGAAGCAGCACTATCCGTTGAAGATTTTGTAAAACTCGAATCTATTTTGAAT
>JAEURI010000059.1 GCA_016789225.1 Anaerolineales bacterium
TGTGAAGTACCCCGTGGTGTATACGTTCCCGCTCGCATCCACGGCAATGCCATACCCTACATCATTCGCCGTCCCGCCCAAGCCCTTGGCCCAGACGAAGTACCCGATGGCATCCAGCTTGGAGACGAAGATGTCATACCCTCCCGCAGAGGTCAGGTTCGCAGTGCCCGCGCCGGGGTCGAAGTCGGCTGTGCCGTTGAAGAGCCCTGTGGTGTACACATTCCCGCTCCCATCCACGGCAATGGCGAGCCCTACATCATACGCCGTCCCGCCCAAGCCCTTTGCCCAGGCGAAGTCGCCATCTGCCGCCTGGGCAGGTTGCACCCCCAAAGCGCTGAAGGTCAGCGCCAGCAGGGTCAGGAAAAACAAAAACGATTTCTTGAACGAAACTTTCATTTTCTTGTTTCCTTTGTCGATTGAATTTTTAATAGATTGGATAATGCGTATCGATATTATCCCCTACCCATACTATTCTTACAAGGGCTTACAGTTTGGGTGATTTTTCGTGAAACTAAAGTATCTTCTCAAAAAAGAGGGGAAACGTCCCGACACATGCGCCGCAGTGCGGTGAGGTTCGAGCGGTTCGACCCGTTTTTCGAGGAAACCTTCGGGACGGTTTGTCTCTCTCCTCAAAATATTGAGAAGATACAAACTAAAGGAAGTGTAAATACGATGATGTTGTCGCATTTGAAGAAGGCGAACAAAACAGACCTCCTGAAGCCCGGAGGTCTGTTGATATGAAGGGGATTACTCTATATATCTTGTTACGGCAAATTGAAGGCCTTCACCAGGAACACCGCCATCTGCGCACGCGTGACCGGGCTTTCGGGGCAGTAAAGTCCAGCCGCGCATCCGCTGGTGATGCCTTCGGCGGCGAGCTGCTCGATCCATGCGGCGGCCCAGTAATCGGCGGGCACGTCACTAAAGGTTCCAGTGGCAGGCGGCGGCGTATATATGGAGCCGTGCCTGGTTTTCAAGAGGAAGACTGCCATCTGTGCACGCGTCACAGAATTTTCGGGGCAGTAGATTCCAGCTCCGCATCCGCTGGTGATGCCGTCATTCTTCAAGGCTTCGATCCAGTCCTCTGCCCAATGCCCGGCTGTATCGCTGAAGGTCGCTGAAACATTCTCCGGTGAAAAACCCTTAATGCGTATGGCCTTCTCTAGAAAGACTGCCATCTGTGCGCGCGTCACAGAATTTTCCGGGCAATACGAAAGGGGATTGCTGCTGCAACCGCCGGTAATGCCTTCGTTATACAGGCGCTCAATGAAACCAAGCGCCCAATAATCGAGCGGCACATCTGCAAACACAGCCGACTTGATGATCGTATAGACTTCATTCCCTTTGAAGTTCGACATCTCCGCGCCTGCCGGGTCGAGCCCAATGAAGGACGAATCCAGGATGGTGGCGCCATCCGCGATCTTGAGGCCTATCTTCCCATTGCCGCTGCCCGTATTGACCGTGATCGTGTACGAATTCGCCGCGCCTCCCACCGCGCTGACGATTGCTCCCGTCACCCCAACCGATTCCACGCTGAAGTCGCCCACATCCACGCTGGTAACGGCTTCTGAAAAGGTGACGCTGAAATCCACGCTATTGGTAGAGGATGGATTTGCACCCGCGCGTGTTATCGCTGTGACACTTGGAGCGACCTCCCCATGTTCATATTTGACAAAGAAACCGTCGCGATTTCCGAGCGAATTCAAGACCGGCATGCCAGCATCGGGATAAAAACTGAATGGTCCGTAATACCACCCGGCAATAAAGATATTTGCCTGTCCGTCCAGAGCCAAATCCCAACCCAGGTCGCTATACTCTCCGCCCATCCATTTTGCCAGCCCATAATTCCCATTTGAGTCCAGCTTGCTGATGAAAGCATCTGCGCTCGCATTTGTACTGATCAGGCTATTTGCGCCTACATTGGGGTTGAAGTCCACGATCCCGGTGAAAGAACCGGTTGTATAAACGTTCGAACTTGCATCCAATTCAAGTGCATAGCCAATATCCGCGCCCGAACTACCGATCCTTTTTGCCCATGTCAGGTCACCCTGGGCTGAAAGCCTTGTGATGAAGATATCACTTAACCCGCCACTCATCAGGTTAAATGTTCCGGCGTTGGGGTCGAAATCTGCGGTCGATTCAAAAGAGCCGGTAATGTAGGGGTTGCCAAGCGAATCGACGGCGATGTCATTGCCGATGTCATTGCCGCCCGGGCTGCCCATCCCTTTTGCCCAGACGAATTCTCCATCACGGCTCAATTTGGAAAC
>JAEURI010000146.1 GCA_016789225.1 Anaerolineales bacterium
TGCCGCATGATTCGGAAAATCCATTGTTCAAGTTTGGGCATGGGCTAAGCTATTAATAACAAAGCCGCCTCGAGGATATCTTCGAGGCGGCGTTGCATATTTCAATTTTCTTTTACCGTTTAAATCTTGGGTACGACCCCAACACCCGCAGCATCACAGCATACTCTCCCAAATGGTCAAGCGCGCGTTGGACTGTTTCGTTTTGTACCGAGCCAATCAGATCAATGTAAAAAAGATACTCCCACGGGCTTCCCTGCAAGGGACGAGACTCGATCTTGGTCAAGTCAATATCACGCAGTGCAAACACAGACATGGCTTTGAACAAGGAGCCAGGGACATTCTTGAGCGTAAATACGATGGAAGTCTTCGCCATACCCTCAGAATGGGGGGCACCCTCAGGGACAATTGCTTCTCGTCCGACAGCGAGGAAACGTGTATAGTTTTCTGCGTTATCTTCGATGCCTTCTTCCAGAATTTGCATGCCATACAACTCTGCCGCGCGTCGTGAAGCAATCGCCGCCACATCTTTTGCGCCGGATTCTTTGAGCATCTTCACACTGCCAGCCGTGTCATAGACCTGTTCCGCTTTGATGCCATGATTACGCAGATACGCCGCACACTGCCCCAACGCCTGCGGATGGCTGATGGCTTTCTTGATGTCTTCTTTCTTCACACCGGGGTTTGTAATCAGACAATGCCTCACACGTAGGAAGTACTCCCCCACAATATGTAAGTTATGCCTTAGTAGTAGATCGTAATTCTGGTGAATGCTGCCCGCCAGTGAATTTTCAATGGGAGCCAGCGCCATGTCGCTTTTCCCTGAAACGACCGAATCAAACATCACATCAAACGACTCGCATGGTACCGTTTCGACTTCTTTACCAAAATAATTAAAGACCGCCTGCTCAGAATACGCGCCGGGCTCGCCTTGAAATGCAACTTTCATACAACACCTCTTGAGGGTATCAAAAACTCAAGACCGCCTAAAAGAGACGGTCTTGAGAGAACCATTGCCGATCTTTAAGGATCACTTTCCCCGTCTTACGCTCCCTCAGTCTGCTTTTCTAAGTACGAGATAGGCATAGCTGGTAAATAATGGGTTAGGATTTTTGATCAAAAAATTCGTCTTCATCTTGTGTAAGGCATGAACCGGCGGGATTCTTTCATAATAATCATGGCCGAAAAAACCAACATATTCAACGACATCGTAGCCCATACCTGTATAACGATGGATCAAACTCGAGAGCGGCCCACGACACCAAGTGTAGTGGGCGGGAAATTTGGCATACTGATGCCGATCTCTAGGAGCAAAAATGTCCAACAGCTTATCAGATATGGTTTCCGGCACGATGTAATTAACAAAAAAGGGCAGCGTATACAGGGTTGGGAAGAAATGTACCGCCATACCACCCTTGTTTAGAACTTTTAGCATATTCTTATGAAATTGCTCAGCATTCTTAATATGCTCTGCAAACATCTTGCTAAAGACTAAGTCGAACTTTTGATTCAGTGAGAAGTCGGGGGAAGCGGCATCTACCACAACTTTCGTATAGTTCTTGGGAGCTTTTTCCAATTCACTTTCAGAAATATCAAGAATTGCATAATCCAAACCCAGACGCTCGACGAAATCAGCCTTCAAGATTGGGTTTGCCCCTCCACCCACATCAAGGATGCTTTTAAGCGCATTTTTCTCAATGGTATCCATTAAAAATCGTTCATAGCCCCGCCAAGCTTCTTGATAATGTCCGTACCGAATATTATTAACCATAATACACCTTTGGAGATCCTGCCTAGTATCAAAACTTTGCGGGATTATATCATATGGAGATTATCGAAAAATCGAGATACAAATTTGTGCATAAGGGAATTACATCAAGTACCTCATTGTCTTTCCGCCCACTTCACGATCTTCCGAAACCCTGCTTCCACATCTTCCTCTGAAGCAGCAATTGTCATACGGATGAAGCCTTCACCCTGCTCACCAAATGCAGACCCAGGCACGAGTCCCACACCTTCTTCGTCGAGAATTTTCTCGCACATCTCGACAGAAGACATGTTCAACGCACGCAGGTCAAGGAAGAAATAAAAGGCGCCTTGCGGTGGGATAATCTTCACTCTATCACTTTCGAGTTCATGGGAAAGACGAATGACCAATTCGCGGCGGCGTCCGTAGGCAGCCCGCATCTCGGCAGTGACATCTTGAATCTTTGGGTCGGTCAACGCGAATGCAGCGGCTTTTTGAATGAAGGGAGCCACACAAGTAATGGAATTCTGCCCGGCTTTCAAGGCATTTTGAATCACAGCTGCAGGTGCAGCCAAGAAGCCCACCCGCCAACCGGTCATGGCATACGATTTGGAAAGGCTGTTGACCAGGATCGTCCGTTCTTTTGCACCTTCAAAATCTGCGGCACAAGTGGGTTTGCCTTCGTAATATAAACTTCCGTAGACTTCATCACTAACGATCCACAAGTTGTGTTCTTTGGCAAAGTCTTGCAGTTTTTGTAAATACTCACGTGATGGGAACGCACCCGTCGGGTTGGAAGGATAGTTGAGGACGATGACTCGCGTTTTAGAAGTCAACGCTTTCAGCCACGAATCGAATTGAGGGATGAACCCATTCTCGGCGGGGGCAGGGATGCGGATCACATTTCCACGCAGCATGATCGCCATGTTCGAATGAGTCGCCCAAGATGGGTCCGGTATCAGCACATCATCGCCGGGATTCAAAATGGATTGCATGGCAGTGTAATAGGCATGAATGCCGCCGTGTGTAACGAGGATCTCCGAAGCAGGGTCGTAGTTCATGCCTTCATCACGTTGAAGCTTGGCAGCAATGGCTTTGCGCAATTCAAGCGTGCCGCTGGATGGGCCATAATGTGTGAGCCCCTCTTGCATGGCCTTGAAAGCAGACTCGGCAATGGCGGGATGTGTACCAAAATCTGGGTCGCCGACTTGCAAGCCGACGATGCTGTGCCCGCTCGCTTTGAGGGCCAGAATTCTGTCAGCCATGGCAACTGTTGCAGATTGGCGAATCAGGTCAAATTGTTGGTTGAGGCGTTGCATTCTGTCATCCTTTGGCGGGTGTGAAAGTGGCGTGAGTGTATCAAAGAAATAAAAATCCCGTCAACATTCGACGGGATTTTGCTTTAGGTTTACTCTATGAATGCAGGGGGTGCGGTTGGCGGAGGAGGGGTTGCATGAACGGGGAGAATGAAGGAGAAGGTACTGCCATCGCCTTCGATGCTTTCGGCCCAGATGCGGCCACCATGCATCTCCACCATGACCTTCGCCACAGAAAGGCCAAGCCCCATACCGCCGTGACGGCGCGTAAGGTGAGACTCTACTTGGTAAAAGCGGTCGAATACCCGCGGCAGGTCTCGTGTGGGGATTCCGATGCCGTTATCTTGTACCGATACTTTTATGTAATCGGTCTGCTGTTCGCCGCGTACAATCACCTCGCCGCCTTCGTTGGTGAAGGTCAGGGCATTCTTCATCAGGTTGCTTAGCACAATGGCGATCTTGCCGCCATCCACATCGACCCACATTTCCTGACCGGGCTGGGTTTCCTTCTTTAGAACAATATCCTTTTTGTTGGCCATTTCAGAAAACGAAACGATGACATCTTCGATGATGCGCGAAACAGAGACCTTGCGCGAGCGGATGAGCGCGCCGCCCGTTTGGTAATTATCCACGCTGGTCAGGCTTTCGATGATCTCTTTGAGCTTGGACGCATTGCGGATGATGGCATCCACCTGTTCTTCATACTGCGGGCCGGTCAATTCCTTTAGAAATGTTGAGTGGCCGAGGATCAAGCCAAGCGGCGTGCGCAATTCGTGAGAGGTGATGGCGATGAACTCATTTTTCAAACGGTCAAGTTCGCGCGCCTCCTCCTGTGAGGATTGGATGCCTTTTTCAAGGATTTCCTTGTGCATGGCCGCCGCCGCCAAAGAGGCAAGAACTTCAACCACGACAGTATCTTCCTCGGTATACGCACCCTGTTTGTTGACCACTTCCATTACCCCGACAGGCTTCCCGTGAATAAGCAAAGGCGCTCCGAGAATGGAACGGGTGGTAAACCCGGCGATCTCATCGATCCGCTTGTAATGACGGTCATCCTTCGAGACATCATCGATGGCAAGCGGTCTGACATTCTGGAAAATCCATCCTGCAATGCTACCCTTAAGTGGGACCCGTTCGATCCCCGCTTCTTCGCGATGGATCCAGCGTACGAATTTAAAATAGAAATTCCCGGCGGCCTCATCGTATTCGAGCAGAGACGCGCTTTCACTCCCGGTCAGTTCGGTGGCAGCCGAAAGGAGGGAATGGAGATAGGTCTCAATATCCACCTCTGTACCCAAACCACGGGAGATTTCAAGGAATCGGGCGAGAATTTTAGCCTGGTGTGAAGCCATACAAAACCCTTTGGTAAGATTATACTTCACGGTTGTATCCATTATGCTGGAGACAGCACGCAACAAGGAAACTGCAATCCATCTCAAGGAGATATCAAATGGCACCAAAACGAAAAGTACGCACGGCGATCATCGGCGTGGGAAATTGCGCGTCCTCGCTCGTTCAGGGGGTTCAATTTTATAAAAACGCAAAGAATGAAGATGTGATCCCTGGCATCATGCACCCTCAATTGGGTGAGTATCACATCCGCGATATTGAATTCACACTGGCAATTGACATCAACGCCACCAAGGTCGGCAAGGATTTGTCTGAAGCCATCTTCGCCGAGCCGAATAATACCTATAAGTTCTGCGATGTGCCTCACCTCAATGCGCCCGTCGTGCGCGGCATGACCCACGACGGCCTGGGGAAATACCTCAGCCAGGTCATCGAAAAAGCGCCCGGCTCCACTGCCGATATCGTGCGCTTATTAAAGGAAACCAAGACCGAAGTCGTCATCAGCTTCCTGCCCGTCGGCTCGGAAATGGCAACAAAATGGTATGTGGAACAGATCATCGAAGCGGGCTGCGCCTTTGTCAACGGCATTCCGGTTTTCATTGCTTCGTCTGAATATTGGGGCAAGCGCTTTGAAGACGCCGGTCTGCCCATTCTCGGCGATGATATTAAGAGTCAGGTCGGGGCAACCATTGTCCACCGTGTGCTGACCAGCCTCTTCGTAGATCGAGGCGTGAAGATCGACCGCACCTATCAACTCAACTTCGGCGGCAATACAGACTTCCTCAACATGCTCGAGCGCGAACGTCTTGAATCCAAAAAGATATCCAAGACCAACGCCGTCACCAGCATGATCCCCTACGAGATCGACCCGAAGAACGTGCATGTTGGCCCGAGCGACCATGTGCCCTGGCTCACCGACCGTAAGTGGTGCTACATTCGCATGGAAGGGACGACCTTCGGCGATGTGCCGCTCAACCTCGAACTCAAGCTCGAAGTGTGGGACAGCCCCAACTCTGCCGGTGTGATGATCGACGCCATCCGCTGCGCCAAGATCGCGCTCGACCGCGAACTTGCTGGGCCTATCGTCGGACCGTCTTCGTACTTCTTCAAAACTCCGCCCAAGCAATTCAAAGATGAAGTTGCCCACCAAAAAGTGGAAGATTTTATTTCGGGCAAGAGTGACGAGTAAAGTAGAGATTAGAGATTAGTGGATGTCTGCTTCGGTGGGCATCCTTTTTTTTCGATTAGAATTCTGCGAATGAAACTTAATCACCAATCACCAATTACCAATTACAGGAAGTTCCGCCTCCTCCTTGACCTCAGCCTGTTGACGGCGCTCCTGGCCTCGTGCGCCCCCGCAGCCACAACCCCCGAAACAAATTTCGCCATGACGGCCGCCATCGAAACCGCCTTTGCGCAGATCAACGCCCCCACGGCCACGCCCCCGCCGACAGCAACACTCCCGCCTCCCACCGCAACAGCCGTCCGCACTCCGCCTGCTCTTCCGGGTATGTATCAGACCTCCATTTTGAAATCACACGATATTCCTCGCGCCTACATCGCGGACTCGTGTCAGTACCTGAAAAATAAATGGGACCCAAACAAGTCTGCGCCAGGGACGGTGGTAATGGTCATCATGCATCACGGCATCAACAAAGGCGAAGCCAGCGGCAACGATGTAACCGTGGGCGAGCACAAGCAGATCATGAACGACTTATATGAATCCGGCTTTCAGGCCATCAACATGCAGCAAATGGCAGACTTCATGTACGACAACGCCAAGATCCCCCAGCGTTCGGTTCTTCTTATCGTGGATGACCGTCATTTTGCCGAATATTTCAACGACCATTTTCGCCCGTATTTTGAACAATGGGGCTGGCCCGTCGTCAACGGTTATATTGGCGTGGACGAGCGCACTGACCTATGGGCTGAGAATGCAGCCCTCTCTGCCGAAGGCTGGGTGGACTATCAATCGCATGGCTACCTTCATAACATTCCCATCGGAGATGGCTCCACCGATGAATTCATCACCAGCGAAATGCAAGGGGCGATCACTTCCATTCAAAAGTACATGAACAAAACGCCCATCGCCTACGTCTGGCCGGGTGGAGGATTCTCCAAACGCGCCGTGGAGATCGGGCCAACCCTCGGCTACAAACTCGGATTCACCGTCAACCCGCGCGGACCGGTGATGTATAACTGGATTCCACAAGCAGATACGGTCAACGACTCCAATCCCTATGCCATTCCCGAAACACCCGCGGGCAATCCGCTCATGACCCTGCCCCGTTACTGGAGCACAGATGCAAGAGAAAACATCGGCAACGTCATCGCCATTGGTGATGAAGCCGCCACCTATGCCGAGCAAAACAAAGCGATTGAGTTGGAATACTATGACATCGTCTGCGCACCCGTATTGGGTCCGATCCAATCTGCTCCGTAGCTTAAAACTCATCCTGCCAATCTGGTTTACAATTTATCCATCATGAAATCCCAAGGACAACTCATTAAACATATTCTTTCCCGTGTAACGCTTATCATCTCCATCGTATCCATCCTGGTTTCCTGCCAGTTGCTTCCAGGTTCTGTGAACAATACAGAAAGCATGCCTTCCCAGGTTTCAGCCGTGGCCCCTCCCAGCCTGCCTGAAACTTTCCAAACCTATCTGCTCAACCCGCTCGACACGCCCAACACCTACGTGGAGGAAACCTGTCGCTCCCTGCGCAATAAGTGGAATCCACTCAACGCTGCGCCAGGGACGGTGGTGATGATCATCCTATTCAAGAACATTAATCGCGGCACGGCGGAACTGCAGGACAGTGTCAGCGTAATCGACTTTTTGGAGTTGATGAACCAGCTCCAGGCGCAGGGATTCGAGGCGATCAACACCGATCAACTTCAGTCGTTCATGGAGCGCAATGTCGAGATTCCGCCGCGTTCTGTTCTGCTCATCCAGGATGGGAATCAAAGTGCCGAATATTACGACAAGAACTTCCGCGAGTTCTTTGAGATGTGGGGGTGGGGGGTGACCAACGGCTGGGTGGCCGACCCGGATGTCTCCGAAACTTTGCTGCGTGAAAACATCAATCTTGAGTACGAAGGCTTCATCGATCATCAGGCACGCGGCACAACCTCCTACACCACCCTCTCCGATGAATCTGCAAAACCTGTGATCGCGCGTGAACTTCAAAGCGCGCTGAATGGATTCGCAGATCAGTTCGGCAAGACACCCACTGCCGTCATTTGGCCCAATGGCGGGTTCGGTTATCGCCCGGTGGAAGCAGCGCGCCAGCTGCGTTACAAACTTGGATTTACTGCAAACGCGCGCGGCCCCATCATGTACAATTGGGTACCGCTGGCAGAGACTGCCGACCCTGAACGTCCCGGGCTCATCCCGGAAGGACAGATCAACGACCCGCTCATGACCCTGCCCACCTACTCCCCTGGTGAGGCCCTTGCCGCGATCGATCTTGTCCGCGCCATCGGTGAGGCTGCTGCCGAGTATGCGCAGGCCAATAGAGACAACGAGTTCACCTATTACGAGATCATGTGCGAATCCGAGTTTGGCCCCATGCCATCCCCATAAACACCGAGGAGGTTCATCATGTCCGATTGTATTTTTTGCAAGATCATCAAAGGTGACATCCCCAGCACCAACGTCTACAAGGACGAGCAGGTGACCGCCTTCCGCGACATCAACCCCGTTGCGCCCACACATATTTTGATCGTTCCCAACAAACACATCGATTCGGTGGACATGATGATCGTGGATGATGAGCCGTTGATCGGTCATCTTTTCACGGTCGCAAAGCAGCTTGCCGCACAGGAGGGAATCTCTGAAGGCGGTTATCGCCTCGTCGTCAACACCGGCGTTGAATCCGGGCAGACGGTCTTTCACATCCACCTGCATCTGCTCGGCGGCAGGAAACTGACCAAAATGGGCTAATAGCCATAAAGCGATCAGCAAAACAGGCTGGTCGCTTTTTTATGAACAGACGATGACGATTGACCATGGCAATTTTTCCATCGTCCACGGTCAATCGTCCATCGTCATCTTTGAGGAGAACATATGCCTGAACGAGAAATTTACCTTCTATCCCCGCGCGCGCTCAGCCCGGAGACCATCGCCGTCGCTTTTGCCAAAACTTCACGCTCGCCTGAATCCTTCCGCGAGATCGCCGCGGAACTCAGCGATGAAAAATCCGCTCAATTTCACGAGAAATGGGTCGTGGGCTACGGCCACGCCTCGGTGGCAGAACATGCCGTTTTGCACCTCGCCTTTGAAAACGTCTCACGGGTTGCCATTGAAACCATCGAAGGCAATCGCCTGGCCTCGTACACCGAAAAATCCACACGCTATCAAAAATGGGGCATGGATGATTTCACGATTCCCCCCGAACTTGACGGGCATCCCCTGCGCGACGAATTCATCGCGACCGTCCGTCTCCTTTTCTCGACCTATGCTGAGTCGCTCAACCCGGTTAAGAATCTCATCGTCGAGCGCTCTCCGCGCCGCGACAATGAAAGCGATGAAGCCTACGACCGCCGCATCCGCTCGCAATACGTGGACAGATGCCGCTTCCTGCTGCCCGCCGCCGCCAACGCCAACGTCGGCATGACCGCCAACGCGCGCGTCATCGAAATGACCATCCGCAAGATGCTCTCGCACCCGCTTGAAGAAGTGCGTCAGATCGGCGAGAAGATGAAGGAAGTCTCCAAAGCAGAGACGCCGACATTGGTCAAGTATGCGGATGCGAATGAATATGTAATGAATACAACAAGAGAGTTCGCAAGTCAAAAGTGGAATGTCCCACAGGGAGGCTTCGCGCTGGAAAGTGGGCAGGCAGACTGGTGTAATTTAATTGATTACGACAAGGATGGAGAAAAGAAAATCCTCGCCGCGGCATTGTATCGCTTCGATGAAATCCCTTATGCGGATGCGCTGGCGCATGTCAAATCGCTCAAGAAAAAAGAGCGAGAAGTCATGGCTGAATCTCTGCTCGGCAAACTCGGCAAATATGACATTCCCCTGCGCGAGTTGGAATATTCCACTTACACCTTCGACCTCGTCATGGACCAGGGAGCGTACGCCGAGTTCAAACGTCACCGTATGATGACACAGACTCCGCAGCGGCTGACGACACGGCTTGGATACACGACTCCGCTGCTTATAACGGAAGCAGGTTTCGGGTCCAGGTATGAGGCGGCGATGGATGTTGCGCATGCGATGTACGAGAAACTCCACGCCTTCAATCCCGATGTCGCTCAATACATCGTCCCGAACGGATTTAATCGCCGCGTGCTGGCGCAGTTCAATATGCGGGAGGCCTTCGCGTTCTGTCAGTTACGCACTGCGGCCAATGCGCATTTCTCCATCCGCCGTGTGGCGCAGAAACTGTACGAGGATATTTCACAGGTTCACCCGATGTTATCGAAATACATGAAACTGCGTGATGAAACCTGGCAGAGCGTGGAAGAAAATTATTTTACAAAAATTTAAATTCGTAACGGATGGGCTTGCCCCTTCCCGATAATATTCCGCATCCCCTATAGCCAAACCTCCGAGGTCTTGAAGACCTCGGAGGTTTTCGTGTTAATCGTCTTCGTCTTTCTTCTTCACTTCAAAGACCGCATCGATCTGTTCCATGATCTCAGGAGTTATCTTTGCTGCAACTTCCGCAGACTTCATATTCTCGTGTACCTGCTCCACACGGCTCGCGCCGGTGATGACCGTGCTCACGAAGGGATTCTTCAAACACCATGCGATCGCCAGTTGAGAAACAGTGCCGCCAAGTTCCTTTGCAATGGGTTCAAGCGCAGCAACTTTGGCGAGTTTTTCCTGGTCGGTCAGGCGGCTTGCAAGCCACTCATATCCCTTGAGCGCACCGCGGCTATCCTGTGGAATACCTTTGTTGTACTTGCCCGAAAGTAAACCGGAGGCCAGCGGACTCCACGTCGTAGTGCCATATCCATATTCCTTATAGAAGCGAACATAATCACCTTCGAGTCGTCCGCGTTCAAAAAGGTTATATTGCGGTTGCTCCACCACTGGCTTGTGCAGGTGATGACGCTCAGCAATCTGGATTGCTTCGATGATCTCTGAAGCCGCCCACTCCGATGTACCCCAGTACAATGCCTTTCCCCATTCGATGATGTTATGCATGGCCCACACGGTTTCTTCGATGGGCGTGGTCACATCCGGGCGGTGACAGTAGATCAAATCCACATACTCCATGTCGAGGCGTTTGAGTGCGCCGTTAATGCCCTCAATGAGTCGTTTGCGGTTGAGCGTATTTTTCTCATTGATCCCTTCGTTCAAACCCCAATAAAATTTCGTAGAGACCAGGTAACTACCGCGCCGCCAGTTCAACTTCTTGAGCGCCGCACCCATCACCTCTTCCGACTTGCCGCCTGCATATACTTCGGCGTTGTCAAAAAAATTCACGCCATGGTCATATGCAGCCGTCATCATTTCCACGGCAGAATCGACACCTGCCTGATTGTGAAATGTGACCCACGAGCCAAAAGATAGCTCACTTACCCGAATTCCCGTCCTGCCAAGATGACGATAGTTCATTGTTCCTCCAAAAGAATTTGTGCATCGCAACATGAAGGTTGCAGTACTTCCCTGACATTATAATCACCTCATGCGAAAACTTCTGCTTCTGGGCATACTACTGTCTGCATGCGGCACATCCGCCTCCCCCACTCAAACCACAGACGTTTCACTCCAGCCCTACCTTACTGTTACGCCCGCCGCCACCGACACACCCAATGTATTGGTCATCCTTGAAACCCCCATCCCCACCAGCACTCTGCAAGTGTACGTTGTTGAGTCAGGCGACACCATCAGCGAGATCGCCGAGAAATTCAAAATTCCCCAGGACGGTTTGATCGCGGCGAATCCGAATGTTAATCCGAACGCGCTTACCATCGGGCAGACTCTCTTCATCCCGGACCCTTCTGCCCAAGTCGCCGCCGCC
>JAEURI010000076.1 GCA_016789225.1 Anaerolineales bacterium
GCGGTGCGAATAAATTCCAATTGTGTGTTTGATTTTTCGATGGTCAGTAGGGCATATTCTGCCCAGGGGTCGAGTAGTTTTTGTTCACCGGTCTGATCGTGGTTGTACGCCACGCCGACGCTACCCGGGTTGAAATAAAAATTCTGGCTGTCTTGCAGGCGGCGGGTATATTGCAGGTGGACATGTCCGCCGGTGAGAATATGATCTGCATATGGTTTGAGGGTTTCCTGATACTCATCATCGAGAGTAGATGGCAGGATGACCTGGTCGAAGGATGTGGGGGAGCCGTGAAAGGCAAGCAGGCTTTTGCCGTTCCCTAGATCAATACTCACTGTTGGTTGAAATGAGTCAATGAATGCACAGTCATCTTTGTTTAGTTTGCTTAATGACCACTCACGGACAGTGTCCAGTTTCTTGCGGCGTTCTTCTGAGATCGATTCCGCATCGGTTTCCACCCCGGTCAGCAGCCATGCATCAGAATTGCCCATTACGATGGGGCAATTCATCTCTCGTAAAAGTTGAACGGTCTCATGGGGTTGAGGTCCGCCCTGGATCATATCGCCATTGCAGACGATCTGGTCGAACCCTTTATTTTTTGCATCTGCCAAGACAGTTTCGAGCGCCAGACAATTTCCATGAACATCGGATAAGACAAGGATTCTCATTGTAGGTCCTTTATAGATACCAAAATTTTGAAGCCAACCCGGCTTGTTTGAAAATCTCCGCAACTTGTTCCATGCTGCGTCCATGATAATCCAGTGACATGCGATTACCGTACCAAAGTTTGGAAAGCTCCCACACCTGCTGAACGGACAGAATCTCTCCGCGTTCGAGGTTATTTCGTTTACACCACTTGTCTACCCACTCTTCCGACCGGAAGAGAAGCATTGTCGCTCAGGTGAAGACGAGGTCATCGTACCAGCGGGCGAAGGGCAGGGGGAAGTGGACGAGCAATTTGCTCAAGCCGCCGTCCTCGGCGGCGGGGACGCCGCCTTGAGCATATATTTGTCCGTCTTTCACTTCCAACTGCACTGACTCATTGCTTTCTGTACAAACCGCGTCAATGACCGCATCACAATGCAAAGCGGCGGGAATGCCGAGCATGTCCCAGGCACAGTTGGCAAAATAGGTCTTGCCGTTGGCATGGACTTTGAAATCCGTCGGAATACCAGAAAATGGATTCGCCATGCGGATAGCCACTTTGTCTACATCGAGGAAGAGGGCATGGCGGTTGTGAAGCTCTTTATAAAGTTCGCTAGCTTCTTCAGTTGAAATACTAAAATGCGTGGCGGTTTCATCCACACTGGGTGGGCGGGTGGTCTCTGCAATGTGCAAGTAAACAAAATGACGAACTTGCCAAATTAATTCTTCGTTCTGGCTATTCATATTATGGCTGTTCGATCTCGATTAAATATCCGTTTGGGTCTTTGGTAAAACATCTCCAACCACCCCAAGGTGGAGATTGCGGTGGAGTGAGAAATTCCACTCCATTTTCATTCAATTCGTGATACGCCTTGATGCAATCAGTAACGCGAAACACCAGATTGACAGAGGTTTTATCTTTCCCATTCGTATTTGCCAGTGTAACGCCTGGCTTATCAACTGTAGGCTTGCTTTCCGTTATGAAGTAAAGAAACATTCCGTCTCGTTCAAGCAGGGCAATACTTGTTTCCAGTTCTTTTACCTTGAATCCGAATTTATCGCGATAAAAAGCAATGGATGCCTCCATATCGTTAACAACAAGCATTGTTGCAGTTCGAAGGAGAAAATCACTGAGAGGCTTTCTAACTTCCATAATTATCTACCTAACACTGATTCAATGATGCCTGCATACCCTCGCGCTGTCTTTGCGAGTTCATCGAGGCTGAGTTGTTCATCCACAACGTGCGCGTCGCCCTCCGCGCCGGGACCAAAGCCAATGGTCGGCACACCTGCCGTGCCAATGCTATATGCAGCGTTGGTGCAGAATCGGTAGGCACCCAGTTTCGGGTCCAGACCGGAGGCGCGCAGTCCCTTCAATGCCTTCTGCAAAAATTCATCGTCTTCTTTCAGTTCCCAAGCGGGGAAGAATTTATTCGCGCTCAATGTTTCACCCGTATAAGTGACATGGTCGCTTTGCGCGATCTTCGCCGTGAAATTCACATCCTTCAACCCAGGCAACGAAGTGATTTCATTCAACACACCTTCAGGTGTGTCACCCGGCAAGAGACGGCGGTCGTAGGTCACTTTGCAAAGTGCAGGGATGACCGAGTAACCGGGGTATGGCTCCGAAATGATATCGGTCAACGCAAGGATGGCGGGACCCATGAGCGGATGTTCACCTAATTTCACTTTTTCCACTTCAGCAATGACCTTCGTCATCAGATGCACGGCATTTACGCCCAACTGCGGTGACGATGAATGTGCGGGCTTGCCGATCGCTTCGAGATGAATTTCTGCCCGTCCACGCCCGCCGCGTGCGAGGTTGAGTTGGGTCGCTTCGCCAATGACGACATAATCTGGCTTCACTTCATCCATCACAGCTTTGAGTGCGCCACCTTCGTACACTTCTTCCAACACCGAAGCGGAGATGACCACCGTCCCGGCGAGCTTGCTTCTGTCCACACTTGCCGCCGCATGGATCATCGCCGCAAGCGAGCCTTTCATATCCATCACGCCACGTCCGTACATGTGTGTATCCGTCACTTCTGCGCCGAAAGGGGCGCGAGTCCAGACGGATCCAGCAGCGATTCCCACCGTGTCAGTATGCGCATCAAAAAGCAGAGTCTTTCCTGCCTGCGCCCCGCGGATCATCCCCACGGCGGAGCCGTATTTGTCGACCCAAACCTTATCGAAGCCGAGAGCGTTCATCTCGTTCACGGCGATCTGCGTGACTGCGCCTTCCTCACCAGACATGCTCGGTTGGCGGACGATCTTTTGAGTGAATTCAATTAAGGCTTCGATATCCATGTTGGGGTCACCTTTCTCAAACTGCCATCAAGGTCAATAATGTTCCAAAGAAGCAAGAGAGATAGAAGAAAATTCCAAGCGAGATGAGACCATTTATGATGATCTTCCTCTGCCCAGAAGCGAGAATACTACCCAAAAGCCCAAAGGATAGGGAAGCGAGGGCAGGTATAACAATCTGCATAACCTGCCCATGAACGATATCCGTGCCAAGCAGTATTACAAATACGAGTCTTAATGGAGCTTCCAAAACCAACTGGATGATCCAGGGTATATAAAGAAGCACAAACTCGCTGCTCCGAAGATTTCCAACTGGGATAAAAACGAGATAACTGGCTATGCCGATCACCGCACCCGTTACGATTCTTGCGATGGGTAATTTATTTGACATCGCGACGGGCTCGGAAGGATTTTGAACAGATTCCACTTATTTCATTCCTTTCAGAATCTCTTCCGCTCTATCAATTCTCACAACCTTCTCCACCACCATCTGTGCCGCAACTTTTTCAACCAGGTCGCCAGTCGCGCCAGCCGCAATCGCAACCTGTCTTGCATGTAGCGACATGTGTCCGCGTTGGATGCCTTCGGTGGCGAGGGCGCGCAGGGCAGCCATGTTCTGTGCCAAGCCGACCGAGACGATGATCTCTGCCAATTCATTTGCAGTCTTCACGCCCATAAGTTTTACAGCTGCCTGTGCTGCCGGGTGGACTTTGGTCGCACCGCCGACGATGCCGACTGCCATCGGCATTTCGAGCGTGCCGACGAGGTTGCCTTCGCTATCTTTGCCCCAAGTGGAGAGGGAGGTGTAATGTCCGTTTTTCACGGCGTAGGCATGAGCGCCTGCTTCAATGGCGCGCCAATCGTTACCGGTGGCAATGACCACTGAGTCCACACCGTTCATGATGCCTTTGTTGTGGGTGGCGGCACGGTATGGGTCCACGGCGGCGAAGGCGTAGGCGGCGATAATGCCGTCACGGACTTGTTCACCGGAGAAATTATCGAATGCCAGTTCTTTTACAGGGATGGTACAGCGTGCGCGGGCAATGCGTCGGTCTGCGAGGTTGGAGAGAATGCGCAGGTGAACTTTTCCGCCAGTGATGGCTTCGATCTTTGGTGCGAGCCTTTCGCAAGCCGTGTTCACTGCATTCGCCCCCATTGCATCACGAACATCATAAATAAGATGCACAACCAAGAATCCGCCGATGGGAGAGTCTTCGAAGATACGCACTTCCAAGTCTCTTGCACCGCCGCCGAATTTTTTTAGGATGGGGTCGATGGAGTCCGCTTCGGCAAGGAGTTCGGCTTTTTTCTCGTAAATCTTTAGTTTGGCTTCGTTGAGATTGGTCACATTGATGACCTGCATTTGCCCGATCATGAGCGGATCGGTGGTGGTGGCTTGGTAGCCGCCGCCTGCACGGGCAAGTTTTGCCATAAAGGAAGCACCCGCCACGACAGAAGGTTCTTCAAGGGTCATGGGCACGAGCACATCGCGTCCGTTCACCTGAAAATTCAAAGCGATTCCGAGGGGCAGGCTGTGCATGCCGACTACATTTTCGATCATGTGATCAGCAGCTTCGGCGGAGATTCCGCCTGTGGTCCACGCGCCAAGATCGGGCGGGGTCTGAGGCGTCCCCGAAGGGGATTTCACCGCGTTTAATATTTTTTCGCGGCGCTCCTCAAGGGTCATGTTGTAAAAACCGGAGATTCGAGAGGTCGTCATAAGGGTTCCTAGTGTGTATTTTGGGGCACGCTGTAGTATAGGTTTCGCCTGCTTTCAAATTCTATCAAAAAGGGAATTATAATGTTTGCGAGGTGTCATTCATGTTGTTGACTCGTGAACAATTACAGGAGCGGTTATTTGCACTGCATCGCGCTAGTTTGGAGTTGGTCAAGGATGTTTCTCTGGAAACATTGCTGGAGCGCATCGCTTCGACGGCCTGTGAACAGGCTGGGGCACGTTACGCCGCTCTAGGCGTGCTCAACGATGAGGGGAAACTTCAACAATTCATCGCGGTGGGGATGAGCCGGGATGAGATTAAACGAATTGCACACCCGCCGATGGGGCATGGGTTGATCGGGGAGTTAATGAATACGGAAGTGCCACTGCGCCTGCCGGTGATCCAAAAGCACCCGCGTTCGGTTGGGTTTCCGAGCCACCACCCGCATATGGCCTCATTTTTAGGGGTTCCCATCCGTACGGTTGAGAGGCAGCTGGGGCAGATCTACCTTACCGAGAAGCTGGATGCCGCGGAATTTTCATCGGATGACGAGATGATCATTCAGATGCTTGCCACTTACGCCGCCACAGCCATTACCAATGCGCGCCTGATCGACCAGATGAAGGAACGCGACGCCGCCCTGACCCGCCGCAACGTGGATATGTCGCTGATGAACGGCATCGCCACCACCCTAACCTCGAGCCTGGAGCTCGACGAGATTCTGAACAAGACCCTTGGGCTTGTAATGAACTATATGAAGGTCGAGGCGGGAGAGATATTCCTGCTCGAAGAAGATAAGACCACTCTGCGCATGGTTTTACACCGCGGCCAGGCAGCCGAAGCCTTTTGGACTCGCAATATGTTCAACATTGGCGATGGTTTTATCGGAATTGCGGCCAAAACCCGCCAACCGCTCATCAGCCATGACCTTGCGAACGACGAGAACTTCATGCGTGAGGCGCTTGTACAGGCGGGGTTCCAGCAAATTGCGTGTATTCCGCTGATCTCAGGAGAGAATCTGATGGGAGTCATGAGCGTTGTTACACGTTCTTCCACTCCCTTTGAAGAGAGAAGCACACAAATGCTCACGGCAGTGGGCACATGGGCGGGGCTTGCCATTGAAAATGCGCGTTTGCATGCCAATGCACGCCGCCTGGCTGTGCTTGAAGAACGCAATCGTATTGGTATGGACCTGCATGATGGCATCATTCAGTCCATTTATGGTGTTGGGCTGGCGCTTGAAGGAGCACAACATATCCTGAATGAAGACCCGATCACCACAAAAGAGAAGATCGATCATGCCATTTACGGTTTGAACCAGGCGATTCGCGATATTCGTGCCTATATTTTGGATCTGCGGCCGCGGCAGCTTGGGAATGAAGGTCTATTGAGCGGGATTAAACGCCTGATCACTGAATATCGTGCCAATACCTTCTCTGAAGTTCACTTCACTGTGCCCGATTCCGACATGAAAGAACTTACCCAAACCCAATCACTGGCTTTGTTTCATATATGTCAGGAGGCTTTGGCCAATGCAGCCAAGCACGCCAAGGCCAAGATCGTTCAAGTTGCGCTTTGGACAACGGATGATCGTGTCTTAATGGAAGTTCGTGATGATGGAAAAGGCTTTGATGCAGATCAAAAGCATACATTCATCGGTCATGGTCTCGCAAACATGTTGACTCGCGCACGATCAGCAGGTGGTGATGCCGATATTTCATCCACAATTGGTGAAGGAACAACCGTACTTGTATGGGTTCCGCGTGGAATTAAACAATAAACCCATTTATTGCGTGAACATTGCCGAACGAGTCACAGAAAACAGAGTCTCGTTTCCATTCGATGAACATTTTGTTGCAACATGATTCGTTAAGATAGATATGGCCTGCAGGCTGATTCACTGCCCTTGATACCCATATATGGGGGGTGCCTGCCTCCAACTGGATGCTGTTGGCTGAAACACCCGTTCTATAACTGTTACCCACCTGGCATGAAATGGTTAACGATTCTTTAAGAAAGGCCAATCTTAAAAAAACATTTTTTTTTAACATCGCGTAGGTTGAACGCCTGTTATCTATTGAAAGGTTCTGCTAGAATAGGAACACGCTGATATAACGGATGTTTGCCCTCATCGATCGACATCCGCAATCCCTGAACGACGAATAAAAATTTGACAGCCGAAGCGCCAAGATTGAAGCCGCTGAACAGGCGGGCTAGTTCAATGTACGCAAAAACACAAAAAATTTACGTTGAGGACAGTTTATGAACGCTGAGCAAGCCTGGCAAACCGTAATTGCACAACTACAAATGGATATGCCCCGCGCCTCCTTCGATACCTGGGTGCGCGATACCCGCCCCGTCGCTTATGAGAACGGGATCTTGACCGTTAGTGTGCGCAATGCCTATGCCCGCGACTGGCTCGACAGCCGTCTTGCCACCACAGTCAACAAATTATTGATCGAAATTTTGAATTCAAAGGTCTCTGTTAATTTTATTGTTTCCCAATCGGAAGACTCCGCCTCATACACCGACCCGGAACCTGCCTCTGCATCCATACAGATCACCCCGCCGGA
>JAEURI010000087.1 GCA_016789225.1 Anaerolineales bacterium
TGTAGCCGATGAGAAGGATGGTGAAAATTGTGGAGAAGAGGAAAAACAGGTGGCGAGAGAGAGAGGAGTGCTGAAGTTTGTTTGCAAGTTGGGCAAGCATGGCTGTGTGAACTCGGAAGAATGGATTTCGGTACGAGGGGACTTTTACACGCTTTATTTTGGAATGATGAAGTTGCAGAATTTTGCCCCTATGCTGTGTTTCATGTACCTGGGAAATACCACCTAGTGTTTCAGATTTGAATAGTTTGACAGGCGGAAAATCCGGTTTGATCTAGATCAAAATTTGGTTTGGTCAGACCAAATTTTAATTTGCTCTGGGGAAAGTTTGTTTTTTCTAGGACTCGTCTCAAAAATACTGTGTCACCCTGAGGGAGCGTTCCCTTCGACAAGCTCAGGACAAGCTTCGCGACCGAAGGGCCTCTTACTTTAGCGGTAGAGACCCTTCGCTATCGCTCAGGGAGTCACGCATGGGCGCGTAAGGTGAGTTTCTTAATTTTCAAATTCTGCACAAAGTTTCTTCCACCACGCATCCTTCTCGCCGGGGATGAAAGGTGTGTACAGCGTAATCCTGTCCGCGATGCCGCCGAAACGTTTCTTCAGATCGGCAGATAGATTTTCCTGCGTGGTCATCAGACAAAACTCGTTCAACATCTCGTCCGTGATGAGCATGGGCATCTCGGCCCACTCGCCCTTGGAGGCAAAGCCGGAGAGTTTTTCAGCAGTCTCACCCCAGCCATGAAAATCCATAACAGATTTGTAGGAAGGCGTCGAAGCGTAAAACGCAATTTGCATGCGGGCAAAGCCTTCCTCTTCCGGCGAAGTGGCGATGAAGGGAGTCATCGAAACGGCAATGTCGCTGCGTTTGCGTCCGCTTTTTTGCAAGCCTTCTTCCATCGCAGGCAGTAATACTTCATTCATATAGCGCGGACTGTTAAACGGATGCGCATGGAATCCTTCACACATTTCGCCCGCCAGCTTTGCCAGCCCGGTATTCACGCCAGCAATATAGATCGGGATATTGGGATTCTCGATTGCGCCCGGATTGAAAAAGGGCGACATCAAGGTCACTTTGTAATGCTCGCCGCGGAAGTTCAACTTGGTGCCGTTCTGCCAGGTATCCCACAACGCGCGAATGACCTGGATCTGCTCGCGCAGTTTCCCCGTCACCGACTCGGGCCAGGTCATGCCGAAACGCCTCTCAATATGCGCCTTGACCTGCGTGCCCAGACCCAAAATGAATCGTCCACCAGACTGGGCAGACAAGTCCCACGCGGTGTAGGCCAGGTTGGCAGGCGAACGCGCGAATGACACGGCGATGGCGGTTCCAAATTGCATCTGCGTTGAATGTTCCGCGATCAAGGTACAAGGTAAGAACGGGTCATGCTGGGTTTCCTGGGTCCATAACGCGGCGAAGCCGGTCTCTTCGGCGGCTTTCGCAATGGCGGGAATATCCTTCAAGTGAACGATGGGAAGGGCGGCATCTAGTTTCATAGGCCAAGTATACAGTTGGAGAAGAGAATAGTGAATAGTAAGAGATTCTTAACCGCAAAGCTCGCGAAGGACGCAAAGAAAACCTTCGCGGTTAATGTTTTTCGCAAACAAAAAGCCCCGCAAGTGCGAGGCTTCTGACTTTATACAACCGGCTGACCCTCTTCCAAACTCAGGATGAAGCCAAGCAATTCACGGCTCTCCTGCAACCAGACGTTTGGCACGGTGGTGCGCTTCAAATAGCGCACAACACCATCTTTATCCACAACAAGGGATGCTGTTCTTTGGAAAAGCAGAAAGTATTTTTCCAATTCATAAAGATGGTATATCTCACGGTCAGGGTCGCAGAGGATGGGGAAAGGTAACCCAATGCTGTCCGCATATTCCTTGGCCTTGTCCATGCTTTCGCCGAGGATCACGATGACTTCCGTCCCAGCCTCGCGGAATTGGTCGTACATCCGCCCGAGGTGAGCCACATGAGTACGACATTGCGGGCAGCTCGTCTCGCGGATGAAGAACACGATAATATTCTTTCCGCCGCGGAAATCTGTCAGCGAAATCTCCTGCCCATTGGTGGCGAGCAGTTTGAAGTCCGGTGCGAGCGAGCCGATCTTGGCTTCGATGGTATCTATAGACATATCTGAATCCTAAATTCAATCATATCAGCACAGACAGCCTGATCGGCGCATCAATTACGTTAGCGTTTTCTTAACCTTATCTTACTTTTCCAACAGGTAGGCCATGATCCAATTTGTGGTTGCATTCAGGCCATCCATGTGGGCGCGTTCGTAGTTGTGCGAGGCATCAATGCCGGGACCAATGAGCGACATCGCCA
This sequence comes from Anaerolineales bacterium, assembly GCA_016789225.1. Classification (GTDB taxonomy): domain Bacteria; phylum Chloroflexota; class Anaerolineae; order Anaerolineales; family Villigracilaceae; genus Villigracilis. The sequence continues at coordinate 2,324 of JAEURI010000087.1, forward strand.
CATCGCCGCCTGCGCGCCAGAACGCTTCGCCGTCCGAACCATAGAATGGGTAGACATCGGTCTTGTATGGAATACCATGTTTCTCGGCAATGACACGCATCTTTTTGTTCAAACCTTCGTGATACGGTCCGCCGCTATCTTTGATGCACAAGGTCGCATGGAACTCGTCCGACTCTTGCCCCTCGCCAACAACCGCCATATCGACCGTGACCAACTCCGCCACTTCATCTGGGATGCCTGCCGATGCGCCGTGACCGACCTCTTCATAATTCGAGATGAGGAAATATACGCTTCGGGCCGGACTTTGACCTGACTCCACCATCGACTTGATCGCCGCGACAAGATTCGCCACACAAGCCTTGTCATCCAGAAAGCGCGAGCGGATGAATCCATTCGTGACCTAAGTACGCGTATCAAAGGCTACACAATCGCCGATAGTGATTCCCAACGCGCGCGTCTCCGCTTCGGATGTGGTGAGAGCATCGAGGCGTACTTCAAGATGTTTATCATCGCGCGGTAGGTCAGTTCCACTATGAATATGACCCGATGCTACATCAATCAACACCGAGCCGCGTATCTTTTCACCTTTGGATGTGAAGACCCACACGCCTTCTGTTTCCACTGTGGGCCATTGGATGCCGCCGATGCGGCTCAGACGCAAACGACCA
>JAEURI010000088.1 GCA_016789225.1 Anaerolineales bacterium
ATGATGGTGCGGGTCAATTCCTTGCGACCCGATATGATGCCCGCGCCAAAGACCTTAAAGCGATTCTCCTGCGCCACCAGCCCAAATTCCGTGCTGTACCATGCCAGTCGTTTGATGACCTCACGTTCTTCGGTGCTTGCCTTCATGTAGGCAGGCGCGAATTTATCCTCGATGCGCGCGTAGAACTTCTGGGTCAAAAACGGCAGGTGACCAAAAATATCATGGAACATATCCGGCTCGGGTGTGAATTCCATTTGGTCGCGTGTGCGCAAATAGTCGGTAATTAAAAATATACGCTGGGCAAATTTCTTATACCAGTCATCTGCAAGCGTGTAACGCACCACCGTCCGTTCGATACGCCAGCCGGAATGTGGCGTGATATGTTCGATCAAATGCTTCACGGTGGGGATGTGCTTCGGGTCAAGCTGCAATAACTCCATGCCGGTCTTCCACTCTGCGCAAATATGCTCGGTGAGATACGGCTGGTGGATCCCGGCAAACAGGTCTGCCCAAATGGCATGCTGTTCCTCTGAAAACGTGATCTCCTGATTCTCCTTTGAGTATTCCTGTGATGGGTCGATCTGTTGTTCCGCAATATCCCCCGTATAAACTGGCACGTTTTGATTCCTTGTCATGCTTTTGCACCTTTCTCAAATTGGATTTTGAAGAACGCAAAACATCGGCAATCGCTATAACGTTCAAGTCATGTTATCACCTACAAAAAATAGAGTCAAGAATAAGATAAAGATTGTCAGGTTTTGCAATGATAAAATCAAAATGATGACCAATCTAAAGGACAGGACAATTCTCATCACTGGAGCCGCCCGCCGCTTGGGGCGTCTCTTCGCCCTCGCCTGTGGACGCGCCGGGGCGGATGTGATCATCCATCACGGACACTCCCCCGCCGAAGCCGAAGCGCTCCGAGAGGAACTCGCCTCACTCGGCGCTCGTGCCTGGGTCCTCGCTGCGGACCTTGCCCACCCTGAAAATGCATCGCAATTAATCGAACGCGCCAGCACACTGAGTCCACTGTACGGATTGGTCAACAGCGCATCCATCTTCGAATCGCTGACCGTTCACGACACGTCGCTGGATGATTGGAATCGTCATCTCAATATCAACCTGACAGCGCCGTTTTTATTGAGCCAGGCATTTGCAAAGCACACAAAGCAGGGACGTATCGTCAACATCCTCGACTGGCGCGCCACCCGCCCTGGCGCGGACCACTTCCCATACACCGTCACAAAGTCTGCACTCGCAGCGATGACAAAATCTCTGGCCGTCGCGCTCGCGCCGAACATAACTGTCAACGGGTTGGCGTTGGGTGCGATCCTGCCTCCGGCAGATAAACCGTCAGCGAGTGACAAGGTCATCGAGGCCGTACCCGCCCAAAGGTGGAGCGAGGCGGGAGAAGTCGAAGAGGCGCTGCTGTTCTTGTTATCCGGTCCTGCTTACATCACAGGCGAGATCATTCACGTAGATGGTGGCAGGCATTTGGTTTAGTGTGTGGAGTCGAGCAGCTCGCTGCTCGAAATTTGTTCATCGGCTTGCCGATGGATTCCATAAGGAGAGTTCATGGATAAAGTGTTCATCAAAGATCTGCTCGTGCGCGGGGTGATCGGCATCCGCGATTGGGAGCGCGAGGTGGAACAGGATATTCTTATCAATGTGACAGTCTATACCGATACTGTCCGCGCTGCGGAGACGGATAACATCGCAGATTGTGTGGATTACAGCGCCCTGGCAAAAAAAGTGCGGGCGCATGCCGAAACCGTCAAACGTCTCACGGTGGAAGCGCTGGCAAATGACCTTGCAAAGATTTGTCTTGAAACGCCGCTCGTGAGAAAAGCCGTTGTACGCGTGGAAAAACCCGGCGCGGTACGCTTTGCCAAATCGGTTGGTGTGGAGGTGGAACGAAAACGTGATGAATGACTTGCATCGCATTTACCTCAGCATCGGCTCGAACATCGGAGCGGAGGAGAACCTCCCCAAAGCGGTTCAAATGTTGGGCGAGGTTGGCACAGTGGAAACTATTTCTTCTGTCTGGGAATCGGAGTCGGTCGGGTTCGATGGGCCGAATTTTCTGAACATTTGTATTTCATTCCTCAGCACAGTGCCGCCGGTGGAGTTCAAGGAAAGGATCATCCGCCCCATCGAAGATGCGCTGGGGCGTGTGCGCAGCAAGGAAAAAAATGCGCCGCGCACCATCGACATCGACATCCTGCTGTACGATAAGCAGCCACTCAATACAGAATTTTGGGAATACGCCTTTGTCATCATCCCGCTGGCAGAGTTGATTCCGGATCATGAACACCCTGTCAGCGGAGAAAAACTGTCAGATTTTTCAGAGCAGTTACAAGGTCAGGTTTGGATGCGAAAGCGCGGAGATGTGCTTATATCCTCAACGGTTCCGCGCCGCGGTTGAGGTGATCCAAAAATTCCTGGCGGGTGTTGATGCTCTTACGGAACGAGCCCAGCATGGCAGAGGTGGTCATGCGGGCATCATGTTTCTTCACACCTCGCATCATCGCACATAAATGCAACCCCTCGACCACGACGGCCACGCCTTGCGGGCCGAGCAAGTCGTTGAGGAAATCTGCGATCTGGCGGGTCATGCGTTCCTGCACCTGCAAGCGGCGGGCAAACATATCCACGATGCGAGGAATTTTGGAAAGGCCGATCACTTGTCCCTTGGGAATGTAGGCAACATGCGCGCGCCCCATGAACGGCAACATGTGATGCTCACACAAACTGAAATATTCAATATCGCGCACAATGACCATATCGTCATAGGTCACGTTGAAGATCGCGTTGTTGACGAGTTTCTCTCCATCCATGCGATAGCCGCTCAATAATTCGGGATACATACGCGCCACCCGCTTCGGCGTGTTTTGCAGGCCTTCACGGTCCGGGTTCTCGCCAAAGGCGGTCAACATGGAACGCACAGCGGTTTCGATGACCTTTGTATCGATCTCTTCGTTAAAGGACGAGGGCTCATCGAAATCTTCGTTCATTTCAGGATTCTGCATGTTCATCTCCAATAATCAGGGTGGATAGATTTTATCTGATTTGAAGAAGGAAGGGGCAAGGTAAAATACCAATCAAATTCAAAAGAAGGATATCAAATGTCTGAAAACAATGAACTTTTTATGAAAAGCGGTCTCTTTGGTGCGATCCTCGGCGGCATCCTAGGTGGGATTCTCGGAGCCGCCACGGGGGCCTTAAGCGGCATGTGGAGCGGGATTCAATTCACCGGCCTGCTGGGCATCTTGCTCGGGGCCATCACCGGCGCGTTGACCGGTGCACTCACCGTCCGCACGGCAGGGACGACAGGCGGCGTGAGTGTGGGCGCATACACCGGTATGGCTTTCGGCGCATTCCTTGGGTTGATCATCGGCATCTTCATTCCAGAGACGTTCCGCCTGAGTGTGCTTGCCCTCGATGTGCTTATTCTGAACGTGATATTTTCAGGTCGCTTTGAAGCAGCGATCCTGGTGAGCTTTCTGCTCTCGATCCTTGGCACGGCTGTTGGTGCCTGGGTAGGCGGGCGAAATCTCAAACCGCGGGAGTTGAAATAAACTGTCCGAAAGAATGGGGTGGAAAACGAGCATATCCAGCTATACTGCTCAAGGTGACAGTCACTTCTGTCACCTACCATGCTATAGGAGGAACTCATGAGATACAAACTTTTAGGCCGCAGCGGCCTGCGCGTTTCGGAGCTTTGTCTTGGCACGATGACCTTCGGCGAAACCTGGGGCTGGGGAGCATCCAAGGCGGAAAGCAAAAAGATGTTCGACCTGTTCGCGAATGCAGGCGGGAATTTTATCGATACCTCGGTCAATTACACCGACGGGACCAGCGAGGAATTCCTCAGCGATTTTCTCAAAGCCGACCGCGATCATTTCGTGGTGGCAACCAAATATACGCTCACTAAGCCAGATAACACCGACCCAAATGGCGGCGGCAACAGCCGCAAGAATATGATGAAGTCCGTGGAAAAGAGTCTCAAACGGCTCAAGACCGGTTTCATTGACCTGTATTATCTGCACATGTGGGATTTCATGACCCCCATCGAAGAAGTGCTGCGCGGGTTGGATGATCTTGTACGCCAGGGCAAGGTCAACTATGTAGCGTTTTCCGATACGCCCGATTACATCGTCGCTGAAGCCAATACCCGCGCCGACCTGATGGGTTGGTCACGTTTCCTTGGCATGCAGGTCCCTTATTCCCTGCTTGACCGCGCCGTCGAGCGCTCCATCATCCCGATGGCAAATCATTGGGAAATGACCGTCCTGCCATGGGGGTTGTTGGAGGCGGGTATCCTTACTGGGAAATTCCTTAAGCCGGTTAAAGCCTCTACACGCTTGAACTCCAGGAAACTCAAGCTGGGTGAAAAGTCGTTGAATGTCGTCAAAGAGGTCGAAGCCGTTTCAAAAGAAACCGGCAGGCCCATGTCACAGGTGGCGATCAATTGGGTGCGTCAATTGCCACAGACACAAATGATCCCCATCCTCGGCGCACGCAGCACAAAGCAGCTCAAAGACAACATGTCCAGCATCGAATGGTCGCTTACCGACGAGCAATACAAACGTCTAAGCGATGTCAGCGCCATTGAGATGGGCTTCCCGCATGGGTTCCTGGGAAAAAAGAATCCATACGTCTACGGCAAAACCGCAGACCAGATCGACGGCTGGCGTCTGTAACCCCTAAACTTAAACAATGAAAATCCCCGCCCTAATAAGCGGGGATTTTCATTGTTTTCCAACTAAAAATCGATTATGGCAACGCCAAGCCAAATGTTCTTTGCAAAAAAGCTGCCATCTGGTCACGGGTCACTGCATTGGACGGGCAGTATGAACTGCCGCCACATCCACCAGTAATAGCTTCTGACGCCAGTTGCTTGATCCAGGCCGCGGCCCAGTGGTTAGAGGATACATCCGTAAACCCGGTATCCGAACCAACCGATGGCGGAGCATAGTCTGCGCCATATTTTGCCTTGAGCAAGAAGACTGCCATTTGGTCACGGGTCACAGTTCTATCGGGACAAAAATCTCCATTACCACAACCGCCGGTGATTCCTTCCGCCGCCAATTGCTTAATCCAGGTAGCCGCCCAATAATCTACAGGGACATCATCAAAACCGGTATCCGATCCCACCGAAGGTGGTGAATACGAGGAGCCATGAATCCCGCGCAGAAGGAAGATCGCCATCTGGGCGCGAGTCACTGACCCAGCGGGACAATAGGAAAGCGGCGTGTTGACACAACCACCAGTAATCCCGGCGTCGTAAATGCTCTCAATATACTGCCAGGCCCAATGACTTTGAGGCACATCGATAAAGGTTGTTCCCAGGGTATCGCCATCCAACTCGGTACCAACCACATTGTTTGACAAGGTCACGCCGCTTTTGTTGCGAATCCACGGCTCGTTGTGATAGGTATTCCCGGTGATCGAAACATTGGAATTGCTTCTATTATCCAGCGCAAGGCCTTTTGACTGGCTGGAAGGCACAAAATTACTACTGAAGGTCACATTCGTCAGAGTACCGCCCACCTGGCTCGAAAAGGCCATGATCCCAGCATAGCAGTTTTCCACTTTATTTCCATGGATCGTCACATCATGCAATTGGGCAACACCGCCCGAGTATGACTCCTCACCGAGGGCGATCCCGATTGTGTCATTACTGGTTTTACCGGTGCAATAGGCATAGTTATTCAGAACCTGGGCCGAATATGTATTATCCACGTATATATTCACATTATGATTATCGTAAATGGTGTTATTCTCGATCAATACATTATTGCTCAGTGTTGCAGCAATTCCCTCGCCGCAGGTCTCATACACAGTATTGCCTCGAAAGGTCACATTCGAAGATCCCTTTTCAGCCTTCAGTCCCGAACCCCATCGATTGTTATAGCAGGTAATTTCTCCATTGGATAAACTGCCATTCTCCAGAACCGAGTGATAAACGATCGTATTTTCAACTATAACGTACTTACCAAACACTAATACAGAATGAGAACGCGTCCTGGTAACTGTAAAGCCGCGGACTACAATATTCTCAACATTCGCCGAGATTACGATCCCATTTGATTCGGTCGTATCGATAATCGCGTTTTGTCCTTCCACTGTCATGTCGCTCTTCGAGATGGTGAGTTTCTGGTTGTAGGTCCCTGGCAAAACAATGATCGTTGAACCGGCCTGAGCCACACTCATCACTTTCTTAAACGTCTCGCACGGTGCCGATGCAGTACACGTACCCGTGTCACTGCCTGATGGGCTGACATAATATGTGCTTGATGCACTCAGCGGGGAAGCCGATGGCAGGGCAGAGACGCTTTGAAAACTCAAAAGAGCCAGGGCGAGAGTTGCCAATGCACTCATGAATTGATAAGCAATCTTTCTCATGGTTTCTCCTTGTAAAATTTGAATGACTGTTTTGCATACGATGCAGAAAATTCAGTAGCATCCTGCTCATAGAATAACAAATAGTTTTTTAATATAAGGCTTGCTGACTAGTACCATGGTACTAGTTTCATTCCCATTTCTGTAAGCCTGTCATTTTTGGAACGAATCAAAAAGTTTTAAGGGCAAATCCTTTCATCCATGAAAGTAAAATTTTTTATTTAAATCAGAGTTTAAAAGTATGTTTTTAAACTTATTTAAATAGCAATTAAATAAAAAATACGGTAAGATGTGAACCGAAAAATCGTGATTAACATGCTTGAACTTTCCAACACTCGCTTTGCATTTCTTGACATCGAAACCACCGGGCTTTCCCCGTGGTTTGGGGACCGAATCTGCCAGATTGCCGTAATCGTCACCGAAGGCAAACGCATCAAGCGGACCCTTGACCTGCTCCTCGACCCCGGGCGTGAGCTTTCGCCGTCAGCGCTTCGCGTCAACGGCCTGGACGATTCTGCCCTGGCAGGTAAACCAAGCTTTGCCGATATCGCCGACCAGCTCGATGAAGTCTTGAAGGATGCTGTGGTCGTTTGCCACAACGCCAAATTTGATATTCAATTTCTCGACAACGAATACAGAAAACTTGGGCGGGCCATCGAATTCCCCAACCTGATCGACACACTCCTGTTGGCGCGTGATTATTACGAATTACCCTCCTATAGCTTAAGTCATCTCTCGCAGGATTTTCAGATCACTGCCAACATCCAGGGCTCACGTGCTCTGGCAGATGCCATCACCATGAAGAACCTGTTCTTCGCCATGACAGACTCGCTCAAATCTATCAATAAATCGCTGGACGATTTCATCGGCATCTACAACTCCCCTGCCTGGCCGCAGGAAGGCATTTACCTACCCACCGAACTAAGCGAAGCCATTCACAGCGGAAAAAAATTATTCATTCAATATATGGATAAGGACGGAGAGACCTCCGAGCGCTGGATCACCCCCAAGGAAGTGATCGGGTTGTCCGATTACCTGTATCTGCAAGCCTTCTGTCACAGCCGCGAAGCAGATAGAACGTTTCGGTTAGATCGCATCGTGAAAGTGGAAGTGGAAGTGGAAAAATAAAAAGTTGGCGATTTGAAAATCGCCAACTTTTTATTTAACTCTTCAATTCTTTCTCGATCTGTCCCAACGCGTTCTTGAAAACTTCGTAGGGCTGCGCGCCGACAATGGCGTATTTGTTATTGATGACGTAGGTCGGCACACCGGTCACACCGATGCGTTGTGCCCACTGTACCTGACCAGCCACCTCGGCTGTGTACTTTCCAGCTTCCACCATGCTTTGCATATCGGCTGCATCCAGCCCAGCTTCTTCGGCAACCGAGCGAAGCACCTCCCACTGGGCGGGATCAAAACCTTCAACATAGACCTTGCGGAAAACGATGCGATGGAACTTATTCGCCTTGCCATGTTCACGGGCATATTCCGTGGCTTCATGAGCCAGACGCGTATTGTAAATACGATCGGTCGACCTGAATTCCATGCCATGCATTTCTGCCATCAATCGCAGGCGTTCCTCTGAGCCATTATCACGGGCACGTTTGATGTATTCTGGCAGTTCCATGCCTTCAGGAGGCGTATCGGGGCGCAAATAATAAGGACGCCATTCCACCTCCACGTTGTATTCTTTTTTGAGCCTCTCGACCACACCCTGGCCGACATAGCACCAGGGTCATATGTAATCGGAGAAGATGGTCAGTTTGAAATCCATTGGCTGTCCTTGTGGGTTATGAGGTACGAGGGTCAGACATCCAATGGGGCTGGCTTCTTACGTGAATTTACTAATCGTAATAATAGGGTGAGCAATAGTATTCTTCTCCATTGGGGGAAACTGCTACAACGGGATATTCTGTATCGTCGATGTCGATCTCGTCCAGCCTGGTTTTGACCAATGCAAGCGCATTGTCTGCGGTGAGGCGGGAGAAGTGGAAGGATTGCCAGGAATATTCACGGTCGTTGCGCTGGAGGTCACGCTCGTAGCGGATACAGGCCAGGGCGGCGGCAACTTTCTCATGGACGGAATCAGGCAAGGCCGGAGTCTGAAGCGCTTTGACGAGGGGCAGAACGGCATCGTCAGAGAGTTCGATGAAGTATTGTGAGTCCAGGTCTTCTGTGGATTCTCCATTCAATTCACGCTGGATGTTTTGGTTGACGATGAAAGCGTCCACATTGAGGATGGGAAGAGAGGCCGCAAAACCAAATGAAGCAATAAGCATAGCGAAGGCGAACATGCGCTCTTTTCGCAGAATCTCAAGAACAATGGTGGCAACCAGCAGGAGACCGATCCAGATCAGAAAGACATGGGTATAGGTGCGCAGGCGCGAGAAGCCATAAACAATTTCGTAGAGGTTGAGGCGTTGGTAAGCAGAGACAAGCATCACCAGTAACAATGCGACCAATATGACGCCAAGCCCGGAGTATATCTTTCGTTGGGTTTCGGTCTCGCGTTTGGTGACTGCACTCAACGTAAGCAACATCATCAATGCAAAGAAGGCCACAGCCACCAATTCACCAAAACCGCGGCGTGCATATTCGGAGTAGGTGTAGCCCTCCACATTGATATTAGTGGCGCCGCCAAAGAAATATTGGAATTGTATGACCACGAAGGCGGCGAAAAGCGCCACCACACTGCCAAGTACAATGGACGATTCGATGAAACCGAGGAAGGCCGGGATGACGGGCTTCTCCATGCCTGCGAGTTTTTCATCCTTGGATTCGGAGGAGGCATGCAATATGATACCCGCCAGTGCATACCCGATGATCAGGATGTAGATCATGCGGAAGATGTACTCGGGCAGGTTCTCGAGTTTGAATAATTCTATGAAATCATTCAGGCGCTCACTAAAAACCACATCCGCCGAGGCAAGCAGAGAGGCGAAGATCGCCACAACGGGCAAGGCAATGACCAGGCCGCGGACGATGGGCATGAAGTTATAACGTGAAGGTTTGACACCTGCTTCGGTCTGGGTCTTGCGAACATCCAAGGTGAAGGAGACGGGCCGGGCGACTATACTGCCCAGTAGGCCAAGTGCTCTTCCAATATAATCCACCAGGGAATATTGCATCCAGCGTCCGCCGAGGTAAGTGACGGCT
>JAEURI010000112.1 GCA_016789225.1 Anaerolineales bacterium
GACGTTTGCATTGTGGCGATCGGGTCAGATTTTGAAAACAATATTCTAACCACCACAGCCTTGAAGAGCGTCGGGGTGAAGCGCATCATTTGCAAGGCGCTGACGGAGCGTCAGCGTTCCGTGCTTTTGCGGGTCGGGGCAGATAAAGTGGTGCTGCCTGAATCAGAGGCGGGCTATCGCCTGGCGTTGGAACTCTCGAACCCCAACCTGCTCGACCGTATTCCGCTCGGCGCGGAGCACTGTGTGGTGGAACTCTCGATCCCGCAATCGCTGGCAGGCAAGACCATTTATCAAGCCGACCTGCGCCGCCGCTTTGGCGTGACGGTGGTAGCCGTGAAGCGCGGCGAAGCGGTTATTGTCGCGCCTCCCGCCGACTTTGGCTTGCTCAAAGACGACCTGATCGTGGTCATCGGCACGAATGCCAATATCTTCGAAATGTCGGACTGGGAATAAAACGTGCTGAGAAATCTTCCGCCTGCGGCGCGGCTAGCGCTGGGGTTGTTGTTGCTCGTCGTGCTCGGGACCACAGCCTTGATGCTGCCCGGGGTCTCGGCAACCCAGCCGCTGACGTGGTCTGAGGCGCTTTTTACCGCCGTCTCCGCGCTGAGCGTGACGGGCTTGTCCATCATCCTGCCGGGGCGCGATTTGACGTTGTTCGGTCAGATCATCCTGATGGTGTTGATCCAGATCGGCGGTGTGGGCTTTATGGCGATGACCGTCGTCATTTTGCATTTGATCGGCAGGCGTGTGACTTATTCCGACCGCATTGCCTTACGCGACTCGCTGGGTTTGGTGGATATGCCTGCGATCATGCGCTTTACCAAACGGATTTTGCAGCTCGTCATCACGATCGAATTGATCGGTGCCTTCTTACTTTGGCTGCACTGGCGCGCCACGCTGGGCGATGCGCAGGCGATCTTCTATGCGCTCTTTCATTCCATTTCGGCGTTTTGTAATGCGGGCTTTGATCTGTTTGCCGGGGTGAACGGCGCGGTGGGGATTCCCAATGACGGCATGACACTGACCGTTCTGGGAGCGCTGATCGTGCTGGGAAGTTTGGGGATGCCGGTGCTGTTTGACTTGTGGGATTATCGCGAACATCACAGGGTCACGCTTCATACGCGTCTGACGGTTGGAGTGGTGGCAGCCTTGATCATTCTTGGCACTGTGGGCTTTTTCCTTGCAGAGACGCGTCCGGCGGGTGTGCTGGTGAATGAGCCATTTCACCGGCAGGTGGTGTTGTCGATCTTTCATTCGGTGGCGACGCGCACGGCTGGCTATAGTGCCTTGAGTAATTTTGAAGATCTGACTCCCCCGGGGCAATTGCTCAAGATGGCGTTAATGTTCATAGGTAGCGCCCCTTCGTCGATGGGCGGCGGCATCACAACAGGGACGTTCACCGTGTTGCTGCTCGCGTTGTGGAGTTACATACGTTCCAAAGAAGCGACTATAGTTTTAGGGCGCACGATTCCCTCGGATACTATTCGCCGCGCTGCCGCGGTCTTGACCCTTTCACTGGGTGTGGTCTTCCTCGCCACCTGGTCGATTCTGGTCACACATCCGCATGCCACTCTTGACCAGGTGCTGTTCGAAGTCATCTCGGCTTTTGCCACCTGCGGCTTCTCGCTGGCATTTACCACCGAATTAAATTTATTTGGGCAGCTCGTTATTTCCTTTGTCATGTTCTGGGGTCGGCTTGGCGCGCTGACAGTGGCCGTGGCGCTGGCGGGCTCTCCCAAACGTGAACTCATCAACTACCCTGAAGCTCAGGTGCTGATCGGGTAATTCCAATCACATGTAGGACCTCAACTCAATCCACTAATCACCAATCCCTAATTTACTAATCTACCAACTCACCATCTATCCCAATGCACCACATCCTCAAATGCTGCCCGTCCACCCTTCTTTGGCGGCGCGGATAACTTCGTCTCCTCCAGCGGATACCCGAACGACAGCGCGATGCGCGCGTGCCACTCAGCGGGGAAGCCCAAAATTCCGCGCGCCTTTTCATGCTCGTACAAAGAGGCAGGCACCGAGCCGACTCCCAACTCCCAGGCCGCCAACTGCATGAACGCCGCCGCCTGTCCCGCATCGAACATGATCTGGAATTTGTCGAGCGGGTCCGGCGTCAGAATGGCAACCCCAAGCGCCGCGCCTGCGAGATGTCCCGCCCACTCGCCGCAGGTCGAAAGCTCCTTCAAGATCGCCTTATCGCGGATCGCAACAAACCGCCACGCCTGATTATTCTTCGAAGACTGCGACCTCCGCCCCGCATTCAAGATCGCATACACAACATCCTCAGGCAGGGGCACATCATGAAACTTCCGCACCGCCCTCTTCAACCGAATTGCATCAGAAACATTCATCACACACCTCACAACTCTTCACTGATTACTAATTACCAATTACCTCCCAAAAGTATACAGCACCCCGCCCAAATGTGTGGATTTTGTAAACAACCGCGCCCAACATCACCCTCCTGTAAGAACTGGATGTAATTTCTCATCTTTATCTAAAACATAAGGCTTATAGTAAATTCAAGTCAACCTACGCTCTTTCAGCTTGATAAAAAGGACACTGCATGAGCGAACTCTCTGTTTCGAAAATGGAAAGCTGGAAGGGGAAAATCAAAACCATCGCTTCACAACTGCGCCGCGGCCTGCCCTTCGCCTGGGGAGTCTTTGCCACGCTGGTGGTGATCCTCATCTATCACTTCACCTTTGTTCTGCCCAATCAATTAACCGCTGAAGATGTCAACGCTTCGGTCATGCAGGTCATGGCTTCTGCCACACCTCCACCCGCCTATTCGGCTTTGGTCTATCAGGTCATTCAGCCGTCCATGGTTTTGATCGAAACCGAGGAAACGCATCGGAACGCTGAAACAGGCCACGGCTTGGGAAGCGGCGTCATCGTCGATAACTTCGGCGACATTCTCACCAGTCTGCACGTCATCCAGGGCGCGAATCGCATCACGGTCACCTTTGCCGATGGCACCCAGTCTGAGGCGCAGGTCATCACCGAGATGCCCGAGCTCGACCTGGCCGTCCTTCAGGCATTGGATACGCCGCTGGTCGTCGTCCCTGCTACGCTGGGGAACCCCGGCGCGATGCGCGTGGGGGATGAGGCCTATGTGGTCGGTCATCCCTTCGGCTTGTATGGCTCGATGAGCTCGGGGGTTATCTCCGGCTTTGACCGCGTCTTCAACGTGCCGAATAGCAATGTGCAGATCCCCGGTATGATCCAGTTCGACGCGGCGGCAAACCCCGGCAATTCCGGCGGCCCGCTCTTAAATCGCTACGGGCACGTCATCGGCATCGTCACTGGGCTCACCAACCCCACCCAGGAAAATTTCTTTGTAGGCATTGGCTTTGCCGTGCCCATCAACACCGCCGTCGGCGGGATGGGCGGCTCACCGCCGTATTAGCAGCTTGCTGTGTCACTCTGAGCCGCGGAGCGGCGAAGAGTCTCTCGCCTATGTGTAGAGATCCTTCGTTGCGCTCAGGATGACACGAATTCTTAAAGGAGACCCAGGCATGGAACAAACATCAAATCGTGAAAATAAGCTTCCCATGGAACGTGTGCTGTATGAAGTAAAGAAGATCATCGTCGGGCAGGATCATCTGCTTGAACGGCTGATCGTGGCACTGCTCGCACGCGGACACATCCTCGTGGAAGGTGTACCGGGCCTGGCCAAGACGATGGCCATCAAGACCCTGGCCGATTCCATCGGCGGCGAATTCAAGCGCATCCAATTCACGCCGGACCTCGTCCCTGCCGATTTGATCGGTACCCGTATCTACAACCAGAAGACGGGTGAGTTCAATACTTCGCTCGGGCCGGTCTTCACAAATCTCCTGCTGGCCGATGAGATCAACCGCGCGCCTGCCAAGGTGCAAAGCGCCCTGCTCGAAGTGATGCAGGAAAAACAGGTCACCATTGGGCGTGAGACCTTCAAGGTGCCGAATCCCTTCCTGGTGCTGGCGACTCAAAACCCCATCGAAACCGAAGGGACGTATGCTCTCCCCGAAGCGCAGGTCGACCGCTTCATGCTTAAGGTGCTGATCGGCTACCCGACCACCACCGAGGAATTCGTCATCGTCGAGCGCATGACCGGAGCGATCCAGTCTGTGCAAAAGGTATTGAACACCGACCAGTTGTTGGAATTGCAAAAGATGGCAGACCAGGTGTATGTTGATCCGTCGCTGATCGAGTATGCGGTCAAGGTGGTTACTGCCACACGCAGTCCAAAGGCGATCGGCCTGCCAGACCTTGAACGATATATCACGTTTGGGGCCAGCCCGCGCGCTTCGATCAATTTGATCCTGACCGCCAAGGCCATCGCCTTCGTGCGCGGACGCGGCTACGTCCTGCCGCAGGATGTGGTCGATATGGCATTGGATGTCATCCGCCACAGGCTCGTGCTTTCCTACGAAGCGCTGTCCGATGAGATCAGCAGCGACGAAATTTTGACGAAGATCCTCGACCGTATTCCGATCCCTGTGGTGCCATTGAATGAACACTTCAACGTCCGCGCGAACTCCTGAGCGCATCCTGCACCGGCTGGACTGGCAGGTCATTCGCCGGTTGGACGGATATTTGCAGGGTGATTATCGCAGTCTCTTTCGCGGCTCCGGCGTGGACTTTGCCGACCTGCGCGAGTATCAGCCGCAGGACGACATCCGTTACATCGACTGGAACGTCAGCGCGCGCATGGATACGCCCTACGTCCGCGAGTATATGGAAGATCGCGAGATCATCGCCTGGTTCCTGCTCGATCTGAGTCCCTCGGTGGATTTCGGCGCGTTGGATAACCAGAAGCGCAATGTGCTCATCGATTTTGTCGGCACCTTGTCACGTCTGCTCACGCGGCACGGGAACCGCGTCGGGGCGGTGATGTTCGGGAACGGGATCCAGCAAAAGGTCCCGGCACGAGGCGGGCGGCTGCATGTATTGCGCCTGCTCAATGACCTCCTCAAACAGCCGCATCTTAAGCGCGCACCCGTCACCGATCTCTCCGCTTTGATCAAGGGTGGTTTGCACACCATCAAAAAGCGTTCACTTGTCTTTGTCGTTTCCGATTTCATCAGCGTGCCTGGCTGGGAACGTTCGTTGAGTTTGCTTAGCCAGCGGCATGAGGTCATCGCGATCCGCTTGTGGGACCCGCGTGAGATGACCCTGCCGGATGTCGGTCACGTCATTCTGGAGGATTCTGAAACAGGCGAGCAATTATTCGTGGATACGCACGATAAAAAATTCCGCCAGCGGTTTATGGCGGCGGCGCAAAAGCGCGAGGCCGACCTGTCTGAGGCTTTTAAGCGTTCCGGTGTGGATGTGCTCTCGCTTTCCACCGAGGCCGACCTGATCCACGCCATTGCCAGTTTTGTGATGCTGCGCCGTCAGCGCCGGAGATAGAAGGGATTTCATGTCGTTCATTTGGGCCCCCCTGCTTTGGTCTTTGATCTTGATCCCGCTCTTGATCTTGTTATATCTGCGCATGCAAAGGCGGCGACAAGAGATCGCGCTTCGCTACGGAAGCCTGGGCCTGGTTCAACAAGCCTCAGGCCGCGGCGTCGGGATGAGGCGTCATATTCCCGCCATCCTGTTCCTAGTTGGAGTGACGGTTTTATTCATCGCCCTCGCCCGCCCGCAAATGGTGGTCGGCCTGCCAAAAGTGGAGGGTATTGTCATCCTGGCCTTCGATATCTCCGGCAGCATGGCAGCAGAAGATTTTGAACCGAACCGGCTTGAGGCCGCAAAGTCCGTTGCCATTGATTTCGTTTCGAGGCAGCCGTCCACAGTGAAGGTGGGTGTGGTGGCTTTCAGCGAAAGCGGATTGTCGGTCCAGCTTCCTTCGGCGGACCAAACCGCAATCATCGACGCGATCGAACGGTTGAAGCCGCAGCGCGGTACGTCGCTTGCGAATGGTATCGTGGCTTCGTTGAATACCATCGCAAACCTGACGGGCCAGGAACCCATTGTGGGTTTCGACGGTGCGGAAGTTGCTCCTCCCCTCAATTCTGCGCCTCCCATTTCCGCTGACGAATCGTCCGTGATCGTGCTCTTCACCGACGGGGAGAACAATATGAATCCCGACCCGGTGACGGCTGCGTTGGTCGCAGCGGAACGTGGCGTGCGTATTCATACGATTGCATTTGGCAGCACCGAAGGCACGCAGTTGACGGTCAACGGCTTCACGGTCTTCACCCAGGTGAACGAAGCTGCCTTGCAGCAGATCTCCGAGATCACCGCCGGGACGTATTACAACGCGCAAAACGAGGACGACCTGAGCGAAGTGTATGAAAACATCGAGCCGCGCCTGAAAATGGAGACGGAAGAAACGGAAGTCACCGCTGTTTTTGCAGGCGTCAGTATTTTGATCCTTCTTATTGGCGGCATGTTGTCGTTATTATGGTTTAGCCGTGTGCCGTAATTTTAAGTTGTGTCATGCTGGGCGAAGCAAAGAATATTTCTTTGCGATGACAAAACGGCACTGGAGGTCCTGATGGAATTGCTCTGGTCACCAGTCTTATATCTTTTTGCGCTGATCCCGATCTTGATCATCGCTTATATTCTGATCCTGCGTAGGCGCAAACCATACGCAGTACG
Source organism: Anaerolineales bacterium (assembly GCA_016789225.1). Lineage (GTDB taxonomy): Bacteria > Chloroflexota > Anaerolineae > Anaerolineales > Villigracilaceae > Villigracilis. The sequence goes on from JAEURI010000112.1 coordinate 6,607, forward strand.
CTATTCGAGCCTGTCTTTGGTCCGTGCTGCCGCGCCAAAATCATCGTTGTGGAAGCGTCATCTTCCCTTTGTCTTGTTTCTATTGGCGGTTTCCAGCCTTATCATGGCCATGACGCGGCCCGTATCGCTGGTGACATTACCAGCCTCGAATGCCACCATCATCCTCTCGATCGATGTCTCTCGTAGTATGTGCTCCACAGACATTGCACCGAACCGGCTCGAATCTGCAAAATCTGCCGCCATGGAATTCATCAAGTCGCAGGAATCGGATACACAGATCGGCCTGGTCGTTTTTGCAGGCTTTGCCGTCATTGCCCAGCCGCCTACTACTGATCACACCCTGCTTCAAAATGCCATTCAAAATATCACCACTGCCCGCCGCACGGCCATTGGCGAAGGCATTCTCATGTCTCTTGAAGCCATCTCCGAGTTCGATGATTCCGTGGTCAGCCCGTACTCCGGCCTCGAAGTGACACCCCTGGCGGAAGGTGAATATGTGCCTGCCATCATCGTCCTGTTGACCGATGGAGTCAATACCACGGGCATTGAGCCGTTGGATGCCGCACAAATGGCAGCCGACCGCGGCGTACGTGTCTACACCATCGGCTTTGGCACCACTAACAATACCGAACCGATGAATTGCAACCCCTACTCGACCCAATTCGCTGACCCGTTTGGCAGTCAGTTCTTTGGCGGGGGAGGCGGTGGTGGTTTTCGGCGTGAGATCGACGAGCCCACCCTCAGGCAGGTCTCTGACATGACCGGCGGTTCCTATCGCCTGGCCGAAAGTTCCGATGAACTGCAGGAGGTCTTCGACAACCTGCCCACACAACTCTTCACCGTCACCGAAACGACAGAGATCAGCGTCTTCTTCGCGGCGATTGCGGCGTTCTTCATCCTGCTTGCCATTGTGCTATCCATTCTCTGGAATCCGCTCTTGTAACCTTGAATTTCATTCAACCAAAGTCGCACCTACTCAAAGTCACAAAGTTATCCTTTGTGACTTTGGTTTTTACAACCTGCTGTTAAATTGCATTCCCATGAAAAAATCATCCGCCCGCATGGGCAAAATCTGATACGGGTATAATTCTTCCAATGAACGAGAAACTTGATTTCAAACCTTTTGGTTTTTCGGCGCTTGCATTGGCCCTGGTCGGCTGGGGCGGATTGTTCTTCATTGTTACAAATACCCTTCCCTACGTCTGGCCGCGCTGGGGATTCTTTGTCCTGCTTCTCATGGCGCTCACGGGTACGGCGCTCCCGGTGGTTTTCTATTTTCATAAACGCTTTCCCGAGGAGCCTCAGGCTGATTCAAATGTCATCGTCCGGCAGGCCTTGTGGGTTGGCATATACGGCGTCACTCTCGTATGGCTGCAACTCGGGCGTCTTGTTACCCTCTATGTGATTCTGGGGCTGGCAGGCGGGCTGATCGCGGCGGAGTATTTCATCCGCGTTCGCGAAAAAGCCAGCCGCCGCCCGCCAATGATTTCCGATGACAACTCTTCGTGACCTTCCCTCCATCGAGGGACTTCTTCAAACCGAAACCTCCGCTCAATTGATCGCGCAATTTGGCAGACCTCTGACCCTGGATGCCTTGCGCCAGACACTGGACGAAGTCCGCGCGCGCTTCAAAGCTGGAACTTTGGTTGGGTTGCCCTCTAATGAGTCGATCCTCACTGAAGCCGAATCCACCCTCACCGAATGGACAGCTCCAACGCTTATCCCAGTCATCAACGCCACTGGCGTGATTCTGCATACCAATCTTGGTCGCGCACCATTGAGCGAAGCTACCATTCACGCCATGAACGTTGTCTCGCGCGGCTATTCCAACCTTGAATTTGATCTGGAAACTGGCAAACGCGGCTCGCGTTTGATCCATGCTGAGTCTATCTTGCAGAAACTTACTGGCGCAGAATCTGCCCTCGTGGTCAACAATTGCGCTTCAGCTGTCTTGTTGACTCTATCTGCAATAGCGAATAAAAAGCGTGTAGTCATTGCGCGTTCGCAACTCGTCGAGATCGGCGGCGGCTTCCGCGTGCCCGATGTGATGAAGCAATCAGGTGCAAAACTTGTGGAAGTTGGGACGACCAACAAGGTCCGTTTATCCGATTACCAATCCGCTCTCGAGGAACCGACTGCATTGGTCATGCGTGCGCATCGTTCCAACTTTAAGATCGTTGGCTTTACAGAAGAACCTGATTTCAAAGATATTGTCGAAGCAGCACACACAGCAGG
>JAEURI010000132.1 GCA_016789225.1 Anaerolineales bacterium
GCCGTTACCCCGACCGATGCGCCCAAGCGGCCATCCCTGCCGCCGTTGCCTGTGGGAGTGCCCACCGTGCGGCGCAGTGAGCTTTCCATTGAGCAAATTTCCAAGCGGCCTGCGCCGAAACAAAAAGCAGCCGGGCAAAAACTTTCTGCAAAAATGCCGGCCACGGTGCGGGCGAGTAATCAATTCAAAAAACGCAACACATGGATCGCTGTAGCAGCACTCGTGCTTCTCTTGGGATTCGGAGGATATTTCTTCATCAAAGCCGGATCGAATAACGCAACCTTATCCCCCTCGCCAACCCAGCCGCCTACGCTTCCGGCTTCGCCTGAACCTGTTCTGCCAACCCTCACCTTTACCCAGGCTGCGACCCTGCCCTCCCCCACCGCGCCTGCCACGAACACAGCTGTTCCAGCGACTTCAACTGCAACTTCCACTCCCGAGCCACCGCCTACAAGCAATGCAGAACCGACAGTTAAATACCCGGAAGGCAATCACTACAAAGCGTTCTATAATGAAACGAGTTTTTTTCTGCTGAATATTTCCTTTGCACGGCGCAGTATTTCCGGTTTCCTATTCCAGCGGTTGGATGAAGAGGGTCTGCCTACAGATGACCTTTTTCAGGGTTATCGTTGGGAGTCGCAGGACTTCGATTACCTGCCGCGAAATTTCTGCACGAACATCACCATCTATGGCGACCAGGACCCGCCCTATCTCAAACCGCCTGAATGTTCCATCGGTCTGCTAACCACCGTTCAGCCCCGCTTTGACAGGCCGGGTGAATTGTTATTCTGGACGCCCAAAGAAGGCTCCACTCAATTCCGTGTGATGTGGCTGGAAGAAGAAATCGCCCGCTGCGATATTGCGGCCGGAGTCTGTGATATTTACCTGCCCTAGTTGGTAAAAACTCGGACCTGCAAGAACATTTCAATTTTCGTCCTTGACACAAATCCTTTGACTGGTGTAGACTCGCTTTACTGTAAGAAAAATCCCTACGAAAGGAGCGCACTCTTGATGAGCAACAACACCACCCTTTTTATCTCTCCCGTTGCAGATGGCAAAATGCCTTCTTGGAGTGCGCCTGTAGACCAAAACTAGGTCTTTTCCTGTCCCTTGTTGACCCTGGACTGTGGCGCACACGCCGCAGTCCTTTTTGTTTAATTTTCTGGAGTTTCTCATGTCCGACACCACCACCCAATACTTTGACTTCCGTAATGCGCTAACCCCAAACCGTCTCCTCGGTCTGTGGCGCATGATGACGGACTTCCGCTTTTCCTACATTGCGGCGACCTTTGCACTTGCCATCTCGGCTTTGGCCAAGACCTCGGTTTACCTGCTCCTGCGCTTCTTTGCGGATGATGTGCTGACCCAGGGCAGGATGCTCGGCACGACGATGACCCAGACCTTCCTTTGGATCGGCCTGGGATTCATTCTGCTGGCCCTGATCGAAGGCGGAGGCGCGTTCCTCTCCGGAAGGCTGGCAGCGTATACAGCCGAAGGCATCACCCGCCGCCTGAGAGATTTTCTCTTTGATCACATTCAGCGATTGAGTTTTTCGTATCACAGCGCCACCCCGACCGGTGACCTGATCGAACGTGTGACCTCGGATGTGGATGCGCTGCGCCGCTTCTTTTCCGAACAAGCCATTGGCGTTGGCAGGATCATTCTGTTGTTCTTCATCAACTGGGCCGCGATCCTGTATATCAATGTGAAGCTGGGCCTGTTGTCTGTGATTACGATACCGCTCATCCTATGGGTGTCGCTTTGGTTCTTCAAGAGAGTGACGAAGGCGTATGAAGATTACCAGGCGCAGGAGGCTGTCCTCTCCACCACTTTACAGGAGAACCTGACCGGCGTGCGCGTGGTGAAGGCTTTTGCGCGGCAAGAGTATGAGATCGAGAAATTCGACAAGGATAACTGGCTCAAGTACGTCAAGGGCAAGTTCCTGCTGTTGATGCACTCGCTATTCTGGCCGCTTTCAGACATTGTGCTTGGGGCACAAATGCTCTTTGGGTTCATCTATGCCGCCTTCATGGCCATCAACGGAGAGGTCAGCGTCGGCGATTTTGTAGCCTATACAGGGTTGCTGATCTGGTTGATCTTCCCGATCCGCAACCTGGGACGCACCATCGTGCAGACCTCCACCGGCATGGTGTCATATCAACGTCTGATGGACATCACCAAACAGGCGAGAGAAGACCTGGATGGCGGTTCGGTCCGGCCGACAGGTGCGGTGCGAGGCGAGATCGAGTTCAAGGATGTCTCGTTCATTTATTCCGATGGAACGCACCACGTCATCAAGGACATTTCGTTCCGCATCAAGCCCGGGCAATCGATTGCCCTACTGGGATCGACGGGCTCCGGTAAGACTTCACTGGTAAACCTGCTGCCGCGCTTTCACGACTACACCGGCGGGCAAATCCTGCTTGATGGCGTGGAATTGAAGGAATATCCGCGCAAGTATCTGCGTGAGCAGATCGGCATTGTGCAGCAGGAACCCTTCCTGTTCAGCCGCTCGATCCGCGAGAATATTTTGTATGGCGTGGGCCGTAGTGTGACGCAAGAGGAGATCGAAGCTGCCGCCAAGGCCGCCGCGGTGCATGATGTCATCGTCGGCTTCCCGGATGGGTATAACACCATCGTCGGTGAAAAAGGCGTGACCCTCTCCGGCGGGCAAAAACAACGCGTGACCATCGCGCGCACCATCCTCAAGAATCCGCGCATCCTGATCCTGGATGACTCGACCTCGGCAGTGGACACCGAGACCGAGGCCTCGATCCGTGGGGCTTTGAATGACCTGATGGAGCAACGCACGACCTTCATCATTGCGCATCGCATTCAGTCTGTGATGAAAGCGGATTTGATCCTGGTACTCGACAAGGGCCAGGTGATCCAAAAAGGAAACCACGAGGAACTGCTCGCGCAATTCGGCGGCATGTACCGGAAGATCTATGATATTCAGACGCGCATCGACGAAGAGTTAGAGGTAGAGATCGCGCGTGCTAATTAGGAGACACTCAAATGGATAACCTTAGCGAATATGCCGACCCCCAGCTATACGACACAGAAAACAGTGACTTTGAGCCGGATGGTCCGTTCATTCTTACGCTGGCAAAACAGTTGGGCGGCAAGGTGCTTGAGCTTGGCTGTGGGACAGGCCGCCTGACCATTCCATTGGCGCAAAATGGAGTGAACATCGCCGGGCTGGATGTTGTGCCCGGCATGATCGAGCTTGCAAAGCAAAAATCTGAAGGCACCCCGATCAACTGGGTATTGGCGGACGTCCGAACTTTTCAGCTTGGGCAGAAGTTTAGCTTGATCTTCGAAGCGGGCAGTGTTTTTCACCACATGCTCACCCGTCACGATCAAGAAGCGTATCTGGCACGGGTTCGCGAACATCTTGAAGAGGATGGAAGGCTTGCGCTCAACATCCTTCTCCCAAAATCGAAATACCTTGTCAGTGGGACGGAGGAAGAAGAGTGGTTCACAACACAGCATCCTGATGGCTATGAGGTCAGGGTTTCAGGCATCGATGTCTATGATGACTTGGGACAGATAAAGACAGAAACCGCCTTCCGCCGCTGGAAGGATGAGACCGGAAAAGAAATGCAGTTGGTTGCACCATTATCCCTGCGCTATATATTTCCGCAAGAGATGGAAGCGCTGATGTACTATAACGGGTTCGAGATCGCGGAGCAATATGGCGATTTCGATAAAAGCCCTGCCACGAACAAGAGCCAACTGCTCATTTATGTCTTTCGGAAGCGAGCAGGTTTCACAGCATAAGAGCTGGTTTGCGAAACCGTCGCATCTAAAGCGACATACAACGGAGAATTATCATGAGTGAAGAATTATTGGAACTCGAAGAAGAAGAACACACATCCAAAATAACCGCGCCGGTGTTCTGGCGCATTATGAGCATCATCAAGCCGCACTGGAAATGGGTGCTGGGATTCCTAATTACCATCGGCCTGGTTTCCGGGCTGGATGCGTATTTCACCTACCTCAACAAACAGATCGTGGATGAGGGCATCCGGTTGGCAGATACCGCCGTTCTGATTCGCATTGCATGGATCTATGGCGCCTTCCTGCTGATGCAATCGGCCTTCGTTTTCATTTTCATTTACCTGGCCGGGGTGCTGGGTGAACGCGTGCAATATGACCTGCGCAAGATGTTATTCAACCATCTACAGAATCTTTCCCTGTCATATTATGCTCAAAATGCGGTGGGACGCTTGATCGCACGCGTCACATCGGACACGGGGCGGGTTTCTGAACTGGTGACCTGGGGCATCGTGGACAGCGTTTGGGCGATCATGAACATCATCACGTCGCTGACCTTCATGGCCATCATCAACTGGCGGCTGGCGCTGATCGTGTCGGCCATCATCCCGATCATGGTCTTTGTGGCGATGAAGTTCCAGAAATACATTCTGGTAGAGTTCCGTCACAGCCGCCGCGCGAACAGCAAGATCACCGGCGCATACAACGAAAACATTCAGGGTGTGCGTGTGGTTAAGGCGCTCGGACGAGAGGATGCCAACCTGGTCGAGTTTCAACATCTGACCACAAAAATGTATAAGGCCTCGTACCGCGCGGCCTGGCTCTCGGCACTCTTCCTGCCCACTGTGCAGATCATTGCGGCGGTGGCGTTGGGCGCCATCGTCTGGTATGGCGGCGTGCAGATCCAGGTGGGGTTGATCACCATCGGCGGCATCCAGGCTTTCGTCTCCTACCTGACCTTCATGATGTGGCCGGTGCAGGACCTGGCGCGAGTCTATGCGGAGATGCAGCACAGTATTGCCTCGGCGGAGAGAATTTTCAAGCTGGCAGATACCCAGCCCGAGGTCCACGATAGAAGCGATGCCGTCGAGGCGAAGACTCTGCTTGGTGAGATCGAATTCGATCATGTGGATTTCTTCTACGAAGACCGCAAGCCTGTGTTGACCGATTTCACGCTCAAAGTGAATCCGGGCGAAATGATCGCTCTGGTCGGACCGACGGGCGGCGGCAAAAGCACGATCGTGAATCTACTCTGCCGCTTTTACGAGCCCGGCAAAGGCGTCATCCGCATCAATGGGTTGGATTACACCCAATACACGCTGGAGTCGATCCACAACAAGATCGGTATTGTGCTGCAAACGCCACATCTGTTCTCCGGGACCGTGCGTGAGAATATCCGCTATGGACGCTTGAAGGCTACGGATGCTGAGGTAGAGGAGGCTGCGAAGGTTGCAGGCGCACACGACTTCATAACAACCCTTGAGAAGGGCTATGAACAAAATGTGGGCGAAGGCGGCAACCTTTTATCGGTTGGGCAGAAGCAGTTGATCTCGCTGGCGCGTGCCGTGCTTGCCAGGCCGGAGCTGTTCATCATGGACGAGGCGACCTCTTCGGTGGACACACTGACCGAGGCGCTCATCCAAAAAGGCATGGAAGCCCTGATGAAGGGACGCACGTCGTTCGTCATTGCGCACCGCCTGAGCACCATCCGCCGCGCGAACCGTATCCTCGTCATCGAAGACGGGAAGATCGCAGAACAAGGCACGCACGCCGAACTGCTGCGACAGCGCGGGCATTACTACAACCTGTACACCCAGCAGTTCCGGCATGAGTTGGAAGTGCAGTATGGTGTGGCAGAGGAAGGGACGAGTAACGAGCGTGAAGGCGTGACTGCGGATTCGATCATGATTCGCCGTGAAGCTGGGGAAGCCGTGGCGGCGGATTAACAAGCAGCGTCCTCCAAGTGGATTCCACTCGGAGGACGCTGCTTGTGTTTGAAAGAAAAGATCTTCCTTTATTCGCTTCAGTGGGTTTGAACACGAAAAGACGGTCATCCTCAAGATGACCGTCTTTTCGTGTTCAAGGAAGACCAGCAAAAAATTTAGCGCTCGCCTTTTTCACGAATATGATAGGGCACATTGATAATAACGATGCCGTGCTGACGTTTTAGGTGGCTGCGTAGAAAGTCTGCCGTATTGGTATGCAGAGCGGCTGTCATTCGGTTATTCGAAACGAATTCAGGCACGACGATGGTGATCGTTTCACCCAGCTGCCGGTGTTGGGAAATCTCATTGATGTAACTCAACAACGGTTCGAGGAAGAGGCGGTAGGGTGAATTCAATACAACCATGCGCACGCCCTCCCCCCACATCTCCCATTTTTTGCGCACCTTTTCCGCCTCGGCCGGTTCGACCGCAACATGAACCGCGGTTATATCATCGGATAACATACGGGCATAGCGAAGCCCCGCCAACGTGCCCAGGTGAACACCGCTGACCGGCATAATGACGCGGTGACGATTCGCGTGCGGCGGAATTGCGCCAAAATTATCAAGCGAGAGATTCCTGGCAAGATTTTTGTAATGATGGTGGATCGAGAAAAATATGGTTACCAAAACCGGAGTCAGGATCAGGACCACCCAGGCGCCCTCCGAAAATTTTGTGACGGCAAATACGACCATCACGACGGCCGTACAAATTGCGCCAAAACCATTGATCACCATTCTATTGCGCCAGCCTTTTTCGTATTTCAATGTGGAACCCGGCTCGACAATTTCCTCACCTTCCTTGAGATGGCCTATCTTCCACCAGCGGCGCGCCATGCCTGCCTGTGAAAGCGTAAAGGAAAGGAAGACGCCAATTGCGTACAGTGGAATCAACTTTGTAACACTGGCTTGAAAAATGATGATCAGAAGGGAGGCGATGACAGCCAGGGTCATGATGCCGCGCGAGAAGACCAGGCGGCTTCCACGATATGTGAGCTGGCGCGGAAGGAAGCCGTCATTGGCATGAAGGGCCCCCAGGCGCGGAAAATCTGCAAATGCTGTGTTGGCCGCCATGATGAGGATAATGGTTGTGCCGGTGATCAGCATATAGTATGCAAGGCCCCTGCCATCGTAAATGGTTCGGGCCAGTTGAGAAATGACGGTCTCTTCTTCAGAAAACACGGCATGGACCTTGCCTGTGAGAAATGAAAGACCCAGGAATAATGATCCGAGAATTAAGGACATCCAAACAAGGGTAATGCCTGCATTTTTACTGCGGGGTTCCTTGAAGGCGGTAATGCCGTTCGAGATCGCCTCCACGCCGGTAAGGGCCGTGGTGCCGTTGGCGAAGGCATGCAGCAAGATAAATGGTGTGATCACAGAAATGACATGATGCGCTTCAAAGTGGGGCGGGTCGACCACCATGCCGAGTGAGCCGGTGAAGAAACGGAAGATACCATAACCGACCGTGATGACCATGATGACAACAAAGAAATACGTGGGGATGGCAAAGGCTGTGCCAGACTCTTTTACGCCTCGCAGGTTGATCAGCATGATAAAAAACACAGCAATGACGGCGATCCAAACCCGGTACGGAAAAAGGTCGGGGTAGGCTGAAACAATTTGGGCCACGCCAGATGAGACGGAGACAGACACAGTCAGAATGTAATCCGTCAGAAGCGCAGCGCCCGCTGTCTGCGCAGGAAGTTCGCCAAGATTGTCACGGGCCACAATGTAGGCCCCACCCCCACCGGGATAAGCATGAATGGTCTGTTCGTAAGAAACGGTAACGATGGCCAGCAGGGTAATAATGGCGAGCGAGATCGGAAATAGATAGCCGTACGCAATGGTCCCGGCTGCGGCGATGACCCCCAGAATTTCCTGCGTGGCGTAGGCTGTGGAAGACAATGCATCGGATGCAAAGACGGCAAGACCCACCGCTTTGCCAATGGTTTGATGGGGTGCATCTGCGGTGGATAACGGCTTACCGATAAACCAGGATCGTAATGTGCGTGGAGGAAGATGGTTCGTATCCCTTTCGATGATGGAGGTCTGTGAGCTATCCTGATTGTTTATCATACCAATTGACAATTCTCCTGAGATTCGAAACTTGAAATGTTCCGAACCAAGAGAGTGTATTCAGGTATCGGTCAAAATCAGGTCAAGGAAACAGGGGGGGATGTCAAGAAACCGTCAAGATTTCCTTTTGCCTGCTCATGAAATCCAGCTTCGGCCCAGAGCAGGAGGCGCGATCTCCCCGCAGCGGACCATCGTTTGCCATCGGCAACCACGGGTTTATAATGCCAACATACCGGATCACGAAAAGGGAAGATCATGGCGTATACGCTCAATTATGAAGAAGCAGGGTTTATCAGGTTATTCTATGAGGGGGATGCAAAATTGAAGGACATGAAAGAAGTGATAGAACAAGGGGTGGCGCTGGCGAGGGAGAAGAATTGCTTCCGGGTATTGAGTGACTTTCGGGCAATGAGGCTCAATCTGTCTGTGGTGGATCTTTTTTCCATTCCCGCCTATCAGGCATCGCAATCCAAGGAATTGAATGTACCTTTTCAAAAGTTCAGGCGTGCAGTGGTTGTGCCCAACGAGGATTTTGATAATTACAAATTCTTTGAGAACGTTGCCGTGAATCGTTCGCACCAGGTAAAGATCTTCATTGACCCGGAAGATGCCATCGCGTGGTTATTGGAGAAGTAAAAGCCCCAGTTCCAACTTCAACATTCCTGCGCTAAAAAGCAAAGGCATCGGCCGGGTTATTGATAGTGATGAGCCGTATCTGTTCTTGAGCAAGCCCTCGCTGCAACAAGGCAGGGATGAAGTCGCTTGTCAGCGCTGTGTAGCCCCGATATCCCTCTTCTGGTAATCCATCTGCACGGGCGGGGTTGTACCAGCCGGCATCGTGCGAGAGGAGAAGCTGGCGTGTGTAGCCCGCAGCGATCAGCGCAAGAGCCGTCTCGAGCAGTTCGGGCTGGGACTGGAAAGGCGCTCCGACTGAGTCGAGCTCGATGTAAGCTCCACGCTGAGCGGCCTCTTTGAGGATCGAAATATCAGGCTCCGTTTGCGCGTGAATCCAGATGAAGCGATGCAGGTCAAGGCCTGCCTGCTCCAAAACATCCATCTCTCGCATGGCGACCTTTCCGCCAATGGTATGACTGGCAATGGCCGCACCGGTGTTCTGACTCGCCATGACTGCGGCCCGCAGATTGCGGACTTCCAGAGCGGTTGGGCCATCGTTATCGCTCATCGCCAGTTTTATAAACCCGGCCCGTATCGAAGACCCCTCGATCCCTTCGGTTAATTCTTTCGTCCACATCTCGGCCAGGAATTGTTCGCTGACCTCACGCAGGACGTTTGGAATATACGCATCCCGATACACCCCTGTCGGCGCGACCAGGTGGATCGGGGTGACGTCGGCCAGGCTTTGCAGGATGGAAAGATTGCGCCCTACCCCCACTGTTGAGCATTCGATCATGGCCGTCACACCGCTTGCGGAGGCTTCCGCCAGATAGGGGCCAACCAGGTTCACCACAGCCGATGCTTCAGCCTGAGCATAGCCCCCGGCGTTGGGTCCGCGCAGGTCGGTAAAAAGATGCTCGTGCGGAAGGATCAGACCGAGTGAGTCTGCTGCAATGGAACCTTTTATGGTTTGTAATTTTTTCATCCTGACCGATACCTCCATACTCCCAGATTACGCGGATGGAATTGATCTTCAATGACTTCCTGTTTTAGGCTCGAACTCGACTTCAAAAAGGTAAAACATGCCCTCGATTTGTGGATGCTTGTGTGATCCCCATAAATTCCAATAGCTTGCCTGAGCCAGGCAGAATGATTATTGGTTGCGGAAGATTGAATACCATAAGCATCTCCTTGAAGCATCGAGATATGCCACAATACACTGCTGTTCAAGCCTTACTGCCATAGGATTCTATATCGAGAGACATAACATCCAATGAAATTCCACGTTCCGTACGATTTTGAATTACCTTGAAGCCTCGTTTTAGATATAAACCTTGAGCATGGGTTGTCTCTATAACAATTTTCCGGCAACCTTCTCTGTGGGCAATCTCAATAAGCTTATCAAGGATCAGCAAACCATAACCCCTCTTCTGATATTTCATTTTGACAGCCATTCCGGTGATACACAGGATCCTGCCGTCCGGTTGATGAGTGGACATGGGATTCTCGTCCAAGCCCGGCTCGCGCTCCGTTAACCATTTTTCTGAACAACCATAAGCTGCAATTTCATTATCGGCGATCAGAATAATAAAACCATCTGGGAATGCCGTTAGACGGAGCTGAAACGTTTCCGGCTTTTCTGCAGTTCCGTACGGAGAAAATGCCTCAACATCAATTTCCGCAACTGTGGGAATATCTTGCTCTCTGGCATTTCTAACGAGTGTTTTTTTGTTATCAGGCATGGACTTTCCTTTCGATGTTCCTTTTTGTCTCTACAAAGCTGGGTATTGCTCTTTGTGGGATTGGGGAAGGATGAAAGGGTAACACAACTCTCGCCTAAACGCCCCTCCCGATGGTCGCACCTTCGGCGGACGGCAACAACGTCCGCCCCGCTCCGCGAAGCGGGCGCAACTCCTCCCCCGTAG
>JAEURI010000164.1 GCA_016789225.1 Anaerolineales bacterium
ACCCGACCATATTCTGCACGCCCCAGGGATTGCGATCCCAGTTTTGAATGGTCACGCCGCCGATGAGGATGGAGCCTGTATCGAGATAAGTGGTGTTGGGTGTGGTGACTCCGCTGTCGAGAGCCGCCGCCATGGTTAGAACCTTGAGAACGGAGCCGGGTTCATAGGTCTTTGAAATGGCCGGGTTGAAATCGGTGGCATTGTTATAAACCACATCATAATTCCAGAACTGGTTCAGGTCCATGCGGCGCGAGGTGGCAATGGCAAGCAGTTCGCCGTTGCGTGGATCCATAATGGTAATGACGCCTTCCTGCGCACCATAGGTTCCCAGGGCAGTGTCGAGAATATCCTCAGCCGCCGCCTGCAAATCACGGTTGATGGTAAGAACGAGGGTAGTACCATCTGGCACACGAGGGATTTCAAAGGCCTTGTTCGGGTCGGTGGGGACCAATACCTGGATGGGATTTCCGGCCAGCAGATTATCGTATTTTTCCTCGACGCCGAAATATCCCTTGCCCTCACGATTGACAAAGCCAAGGATGTTCGAGCCAAGTGCGTTTTCAGGATAACTGCGCTGAGGGTGGGATTTGAATTGAAGTCCGGTCAGACCGCCAAAGACTCCTTCAGGAGCCTGGTCATTCAACGCCTTCTTCAGTTCCTGGAGATAAAGAGCTTTACTTGCATCTATAAAATCCGCGAGGACGATGTAGGAAATCCCCTCCGGCGGATCCTGAAGGACAGCCATGAGGTCTTCATATTCCATATCGAGTGTATCGGCCACGGCAAAGGAAATGGCATGCGGGTCGGTCATGGTATTCAAGTCGACGCCGATCTCATAAACGATCTTTTCACCGGCCATTAAGCGCCCATTGCGGTCATAGATCTCGCCGCGATTCGGGTAGAACGTCTTCCATTCATACGCATAATTTTCCGCCTGCTGACGGAAGACCGCCGCCTCGGCACTGTTTTGAATACGCGTCATCTGAACGATAACAGCCAGAGAAAAAAACAACAAAACCCCAGCCAGTACCTGGCTACGGCGAGCATACTGCTGTCTCATTGCGGACTCCGCGATGTGATGCGTTCATCCATCCAGTCCAACAGAGATTGGTTGTATTCCGGAGGGATGGTCAACGCGCTCAACTGCGGCAGTGCCGTAGAGGAAAGATCGATCGGTGCAGGTGCCATATAACCGGGAACGACGAGATATTCCAACTCGCCGGTTTCCACGGGGCGAAATCCCATTTTGCGGGCGCGGGTTTCAAAGGAGACGGAAGAGGATAACCCGGCCAATTGAGTTTGCAGGTCGCTGCTCACTTGTTGGCTGGCGGCAATGGATTCGGTCAGTTCCTGAATATCCCGTCCAGCGATGGCGGTGCGTGAGGTCACATTCAAATAGAGCGCCGCCACCATGGCAAAGGCAATCACCATCAGAAATGCACTGCCCACCCACTGACGCTGTACGCGCCAGGGAGCGATTCGGTAGGCATGGATCAGGTGGTTGACGTTTGGTATATTCACGATGCTTCTCTCTCAATTGGGCGAGGTCTCCTCGTCCCTACAACTTTTCAACAACTCTAAGTTTGGCACTGCGCGCACGGGGATTATCTTTCGTCTCTTCCTCGGTTGGCAGTATTGGCTTCTTATTGACTAACTCCACAACAGCTTTACGTTCCACTTCATAAATTCGTTCGTAAGGCGGATTGATGAGATCTTTGCTCTGCTCTCGAAAATACTCTTTGACGATGCGGTCTTCCAACGAGTGGAAGGAGATCACTGCGCATCGACCTCCGGTGTTTAAGGCTGCCACGGCTTGCGGAAGCGTTTTCTCCACTGCGGCTAATTCGTCATTGACGGCGATGCGCAGGGCTTGAAAGGTCTGCGTGGCGGGGTGGGTCTTGTCGCCGCGGCGTGGTGAAGCTTTCTCAATAACAGCGACCAACTCTCCCGTCGTGTGAAGCGGTCTGGCTTGGACAATCGCGCGGGCGATCTTGCGCGAGTCGCGATCTTCGCCGTATTTGAAGATGATGTCAGCCAGTTCGCGTTCATCAAAGGTGTTGATGATCTCATCCGCGCTCATGGTGGCGTTGATGCCGAAGCGCATATCAAGCGGACCATTCTGCATGAATGAGAAGCCGCGTTCGGCGTTGTCAAACTGCATGGATGAGGCTCCCAGGTCAAGGACGATACCGTCAATGGCATCCCACTTTAGTGAAGCAAGCTGTTCACTGAGAGTGATATGGGAGGCTTGCGCGAGATGAAAGCGCCCTTCGTAAGGAGCCAAGGTCTCACGAGAAAGCGCCAGCGCCTGCGGGTCTACATCGAGACCCAACAGTTGCCCATCCGGTGCGCAAGCCTCCAGGATGCCGCGAGCGTGTCCGCCCGCGCCTACCGTACCATCCACATATCGCCCGCCAGTGCGGGGTTGCAGAGCGTGTATAATCTCTTGGTAAAGTACAGGTTTATGCTGCATGTTTTTCGTAGGGATGGGTCTTGCGCCCATCCAGGATAGGGGCAGGCCCTATCCCTACGATGGTTTCGACAGATCCAACGTCGAGAAACGCGCGTTGTTGGCTTCGGTGTCCTGAAGCAGAGCCATCTGCTCAGCCCAGGTTGCGGGCGTCCACACTTCGAAGTACTCGCCCTGCCCCGCCACAACCAACTCACCGCTCGGCACGCCGAGGAATGTGCGCAGGTTCTGCGGAACGAGGATGCGCCCCACCTTGTCCACTTCAATTGGATAAGCGTTGGACAGGATCAAGCGGCGCAGGAGACGGGCGGTCGGGTCGGCAAGGTTCATGGCTTCGATACGCTCATAGACCTGTTTGAAGTAGGCCTCGGTCATCACCATGAGGCATTTATCAAAGCCTTGTGTAATGAAGGCGCCGCCTTCCAGCAACTCACGGAAGCGCGCCGGAATCATCAGGCGACCCTTATCATCGAGGTTGTGCTGGAATTGACCTAAGAACATTTGTGCTACTTATCCTTTTAATAGCGTGAACGCCGGGACATCCGGCGCTCTTACCACTTCGTACCACTTTCTACCACTTATTATACCTTTTTGGAGGTAAAAATCAAGTGGCGGAGGAGTATTCTCACCTTTCAATTCCATGAACATTTCCCCCACCTTCACCCTACTCGAAGCCACCCGCTGGCAAGACTATGAATTGATCGACTCTGGCGACGGATTAAAGCTTGAACGCTTCGGCAAATACACCTTCGCTCGCCCTGAATCCCAGGCCATGTGGAGCCGCGCCCTGCCTCAATCCGAATGGGACAACGCCCACGGCGTCTTCATCCCCAGCGGAGAAGAAAGCGGCGGGCATTGGCAATTAAAGAAGCGAGTGGATGATCAATGGGTGATGCAATACCCCCTCCCCACTCAGAGCAACTTGCGATTTAACGTGATGACGACCCCTGGTCGCCACCTCGGAGTCTTTCCTGAAGTCGCCTCTCACTGGGACTTTATGGCTGACTCTATCCAGAAGGCGGGCACCAAGCCGAATGTTTTGAATCTCTTTGGCTATACCGGTCTTGCATCCCTCGCCGCCGCTGCTGCGGGAGCATCCGTCACTCATGTAGACGCTTCAAAAAAGTCCGTGAGTTGGGCGCGTGAGAATCAGGAACTCTCCGGCTTGGGCGATAGGCCCATCCGCTGGATCGTGGAAGATGCTCTGAAATACGTCCAACGTGAAGCCAAACGTGGAGTCAAATACGACGGCATCATCCTCGACCCGCCCAAGTTCGGGCGCGGCCCCAAGGGCGAGGTGTGGGAAGTGTATAAATCGTTGCCGAATCTGTTGGACGAGTGCCGCAAGTGCCTGAGTGCCAAGCCCATCTTCGTGATCGTCACTGTCTATGCTGTGCGCGCCTCCGCCATCCACGTGGCTCAAGCTGTAGATGAGATGATGAATAAGTTTGAAGGAAAAGTCCCACAGGGAGGCTTCGCACTGGAAAGCGGGGAGTTGGTCACACGGGAAAAAAGTGCAAACCGTTTGCTGTCGCAGGCGGTTTATGCAAGATGGTCGGCCCAATAACGAAAACTCCGAGGTCTTGAAGACCTCGGAGTTTTTTTATTTCTACTTATCCACTTGCGCTTGATGAACTACTACTGCTGCTGCCACCTCCGGAGCTTGTACTACTGCTGCTGCTTGAAGTAGGTGACGAAATCTTCTTCAAGAGATCATACCAGAATGAAGAGCCTTGAGAGATCGCAGCTACGGTCAACCCAAGCCCCAATACCTTCAAGATCGAAAACCAGATCCACTGCCCAGCTGTGGAGCCGGCAGGCGGCAATTCCGTCTGCCACCAGCCGATCCGAACGATGTTCAAGTCCAATAACTGCTGGATCAGGTCATCCATCCTGGCTTCAGCATCATCCTGCTGCACGACCAACTCTGCCTGAGCCACTGCAAGAGCGCGAACACTCGCATTGCTCCATAGGGTTTGGGCAAGCTGGATGCTGTCTGTGCCAAGCAGAAGGGTCAGGAAGATCGAAAGCATGATTACAAAACTGCGGGCATTCGACTTGAATGTTGCAGAGGCCTGATCCATGACCCCGGAGAAATACATTGTGGTCCGTTTACGCAGGTCTTCAACGTTCGTAACCCCCTGCCCCACCCATTTGAGGATGGCTTGCTTCCCCTCCGATTCAGGGAAGGCATTGATCAGTTCCTTCAATTCATCGGCCTCAAATTCCTTCGAGGCCGTCAACCCGACAAAATCAAAGTAAGACTCGACCAAAGTGCCGACGGGAATCTTCTCGATCTTCTTGGGTTCCGTTGACGAGGTCACAAAACTGAACAAATCCTTATATCGGATGGGTCGCAGTGCCTGTAATTGGGGCAATCTTACAAAATCACCGACATGCTTGTCGCCGACGATCTTCATCAGATGCCGCTCGAGCGATTTACCGCGTGTCTCAAACGCTTCATTGATCCATTGTGTGATCATGGAAACAATGGCGCCCAGAACGTAAAAAACGAATATCAAACCAATGACCACTTCCAGAGCTTGTGAAATCGACATCGCCTTCTCCTTGTCCTGCTTTAATGTTTATTCTTTTCCAATCTCGACAACCATTCCAAAGGCCTCTCCCAACGCATACGTTCCGTCACATCCAGTTGGGATTTTTGCAGCCGGTCCCATTTCGGACCAGGCGGCCCTGACTCTTGATTTAAAAAACTCTTAACACCCCATAATCCCTTATATTGTACCCAACCCTGTTCTGAATTCAATAGGATTCGTTTCCATTCGCGGTTGGGCAGGAGAGTGGTCTTGCGGTCATTCATTAATTGTTTCAAGTAGTCCGATGAGCGTATGGCAGGCTCCTTCGAGTTTTTACCTTGAAACCCGATCCGCAGCCCGTCTCCGGTGGCTATCTCCATGGGCAGGCGGACAATGTAGTGATCCGTTTCATCGCGCATTTCTTCGAAGATATGCTCCTCGAACAAATGTCCCTGTATGGAGCGCAATTCCTCCAATGCGGCATGACGTGCCTTTTGGCTGGGATTAAACAGCATGAACAGGTAGTGAACCAGGCCATCGAACCACAAAAGGAAGCGCTGAAGCCTTCCAGGGTTGTACATGGAAGGAGAACGGATCACATCCGGCTTGCTGTAATTGGCGTGCGACCCAAGCGCCGTATAAATAACAGGGTGTGTGGTTTCCCTGCCTTCCCTATCCAGCGCCTTGAAAGTTGCAGCCCATGACTCGATATTCCCAGCTCCATGCTGCGAAAGTAGAACGGCATAAGGGACATCGTTCTTCAAATAGACCGCCACCATCTCCCAATCTCCTTCATGATGATTGAATCCATTGGCGGCCAGTCGCCAGTCATTGAAGGCATAGAAAAAATGATATTGCAGGATCGTCCATCGATCCCCCGCCTCATCCGTTTCTTGCAATACACGCCCATAATAAACCGGTTGATGATAATCCTTTAGAATTTCGGCATATTGATGATACGCTTCCACCGCAATCTTCTCAGTGGCTTGCGAAAGCATATCCATGACAAGGCCCGGCCCTTCCGGCAGGATATGTTCGATCATGTACTTCAATACCCGCATCAATAGATAGAACAACAACAGAATATAAATAGGGAGAAGCACAAGATACTCAACTGCAATACTGAGTCCTGGGATGGGTTTGAAAAACAACCAAACAGGGGCTATCCCAAGAATCAGAAAAGCCAATACCGCCAGCACAGCGGGAATGATACGAAGGCGAATCGGCGAAACCAGCATGAACAAAACCAGAGCTGCCGCCAGAGATGCTCCCATAACGATCTCCACGCCAGTCCATCGAAGAGTGAACCACCCAACGACAAGACCCGCCACAGAAAGCCCACCCCACCAAATCCAGGCATCGAAATCATTCAACGGGTTATTCACAAAGCGCAAAAAATACTCGTGACTGTTCAGCCTGCCGATCTTCCCTGCCAATGGTTCATTCAAATGACCGAATAATTCCGCCGCACCCTTTGGCCCGCTGGGAAAAAGAGTGCATTTCTCCAAGAACGGCTCCACCGCCATTGGGAAAAACCGCTCGCCTTTTGAAAACCGCAGCACGGGTTCGTATTTCTCAAGTAGTTCTAGGTCACCCATTTCGCCTCTATGGTATAAACGTGATTATGGAACCAAAGAATCTCATTCAACACTTCATCAATAATTTTAACGCCAAACCGGAATTTATCGTCCGTGCTCCTGGCAGAGTTAACCTGATCGGCGAACATACGGATTACAACGACGGATTTGTCCTGCCGATGGCCATTGACCGTGCCATCTGGCTGGCCCTCCGCTCCCGGCCGGGCGACCAGGTTCGCATCCATTCTCTGGACCTGGAAACTGAGTTGGCGTTTCAGTTGAATTCTCTTAAGCCTGGAACGGATTGGATCGAATACCCCAAGGGAGTTGCGAGTGAGTTAATGAAGGCTGGTTATCCACTATGCGGCTTCGAAGCGGTTATGACAGGCAATGTCCCACGTGGTGCCGGGCTTTCATCCTCGGCGGCGGTGGAATTGGCGGTTGCGCGCGCCTTTGCTGCCGTCTCTGGCTTTGAATGGGATGCTATCAAAATGGCAAAAATCTCGCAAAAAGCGGAGAACCTATGGGTAGGCGTCAACTGCGGAATCATGGATCAAATGGCAAGCGCGGCATGCCACTCAGGGCATGCACTTTTTTTGGATTGCCGTTCACTTGAGATTCAGTATGCTCCCCTGCCCCACGGAGTCTCTGTGGTGATCCTGGATACCTCCACGCGACGCGGGCTGGTGGATTCAGCCTACAATGAAAGAAGAAACCAATGCGAGGAAGCAGCCCGTCTATTTGGGGTCAAAGCCCTGCGGGACGTAAGCGTGGAAGAATTCGAAAAGAGCAAAGGGGAAAAGGGATTAAGTGAAGTCGTATCAAGGCGCGCAAAACATATTGTCAGCGAGAATGACCGGGTTTTGGAGGCTGTTCAGGTGATGAAGTCTGGGAACGTCAGACGCCTGGGCGAGCTGTTCAATGCCAGCCACGACAGTTTGCGTTACGATTTTGAAGTCACAAATGATGCTTTAAACGTTATGGTTGAATGCGCGCGTGAAGCTCCCGGATGTTATGGAGCGCGCATGACAGGCGCCGGATTTGGTGGATGCGCTGTTGCTCTGGTGGAAGAGGAAAAGGCCGAGGCGTTCACCCATGCAGTTATCGCAGCATACAGGCAACGGTCCGGGCTTGAGGCGAGTGTTTATGTCTGCAAGGCAAGCGAAGGGGCAAGTCTCGTGCATATCTGAGGATAAAAAAACGGGACACATTTTGTGTCCCGTTTTCGTTAGCTGTAAGCCATTTGTTCGACCTCAAGCACACGTTCGCGCTTGCGCTGCTGGCGCTTGATGATCTTTTCTGCGGCAATGCGAGTTTGTCGTAACTGGGCATTGCGAACGATCAACTTCATGAACTTGGTATGATTGGTCGTCGGGTCATTAAGCAGGGAAAAATCTGCCGAGCCGGGTTCATGAGGAGGGTAGAAAATACCGCAATTGGGGTTGATCTCCAGCATGTGGATGGTTCCATCCGCATCCATACGATAGTCACAGCGGGCATATCCGTTGCCGCCCAGTTCCTTGAAAACGCGCGTGGTTTGTTCGCGCAGAGTCTTTTCAATACGCGGGTCGGTCACCACAGCCACAGACATCTTTTCGTAATCCACCCATTTCATGTCATAGTGCTTGAACGATTCACCATCGGGGAAGATAAATTCCACCGGCGTAAAGGTGTGGGCCTTGGATGGATTGGTAGGATTCTCGGCGATAAGACAGGTGAATTCGCGTCCTTCAATGAACTCTTCGATGAGGGCACGGCCAAATTCATTGATCTCAAGAACAAGCTGTTCGCGAAGCTGTTCAATGGTCTCGACACGTGAGTTACGACGAATGCCGACACTGGCATAACCATGAGGCGGCTTGACCAGCATGGGGAACTTCAAGCGTTTTGCGACCTTTTCCGCATCTTCAACACGATTGACGAACATCCAGTTGGGTGTGGGAACGGAAACCCGCTTCGCCGCATTCTTCATTTCATCACGAGTGGGGTCGAAGAATTTGGAGTCAGCACCTGTAAAAGCGGCATTATATTTTTCGAGAGCCTTAACAAGCGCAATACCAGACAAGGCATCATCGGGTGTTCCATCACATAGATTGACGAATACATCAACACCTTCATTCATCAATTCCTTGATTTGCTTCTCAACCTCCGTCGGTGCAACAAGATGCTGCTTCCAACGATACCCTTTCATGTATGGAGATGGGTCATACGGTATATCGTTTTCATCCGGAGTGCTAGTTAGTACACAAATATACATGTTGTTTCCTTTATATTCTCTCTTTACATTCACGATTCAATTCAATTTTATTGAGTCGTATTCATTCGTTTATATTTTTTTATTCAAACAATCATGATCAACGAATCAATTAATCATTATTGTATGTTTATTTTATACAACTATTGATAGTTGTAAAGGTTTTTATACGTATATTTATCTTAAAATATTTGAAAGGTTTGTTTTTGTTTTATTGTTGATATGACTTTTGTCATTAAGGTTTTTAAGGTTATTAACGTCTTTAAGAATCAACGGACAGGCTTTTACATGCCTGCCCGTTGAAATCGTTACTGAGTTTTCGAACGTTTTACTTCCAGAATTGCGGCAGATGTTCTCTGTATGTCTTCAGATAATCATCAAGGATGTTCTTTGCAGTGTTCATATCACTTATGACCGGGTCCAGCAGCAGACATTGCAATGCTTTTTCATAACTGCCCTCCACTGCAGCATCGACGCATAATCGGGCCACTGTTAATTCACGGCGGCATAATTCAGCAACAGGCTCGGGCAATGAACCGACATACACCGGGTGGACTCCAGTGCCATCCACATAGACCGGGGTCTCAACTATTGCACCAAGCGGAAGATTGTTGATCTGCCCAACATTCGGCAGATTCGCTGCAAGATGATAATGTCCGCCCGCATGTGCGATATTCTCGATCATTTCCAAGGCCCCTTCCGAGTCGGATTCAAGGAGTCCTTCCACGGTCAATTCGCCGTTGGCCATTTCGTTCAATCGATCAAGGCTGAAATCACGGAGATTTGCCATCATATCCCAATCATACAGGCGGATATTGAACTTTTCCCATGGCTTGGTGACAGGGTCACTCACCCATGGAAGATATTCGCATAAATGGGTATCACCCGGAACAGGGAACAATCCAAAGGCGTTATACACCTCCCTTGTCAGTGGCTCGAAGGTTGGGTCGAAAGACTTGAAGCGTTCCCGAAAAAGTGGATACAAGTCGTCACCCGTTCGTTTGTCGCGAATAGAAAGGATCCAACTGAAGTGATTCGTCCCCGCGGCACGGATATCCACAAGAGGCAACGTTTGATGAACTACCTGCTCACGCAAGGGATGATTCATAATATCCGCATGCATGCCAGTGATGCCTTCTGGAATTTCGATGCCGAGACGCTCGCCAAGCACCATGCCCACAAAACAATAGCCGATATAGATCTGATGGCACAAGCCAACAGCTTTGATCTTGCTGTGGCGATTGACCAGGTCACAGATGCGCACCATGGGATTGGTAAAGTTGATGAACCATGCATCAGGGCATGCCTGCTCCATGTCACGGGCAATCTCAAGGACGGGTCTGACATTGCGCGCTGCATGAGCAAAACCGCCGGGTCCGCCGTTTTCAGCATACGGCTGACGGACACCGTATTTCAAAGGAATCGTAAAGTCAGATTTCCACAATTCCTCGCGCGGGCCAACCTCGATGGCAGAGACAACGAAGTCGGCATCCTGAAGCGCATCCTTGTGATGAGTGTGCGCTGTTATGCTCAACCCGGAATTCCATTCCTTGTTCAAGCGATTGGCCAGCCGGTAAACGATATCAAGGCTTTGTGGGTTGCGATCAACGAGGCGCAGGGTGGAGCCTTTTAGCTTTTGGGAACGCATCAAAGCTGCGAGGGTATTTTCTCCGAAAGAAGCACTGCCTGCTCCAATGATGGTGATGAGGGTCATGATCTTGTCTCCTTTTATGCTCCCGATAATTATCAATGGTGAATCTCTATTTTGCAAGTTTAAGCCCGGCTTTCATTTGGAATACAGGATGTTTGGTATATAATTCGATAAACATCGTCCTCTTTCTTTTATTAAGTAAATCGGCTTGAATTCGATCCTGCACTCCCCCTCAGTGAATGAACAAGAAATTGCCGATGCCATGCGCCGGGCGGATATCCTCCAGCGCGTCATGGCTTCGATCAGCAGCGGTCTTGCCCTGGACCCGTTATTGAACAACATCCTTGGCAGTGCAGTGTCACTGATCAAAGCGACTCATGGAACCATTGGTCTGGTGGTTGAACGAAACGGGGTTCCTGTGATTCGTACAGTGGCCGTCTATAACATGCCGGAAGGTGAAATGGGTGCTGAAATGTACCCTGGGTCTGGCCTGGCTGGAACTGTATTGAGCGAAGGCAGGACGATCCGGCTGAATCGATATGGTGACCTGAATCAACCCACGCTGCCTGAGCTGGCAGAACATTCCGTTATCGGCGTACCCATTCGCTGGGGGGAAAGCATGATCGGTTTTTTCGGGATCGGCGGCGAGTCGCCTCATCGCTTCGACGCGCACGATGCTGAAACCCTGGAAATCTTCGCACAATATGCGGCAGTTGCAATTAATAATGCCAATCTTTTCAAGGCCAGTCAGCGTGCGCTCGATGAAATGCGCCTTCTGTATGAGACCAGTCAACGCATTGGCCTTTCGGATGATGTAGGTGGAGTGATCGATGCCTATCTCAACCAGGTGGCGTCAGGCGGGCTGTATGTTTGCAACATCTGCCTTTATGATTTTGACCAGTACGGACAACGTACTGCAATCGTGGTGAAAGGACGATGGGCTCCCCAAACCGGATTGGAACGCCTGGACGAGCGCCTGCCCTATATACAGGATAACCTTGACCCGATCCTGGATACCGGCAGGACAATTGCAATTGCTGATGTGAGGACAGACCCGATCGTTCCACCTTCATTGCGCACAATTCAAGAGGAAACCGGGCGCTGGGCGCTGGCCATGATCCCAATGATGGTAAAAGGCCAGCGGATGGGTCTGGTTGTGTTAAGCCATACCGGGGTCCATCACTGGAGCGAGGAAAACCTAAGCCCCTACCAGGCTGTGGCTGCCCAATTAGCAATTGCCATCGACCATCGCACACAGCAAACCCTGTTACAGGAGCGCGGGCAGCAATTGGCCGTACTTCAGGAACGTCAGCGGCTGGCGCGGGAACTGCATGATTCCGTAACCCAATTGCTTTTCAGCACCACACTGGTGGCCCAATCCATCGCACCGGCCTGGAAGCGTGACCCGCTCGAAGGTGAGCGAAGAGTGGAACGGTTGCTGGAATTAAGTCAAACTGCATTACGTGAAATGCGTTCCCTGCTTTTCGAACTAAAACCCGGCGACGATATGGAAAACCATGACCTGCCTGCAACTTTAACCGGGCTGGAAAGGATTCGACGATATGGATTGCTGGGGGCATTACGACTGTTGGCTCAGGACTTTTCACAGGATGGGATCAAAACCCAGGTGGAGGTAGATGAAGGTGGAAAAAGGCTTTTTGGTCTGGAGGCAGGCCGCAGGTCCGGCAGGGAGCCGGTGATGGAGGAAAGTATATATCGCATCATTCAAGAATCGATGAATAACGCCGTCAAGCATGCGCGTGCGCATCACATCAACATTCAGATCAAAAACAGCGCTTCGAACTCGATCCGTTTCTCGATCATGGATGATGGAATGGGGTTCACGCCCAGCACGATGGAGACTGGTCATGGACTTCAAGGAAGCGGGTTGGGGATGAAGACGATGCGGGAGAGAGCAGAGGCGCTGGGAGGCACTCTGCATATCGAGTCCGCTTTTGGAAAAGGAACTACGGTTGAAGTGGAAATACCCCTCAAGGAGATACGCGAATGAAACCGATCCGGGTGCTGATCGTGGACGATCATGAGATCGTCCGCGAAGGCTTGCAAATTCTATTAAGCGAGGAAAATGATTTCGAAGTGGTTGGTATGGCTGGCAACAGTGATGAAGCCCTGCGCCTGGCAAAACAACATAAACCTGATGTTGTTCTGATGGACCTGGTGATGCCGGGGCTGGATGGAATCGAAACAACGAAACGTGTGATCTCGGCAAGCCCGGTAACACGGGTGCTGGTATTGACGACGTTCTCGGAAGATCAGCGGGTGCGGGATGCGATCCAGGCGGGGGCAATCGGCTATATGTTGAAGGATGTGCTCAAGTCTGAATTGCTTGGCGCCATTCGGTCGGCGGCGGCTGGCAAACCTGCGCTGCACCCGGAGGCCCAGCAATTTCTAATGCGCCAGATATCCGGCAGTGAAGAAGAACCGCTGCATGCCGCCCTGACTGCGCGGGAATTCGATATTCTGCACTTGATCGCAGGTGGAAAAAGCAACAAAGAGATCGCCCTTACCTTGCATCTTACGGAAGGGACGGTCAAGGGATATGTCAGCGCGATCTTCGACAAACTGAAAGTGGCTGACAGGACACAGGCTGCGCTATACGCCGTCGAACATGGGTTGGTAAAACTCAAATAATCCATTCAACGTTCGTTGGAGATCGACCTAACTTTGGTTAGCCAGGCAGGCTAACCATTTTCTTTTCCAAACCTTCCGCATGGCAGTTTCAATTCCGCGGGCTTTCTTCTATGATTGAACAGACCTTGTACGCTTACTCCCTGAGGCGGAGGCGGCAGCAGGATTTGTTTTATCTGTATCACATTCTGTAGATGAAATTTAGCATTATAAGGAGAAGAAGTTATGCCCTCGAGATATTTCAAATCGTTCTTTCGTGTCATGACAGCAGGTCTGTTCGTCTTCCTGAGTGCATGCGGTGGTTCTGAAGCCGCACCCACTCCCCCCCCGGATCAACAGCAGCAAGAGCAGCAGGCACCGGCTACGATCGCAAAGAATTCAAGCTACTCCAGCCCCATTGCGATCAGCGACGATGATTCACTAATCGTCGTCACGAACACATTGAATGGCACGGTTTCGTTGATCAATGTGGCAGGAGATGCTAATGCAAAACTTGCCGAGATCCAGGTCGGTGAGGAACCACGTTCCGTGGTCATCACACCGAACAAAGCCTTCGCCTATGTGACCAATCAGGCCAGCGGAACCGTTTCTGTGATCGACCTTGCCACACAGGCAAAAGTCACAGATATCACCGTTGGGGTGGAACCATATGGCATTGCTCTCACACCGGATGCCTCGCGCGCCTATGTGGCAAACTCCGCATCGAACACTGTTTCCATCATTGACACAGCCAGCAATTCAGTTGTCGGCACGATCAATATTCCCGGTGTTCAGCCGCGCGGCGTAGCGATCACAAACAACAATGGCGGCACAGGACAGCAGTTTGTCTACGTCACTCAATTCCTTTCGCAGCCTACAGCCTCCGGCGGGCCCGGCTTGGATCAGGGAAGCGAGGGCAAGGTCTTCGTGCTCTCCACAACGGATGATGCCCAGATCCAGGGCGTAATCACGCTGGCTGCGCATGATACCGGTTTCGCAGCAGACCGCACCGTCTTCGGCGGGACAACAGCCGACCCCACATTCGCCTATCCCAATCAATTGCAATCCATTGTCCTCAAGAATGGACGCGGATATCTGCCCAACGTGGCCGCCTCTCCAGAAGGTCCGGTCAAATTCAATGTGGATACACAGGCTTTCCTTTCGGTCTTTGATGTAGGGGCAAAGTCTGAACTCGCAGGCGGCACGATCAATTTGCACGCCGCCGTAAAAGCCCAGACCTTCACTCCAAAACTCTTCGTAGCCAACCCGTGGGCGATCGCATTCGAACACGCTTCGAACGAAGGATACGTGGTTTCCTCTGCAAGTGATGTGTTGGTCAAGATTACACTCGACGACAACGGCGTGCCGACTGTCGTGTCGCTTCCGGCGGAGGGCGATACCACCCGTGTTCATACCATCGAGGTACACAAGAATCCGCGCGGGATCGTGATCAACAATGCAGATACGCGCGCTTATGTGTATAACTTCATTTCGAAGGATGTTTCCATAGTGGACCTGACCGCCTCACCCGAGGCCGAGCTTGTTCGCATCCAGTCAACAGATCTACCCGCAGCTGGATCCGATGCGGCGAAATTCCTGGCAGGGAATGAACTGTTCCACTCGTCACGCGGCGAATTCGACGAAGGGGTCTCAGAACGTCTCTCCAACGAAGGCTGGCAGGCCTGCTCAAGCTGCCACCCGGATGGCTTGAGCGATGGTGTGGTGTGGGCATTCGCTTCCGGCCCGCGCAAGAGCATTCCATTAAATGGAACCTTCAGTCCTCAAAACCAGACCGGTAACCAACGCGTGTTGAATTACTCCGCTGTCTTCGATGAATTGGAAGATTTCGAATTGAACATTCGCGGTGTATCCGGCGGACAGGGCCTGATCGTTCTGGATGGCACGACGAACCCGGACCCCAACGTCAAGGCCTTCGACCCACCCAATGCGAACCGTGTTCAACTGCATGTGGGCGGCTTCGGTGCATGGGATGCCATCGTTGCATGGACTCAGTTCAGAGTTCCCTCCCCCGTTTCGCCATATCGCAACACCGACGCCAGCAGTGAACTCGGGCAACAGATCGCAAAGGGACGCGAGCTATTCACCCAGGCAAATTGCCAGGCTTGTCATGGCGGCCCGAAATGGTCCACCCCTCAGGTCGATTATGCACGCGTCTCGCCCTTCCCGGAGACCATTGCCCTCGGCAAAGCACCCGAACCGCCCGTTGCACAGCTCTCCCGCTTCCTACAGATCGTGGGAACATTCGACCCGGCAAACCCAATCGAAAAGAATGCCAATAACTTTACTGCGCTTGGCCAATTGGGATTCAACCCGCCCTCCCTTCTGAGCATCTCGGCCTTCCCGCCCTACTTCCATAACGGCTCCTGCCCCACGCTCGAATGCGTTTTGGAAAATCAGGTGCATCGTGAAGCAGGTGGCGTGACCGGTCTGCTGGATGATGCGGCGAATCGCGAAGCACTCTTGCAATTCCTGATCTCCATCGACATCAAGACCGAGCCGATCAACCCATAACATATGTAACAATAAAATCATCCCGCAGGTCAATTGAGGTCATACCTGCAAGACAAGGCCTGCGGGATCTCAAATGAATTATCAAAACACTTTATAGGTAATGAGGTGCACCATGTTCGCTAGAACTCAAAATAATGTAAGTCGTTTTTCGTCTACTGGGCGGCTTTTATTGATCGCCATACTCGTCCTGACCATGCTAACTGCGTGCGGAGGAGGGGCGGCTCCAGAACCGGCCGCATCTGTTGGAGCTATTTCCTATATTGCCACAATCGCAGACGCGCCGGAGAGCGCCCGCGTAGGGATCGTCGTTGAAGATGGAAAGTTTGCCGTCTATGTTTGCAGCCTGGATGATGCCTTCAACCTGAAATCTGCGCGCTGGTATTCCGGTGATATTGGCCCAGACGGGGCAGTCTCCGGAGTCAGCCCGGATGGAGTTCAATTTCAAGGCGTGGTTAACGGTGATTCATTCACCGGCACGCTCATCAATACGGAAGGCCGCACCTGGACATTCAGCGGATCGGCCATTCAGGCAGGCGGACCCGCCGGGTTGTATCGCGGCATCGCCGAATATAACGGACAGGAAGTCGTCGTCGGCGCAGTCGTTGACCCGGATGGTTCATTTGCCTCGACCGTGCAAGTGAGAGGCAAGATCGAATTCGTGACGCCTGTAAACAGTGCTCCTTTACGTGTCGATACCACGAGCTTAAAAGTGACGATCGGTGATCCGGGTCAGCAAATTGCAGCCCTGCTTGTCACCACACTCAAAGGCGTGGAACTTTTTTAGCCTGCTTTACGAAACAGATTAATCAAACCATTTCTACTTTCTTCCGGAATGGTCAAGCCTTCCCGGAAACCTGGAGAGAACCAATGAAAAAATATATGAAGAAAAGAAACTGGTTTACCCTGCTGGTCGTCAGTTTGCTGGTAATCGCCTGTGGGGGTTCTGCCGCAACCGAAGAACCTGCGGCGATCCCGCCCACTGCAGAAGCCCCTGCTGCAACGGAGGCCGCCACTGCGGCACCCGCTGGCCCCTCGTTCACATTTCTTGGCACGATCAATCGTGACGTGGCACAAGC
>JAEURI010000092.1 GCA_016789225.1 Anaerolineales bacterium
TGAAGGCTGGTTCGTGTATCCAGAAATGCGGGGAAAAGGAATTGCCGGGGCGCTGACTCAGGCGGCGGAAGATTGGGCTCGCGGCAAGGGTTGTACCGAAATGGCTTCAGATACATGGTTGGACAATGAAGCCAGTATCCGCGCCCATTTGAAAATGGGATATTTTGAAGTGGAGAGGCTGGTCCATTTTGTGAAGCAGTTATGAAAGGGGAGAAACTGCTTGGAAAACCGAGGCAGGCTTAAGGGGCGGGCTGGAGGCGAAACCTGTCAATCTGTCGGCAAAATTTTGCTATTTCTACCATTATAATTGCCTTACATTTCATGGCTGGATTGGATTATTGGCTTTAAAGTTTGTATAATGGTCTTATCCATGTTTGTGCCTTGTGGCACAGGGTTGTTATGAGCATTCGCCTTAAGGTTATCCTTCCATTTTTGATTCTGACCGTGGTTGTAGCCATGATCGGGATTTATGTAGTTACGCGCCTGGTGGCAAATAGTTTGAGTGACCGCCTGACGAATCAATTGTTGGAAGCGGGGCGTGTTGTGTCTGATAGTTTCATCAGGCAGGAATCCAGCCATGTAGAAACAGCGCGTTCCATCGTTTTTCTTGAGGGACTTCCACAGGCGGTTTCCGGGGAGGATGGCGAAAAAGCGTTTGAACTGGCTGCACCAGTTTTTGTGGGGTTGAGCGGAGCGGATAGTTTGATCTTGATTTCACCACGCGGCACAGAACTTGTTCATTTTTATATGGATTCGGAAGGGAAACTGCAGCAGGTGATGCAGGATACCGGCGCAAGCAGATCCCAAATTGTCGCGCCGTTCCTTTCAAACCGTAATGTGGATGAAGAGCCTCACCGGGCGCTGGGTGTGAATCTGGCCAATGATGAAGTTTATTATTACACGGGACTTCCAATCTCGAATGACGGCGAATTTGCAGGGGTCGTTGTTATTGGCACATCCATCAAGAGTATTTTGCCGTACCTGAAAAGTATAGTCCTCGCAGATGTCATTATTTATGGCGGGAACGGACGGGCAATTGCAACCACCATGGGGGCAGGGGATGAAGCCACTTTGGGTGAACTTTCAATATCCGAATATGAATATCAACAGGTTCTGAGCGCAAAAGAATTTGTAGTAGGCAAAAACTTTAAGTTGAATGCACGCGATTACAGGCTTTTGCGCGGTCCGCTGCAAGTGGGCAATGACCGTATAGGAGTATTTGCCGTTGTACTGCCCTCGGAATTTGTTCTGCAACAAGGGGCGGAAAGCAGGGGTACTTACACTCAACTATTTGTAGCAGTGATGCTTATTGTGGTTATTATCGGGTTTTTCATTTCGCGGTTGATTACGAGTCCGCTTTATTCGCTGGTAAACACATCTCAGGCTATTGCAAGCGGGAACCTTGAACAACGAACAGGCATTCGGTCACGAGACGAGATCGGAGAATTGGCCGTTACGTTTGATGATATGACAGCAAAGCTTCAAGAGCGGACCGAAGAGTTGGAACAGATCAACGAGCGTTTGCGAAAAATGGACCGTACCAAAACCAATTTCATTCAGATTTCCGCCCATGAGTTGCGCACACCTTTAACTCTCATTATGGGATATTCACAAATGCTGGAACAGGATACCCGGAGTAACCCCGAATTGCAAAAACTTGCACAGGGTATTTTGGAAGGTTCTGAACGTATGACAGATATTGTGGATAGCATGCTGGATGTCTCGCGGATTGACAGCAAGGCGCTTGTTTTGCGGAAGGTTTCCGTGGAAATGGATATGGTGATAAAGAAGGTTCGCAGGGGTTTTAATGATGCTCTTTCTGAAAGGAACATCAAGCTTGACACGGATGAGATAAGTAAGCTGCCGCCGGTCTATGCCGACCCTGAGTTAATTCATAAGGTTTTCTATCATATTATTATGAATGCCATCAAATTTACCCCGGATGGCGGTTCGATAAAAGTTGCCGGAAGATATTTGAACGGAGATGTGCCGCCACAAGTGGAAGTCACTGTGTCGGATACGGGTATTGGTATTGACCCTGCTACCATCCCATTTATTTTTGAGAAGTTCGGTCAGACGGGGGAGGTCCTCTTACATTCCTCCGGGAAGACAAAGTTTAAAGGCGGCGGGCCGGGGCTTGGGCTTGCCATTGCACGGGGAATCGTGAACGCTCATGGCGGGGAAATCAGGGCGGAGAGCCCGGGGTATAATGAGCATACTTTTCCGGGTAGTAAGTTTATTGTGACCTTGCCTGTTGAAAAACAAGTGGAGACAGAACCATGAAAATGTCAGAGCGCGACCGACGGGATTGGAGTCTGCTCATATTTATTGTGCCGCTTGGTATTTTGTTAATGCTCATTGCGGGACAATTTGCCATGCGCATCATCCCTCAATGGATATTGAATGCGGGGATGGGGTCTAACTTAAAAGTTGAAACGGCTGGCGGGCAGCAAACTGTTTTCCAGCCCCTGTTTAATATCCAGATATTAACTCCATTTTCCTGGCAAAACACCTACCTTACACCCAATGCGAATAACGGATTCGTCTTCCCTCCATTTGTGGTGCTGGAGCCAAGCGCCACTCCTACACCTACTGAAGCACGGCCTACAGAAACTGCCACACCCTCACCGCCGGTTACGGTATCACCGTCAGCGACAACGGTGACACCTTCTGCTACTGAGGTAGTTACCGTAACCCCCCCTCCACCTACTGATCCTCCTGCGACGCCAACCGATCCTCCTGCTACACCAACTGATCCTCCTACAGCTACACCAACTGACCCTCCTACACCCACGCCAACCGGAGTGACTTCCACACCAGACCCATCTTACACACTTGTTACTCCTGCTCCTGCTGATTTAGGAGTTGGAACTCCACCTGATGGCAATATCGGTAATATCACGAATGGACAATATGTAGTGATTGGGTTGAGTATTGTTGTTGGACCCACACCGGATAACAACTATGACCTGGTTTTGTATGAATATGATAACGGCGGCCAGATTGCCCTGGATTGGATCATCATTGGCATCTCCATTTATTCAGATGGGCGCGAATATTATGAAGTTTTCAATTGGGGTAATGGCACACCTGATACAAACTCAAATGTTGGGGATGTAGCGGGAGCGGAGACCGATAATCAGTCCGTTCCCCTTACTGAATTGCATGATCCCGATGACGCTGGCCCTGCGCCGCAAACCGGTATTCTTATTGATGTTGATAACGCGACAAGCGCCCCGCCAGCTGGTACTTATGACTACATTGTAGTTATCTCTCCCCTTGGGGGGTCAGGAGACCCTGCCCAAGTAGATTCGATTGAAGTTACTGAAGTGCCAATCCCAACCCCCCCGCCGTAGTTCAAAAAGACAGCGCTCTCTTTTGTGAAAAAGCTGCCGGTAATTTTTGCCGGCAGCTTTTCTTATTCCTGCAAAGTGAAAAACGAA
>JAEURI010000096.1 GCA_016789225.1 Anaerolineales bacterium
AGGCGATGGAATTCAGAAGGCGGAATGCAGAAGGCAGAATGGCACCCTGCGTGGGTTGGATGAAGCCAAGTAATAATTGGACGAGGGTGGTCTTTCCTGCTCCTGTTTTTCCAACCAAAGCAACATGTTGACCTGCGTCTATTTTTAGATTGATATTTTGTATTGCTGGTGTGATTTCATTTGGATATGTGAATGTGACATTATCAATCACAATCGAAGATAATTCAGCGGGCGGACTACTTTCCACTGTCCACTGTTTACTGTCAACTTTTGTATCCAGAATCTCATAGATCCGCTTCGCCGCCGTCGTGCCGTTCATGCCTGCGTGGAATCTCGCTCCGAGGGCGCGTAAGGGCATGTAGAACTCAGGGGCGAGGACGAGCAGGAAGAGCGCAGGTTGAAACTCCATATTGCGGTAGAGCAGGCGGAAACCGATCTCGACAGCTACGATGGCGGTGCTGATAGTGGCGAGCATTTCCAACGCGAGCGCGGATAGGAAGGTGATTCGCAGAACGCTGAGGGTTGTGTCGCGATACTGTTCTGAAATTTTGGCGATGTTCTTTGCCTGTCCTTTTGATTGACCGAAGAGTTTGAGTGTGGTCAACCCTTGCAGGCTGTCGAGGAAGTGCGCACTGAGCAGGCGCAAGGTTTCATACTGGCGTTTGGTGACTGCCTCCGCGCCTTTGCCAATGATGATCATGAAGAATGGTATCAGCGGAGCGGTGATGAGGAAGACCAAGCCAGTGAGCAAGTCAATGGGGAAGACGAAAAATAAAATGGAGAGGGGAACAAGTGCAGTGACAACCAGTTGAGGCAGGTATTGACTGAAATAGGCATCCAACGCTTCGATGCCTTCGACGGCGGCGGTGGTCAGTTCACCGGTGCGTTGTCCGCGCGAGTAGGCGGGACCAAGTTTGAGGATGTGTGCGAAGAGTCGTTCGCGTAAATCCGTCTTGATCTTGACGGCAACGGCGTTGGCGGCGACTTCGTTGAGCCAAGTTAAGAAGGCACGTCCGCTGATGGCAATGAGGATGAAGATGAGGGGAGTGGTGACTTGCGTGAGAGTCTGTTTTTGGAGGAAGACTCCATTGATCACTTTGCTGAGGAGCCACGATTGCCAAATGGTTAGGAATCCGGCTAAAAGTCCGGCAAGAACCGTTAATGTCAATGAGAGGCGAGTATCGCGGGTGAGGGAGAGGAGTCTACGATGCATGTAGGTGGTAGTTTACCGTCAAATTGTGAGATGACAAGGTGAAGAATGAAAGGTGGAGGGCGTGATAACCCTCCACCTTTTTTGTTAATCCTGTGCGCCAACGGGAATGAAATTGCCTGTGTTGTTTGTTATTTCTACATCCACCGATTTTTTCAACGCGGCTTCGGTGCCCTGCCGTGCAAAGCGATAGATCAAGCGGATCATGATAATGCTCAATGCAACATAGATCGTCACAAACCCTGCGAGACTTATACTCACATCTGCAACCGTCAAGTTTGGCGAGATGGCTTGTGCCGTGGTGAGCAGTCCCTGCACGATCCAAGGCTGGCGTCCCATTTCGGTAGTGACCCAACCTGCCACACCCGCGATGAACGGCGCAGGGATGAGATAAGGCATCCACTTGAAATATTTCATCAGACGCGGATCGAACTTAAGCATCGCTGTCAGCGCGGCAAAGGCTGAAGCAAACAGCATCAAGACTCCCAGTCCGACCATGATGCGAAACGACCAGTAGGTGACGACCATGAGCGGGATATAGTCGCCCGGACCGTAGAGAGTCTCATATTCTTTTTGGATGTCGTTCACGCCTCGGATCTCACACTCGAAGTTGTTACACGCCAGAAAGCTCATCAAGTATGGGACTCGGATCGACCACACTTCGCGTTTACCGGTCAGATCGCCGATGGTGAGCAGCGAGAAGGAAGCGGGCTGTTCCGTCTCCCAGATGGCTTCGATAGAGGCAAGTTTCATGGGCTGGTAGAGACGCATCTCCTGCCCTTGTTCGTGTCCGCTCATGAGCAGAAGAATAGACGCGATCACACCCACTATGGATGCTAATTTGAAGGACGGCTTGAAGACTTCCACTTCGCGATTGTTCAGAATGTACCAGGAACTGATCCCGAGAATGAAGATGGAGGCGGTACTAAAACCTGCCGCCATGGCATGATTGAAAAGCAACCAACCTTTTTCATTAGTGAGCACAGCGATGATATCGACGAGCTGTGCATTGCCCGTTGCTGGGTTGATGATGTAGCCAACGGGGTGATGCATCCAGCCGCTCGCAAGCAGAATCCATAACGCGGAGAAGAAACCGCCAATGGCTGCCATCCAGATCGAGAAGAGATGCACCTGTTTTGAGACGCGACCTTCGCCGAAGATCCAAATACCAATGAAGACCGATTCAAGGAAAAATGCGACCAGGGTTTCAATGGCAAGCAACGCGCCAAACACATCACCGACGAAACGCGAATATTCAGACCAGTTCATGCCGAACTGAAATTCCTGTACCAACCCGGTGACGACGCCCATGCCGAAGTTGACTAAAAATAGTTTGCCCCAAAATTTTGCCATGCGCCGCCAGCGTTCTTCGCCGGTGCGGTAGTACATGGTTTGGAAGATGGCGACGAACCAGATCAACCCGAGGGTGAGGGGAACAAATAAAAAGTGTAGTGCGGTGGTGATGCCGAACTGAATGCGGGATAGGGTAATTACGTCCATGGTAGACCTCTACTGAGAAAACTTATCGTGATGTATTTCACAATTCAATGGCGCAAATATACCCAAAAAGGTCTTTTTAGTGATTAATTTCACATAAGATTCTGTCAGGGACTTAAACAAACTCACCCCGAAACTTCGGGGTGAGTTGATGGGTCGAAACGTTTAATATACCAAGCTCTTCTTGTCGGTGCTGATGCGTTTGCGGAACATGTAGTACGTCCAGCCTTGGTAGACGAGCACGATGGGGACGAAGATGAGCGCAACGATGGACATGACCGTCAACGTGTACTGCGAGGAGGAGGCGTTGTAGATGGTGAGCGAGAATGCCGGGTTGGTGCTGGAGATCATCACGTTCGGGAAGATCATGCTGAAGAAGGTGACCTGGGTCAGCACGATGTTGAGCGAAGTCATGATGAATGCCCAGCCTTCCATCTTGTTGTTGAGGAAGTAGCCCGTGGCTAGCAGAACGGCGACGGCGGCAACCGGAACGAAACCAGGATTGACCACGCCACGTGCCCAGAAGCCCGCTACGTAGGTAAAGATTCCGAGGACGACATATAACACAGAAGCTGCAACCCAAAGTTTCTTGGCGAAGACATTCACGCGTTCGCGCAATTCGCCTTCGAGTTTGAGCCCGAGGAAGTTGGTGCCGTGCAGTAGGAAGATGACAACAGTCGTCAAGCCGCCCAGCAAGCCGTAAGGATTGAGCAGGGTGAAGAGATTGCCTGTGAACATCATGTTCTCATCAATCGGCACACCGCGCGCAAGGTTGGCGAAGGCTGCGCCGAGCAACAAGGCCGAGAGGAATGACCCGATGGCGATCATCCAGTCGAAGGTGTTGCGCCATTTGGGGCTGGCATCTTTGGAGCGATATTCAAAGGCGATGCCGCGGATGATAAGCCCGATGAGCAGTAGGAACAGCGCGAGGTAGAAGCCGCTGAACATGGTTGCATACCAGTGGGGGAATGCGGCGAAGGTCGCGCCGCCCGCAGTGAGCAGCCAGACTTCATTGCCATCCCAGACGGAACCGATGGAGTTGATGATGGCGCGACGTTCTTCGTCTTTCTTGCCGAGGAAGGGCAGTAACATGCCCACGCCGAAGTCGAAGCCTTCGAGGAAGTGGAAGCCGATCCAGAGAACGGCGATCAGAATGAACCAAAGGATTTGAAGAAATTCGTAAGACATGGTGTTCTCCTAGTCATCCGCGCCGACGAGGGCGGGAGCGACATCAACGGATTCGTGCATGGCGGCGTCGGGTCCGGCGATGGCGTATTTTTTCATCAGGTAGACCATTGCACCAGCCAGCGACCCGTAGACGACGGTATAACCGATCAATGAGATGAGCAGGTCAACGGTGGTGAGGTTCGGGGAGACGGCATCCTGCACGGTCAGCAAGCCTTGCACGATCCACGGCTGGCGTCCCATTTCGGTCAGGATCCATCCGCTGGCATTGGCGATGTACGGCAGAGCGATAACCCAGGGCACGAA
>JAEURI010000169.1 GCA_016789225.1 Anaerolineales bacterium
GTACATCTACGCGCCGATCCTTGGGCGTAGTTATTTCCCCGCTGACCTTTTCCTCTTTTACTTGGCGGTCTTTTTGGGGCAATGGGCGAGTTATAAGCTGTTGACCCGCGCGCCCATGGAAAAGAAATATACTCAATATGCCATCGGGGTCTTTCTAGTCATGTTCGCGGCATTTTCGACCTTCACTTTTTACCCGCCGAATATTTTCCTGTTCGAACATCTCGACCTGAAAGACACAGGGTTGTACGGCATCCTTCCGATGGAAGAAAATATTCGTTATCTTTCAGCCCCCACTCCCATTCCGTAGCTTTCCGGAGGTCGTATGGATCATCCCATCCTTGCAACAATTAATGAGACGCGTCACCTGGAAAGCTTTGGCAAAAAAGGCGGCGGACTGCACTGGCTTGCCAAACATCACCTTCCAATTCCGCACACGTTGGTCGTAACGTATTCCGCGAGCGAAATGATCGAACGCGAATCGGAGGCAGGGTTTGCTCTATTGCGCGATCAGTTGAAGGATAAGATTCGTGCTGAAACGTTATACGCTGTGCGCTCATCCGCCAACCTCGAAGATGACAAGGAGCTTTCATTCGCGGGCCAATTCTTGAGCCGCACGAACATGCAGGGATTGGATCAGGTGATGAGCGCCGTGCGTGAGGTGCTTAATTCCACCCAGTCTGAAACGCTCCAGCCGTACTTGAAAAAACTTGGTGAAGCGGGCAGGCAGTTAAAGATGGCGGTCTTGATCCAGGAGATGGTCACGTCGGTGATCTCAGGAGTGGCGTTCAGTAAAAATCCCACCACCGGTTTGGATGAGGTGGTGATCGAAGCCGTGCATGGGCTGGGGGAAGCGCTGATGCAGGACGGAGTCACGCCCGAGCGTTGGATCTATCGCTGGGGTCAGTTCACAGCCAAACCGGAGTCGGAGGCGGAATTTGAACCGGTCATCCGTGAGATCGCCAATGAGACTCGCCGCATCCAAAAGATCTACGGCTCTCCCGTCGATCTGGAATGGGCGTACGACGGGTCGAAATTATTCTGGCTGCAAATTCGCCCCATCACCGCGCTGACGAATGTGCCCATTTACTCGAACCGCATCTCGCGCGAGGTGCTGCCGGGCATCATCAAACCTTTGATCGCATCGGTTAATATTCCGTTGGTCAACACCGGCTGGATCCGTCTGTTCGACTCGTTGATGGGCACGACCAACCTCAAACCCGAAGACCTGACAAAGATATTTCATTACCGTGCTTATTTCAACATGGGTTCAATTGGCACCATCTTTGAGATCCTTGGCTTTCCACGCGAAGGCTTGGAGATGCTCCTGGGTTTCAAACGTACCAGCAAGCGCCCGCCGTTCAGCCCTTCACTGAAAACGTTTCGGCATATTCCGCGCATCCTTGGGTTCGCTGCCCGCGCCTGGACGTATGACCGCCGGGTGAAGAATGAACTTGCCGATTTCGCTTTGCGCATCCGTGAGACTCAGGCTGAGGACGTTTCATCGTCAAGTTCAATGGAATTGCTCGCGAAGATCGATGAACATTTCAAGTTCAATACGTTGGTGGCATATCAGAATATTGTCATCCCCATTCTGATGAACGTTTATAACGGAATGTTGAGATCACAGCTCAAGCGGGTAAACATCGAATTTGTCGATTTCAACCTGACCGACGGCATGCAGGAGGTTGAAGACTTCGACCCGAATCATCATTTGGATGAGATCCACAAGAAGTTCAACGACCTGCCGCAGAGTGTGCAGGAAAGTATACGTAAGCAGGATTATTCGCAATTAAAGCAAATGCCCGAAGCGACACCTTTCTTGCAACGGGTGGATGAGTTCATCAAGCGTTTTGGGCATTTCAGCGAAAGCGGAAACGACTTCTCGAAGATACCCTGGCGCGAAGAGCCCGATAAGATCATTCGTATGGCATTGAATCATGCCTCGAATTCCAAAGACAATCAGAAAACCACCTGGGCAACCTTGAAGGCATCGCCTTTTCTACGGATGCGGATGAAGCCCTTTTATCAACGTGCGCGTACCTTCCGCATGCTGCGTGAGCAGATCAGCTCGATGTATACATCTTCCTATGGTTGGTTCCGTGTGTATTTCAATACGCTGGCAGATCGACTGGCGCAGCAAGGAGCGCTCGGAACCCGGGACGATATTTATTATCTGACCTGGGGAGAAGTCCGCGCGCTGGTAGAAGGCTCTGCCAATGCGGACGAGTTGAAAGCCAAGATACAGGCACACAAAGACAGCATCGAACGCTGCCGCGATATTGTCATGCCGGAGATCATTTACGGAAACGCCGCTCCGCCCATCGATTTGATGAAAAGCGACGCGAAAAAATTAATGGGCATTCCCACTTCTTCGGGATACTATCAGGGACGGGTGAAGGTCGTTCGCTCAACGGATGATTTTGGGCGCGTGGTTAAAGGCGATATTATCGCCATCCCATTTTCCGACGTGGCGTGGACGCCGCTCTTTGCAAAGGCGGGAGCCGTGATCGCTGAATCCGGCGGGATCCTTTCACACAGTTCGATTGTGGCGCGTGAGTATGGCATTCCCTGCGTCGTTTCGGTCAATGGCGCATGCAACCTGCCCGAAGACTGCGAAGTGATCGTGGACGGCTATCAGGGCGCGGTTCATATCGTTGAATAAATTTCAACAGGATATTTCATGGATATCAGCCTGATCCTTGTCGCAATTGCCGGATACTTCATCGGTTCGATCTCTTTCGCGCGGGTTGTTGCGCGTGCGGTGAACCCGGCTGCGGATCTGAATCAAGCCCGGATGAAAAAAGCAGAAACGGGTGAAGAAGGAACCGTCAGCGGGATTGGTGCGTCAACCGCTTCGGTGGCGTTGGGGAAAAAATATGGCGGCATTGTCGCTTCGCTGGATATCCTTAAAGCTTTCATCCCGGTTTTGTTGCTGCGCCTCTTTTTCCCCGACCAGGTCTATCATCTTGTTTACAGCATTCTTTGCATATTCGGGCATAACTATCCCATTTACTACCGTTTCGAGGGCGGGCGCGGACTTTCGCCCATGCTCGGGAGTCTGCTGGCGGTTGAGCCGTTGGGGCTGATCGTTTGTATGCTGCTTGGTACGCTGATCGCCATTCTCATCAACCAGCCGCATACTTCATTGATATTGTGGTTTCCGCTGCTGGCGTTATGGGGCTGGTTTGTAGACAACGACCTGCCGGTAGTGGCATATGCGTTTATTTTATTTGCCACATTTATGATCGCGGAGATCCCCGAGATCCGGCTTGCCATGCAATACCGCAAACAGGGACGCATGGACGAATACAATAAGATGATCCTTGATTCGAGCCCGCAGACCAGGGCGATGCAGAGACTCGCAGCGAAGATCCGATTCTGGGAAAAAAGCAATCCGCCTCGATAGTAGGATGAGGCGGATTGCAATACGGAGTTGATCGCTGTTACTTGATCTCTACTTTAAAGAACGTTGCCATTTTTAGCATTCCGCGCCCCATCGGGTTCGATTTCAAGTTGCCCATCGCATATTCGAGGGTTTTACCTTTTTCCTTGTATGTCATGACATTCTGTATTTCTGGGATCATTGCCAGTATAAATAGAATATTGATGGCAAGACTGTAGAGAATGTGTTCCCAGCTGCCGTTTGTGCGCCACCATAGCCATGGGATGAGCAGCCAGATCCATGATAGGGTGGCAACGACCATGTTGCGGAATACAACCATGCCTAAAAACAACCCAACGATGGATGTGACGAAGATTGCAATTGGATCAATGACGAACAGTACGCCCATGATTGCCGTGAACCCTGAACCGCCATGAAATCGATGATAAATAGGCCATATATGACCAATGACGCCGAATGTGGCGGCGATCAAATAAAGAGCGGGTTGTTCGGGATAGGAAAGTTTGAAAAATAGTGTTGGAAGGAATACTTTCAGAACATCAAAGAGACTCACAACCATTCCAAATTTTGCCCCAAGCAGGGAGCTGACAGAATTTGCCCCGATGGATAGGACCTTGTAACTTTCGTCTGTTCCATCAACAGGGATTTCGTGTTCGGTGATATCTTTTCCTGAGGTTGAAATATACGTAACGATTCGGGCAAATGAGATAGAGCCAAGTAGATATGCGACAGCGGCGCTTATTATTTCAAGATAGAAACTCATGAGACGCTCCAATACAGATAAATTTTTACTGTTTATATCACGATTGCCTGGTTGCCAAATGTAAAGTGATAGTAGTTGATAGAGTTTTGGCATCCTTTTAAGGGATTTTCAGAAAGTATATGAAGAGGTTGAGAAAATGACAACGAAAAAGCGAGCTAGTCTGGTAATTGTTGGGTCAGGACCGGTGGGGATGGTTGCGGCGTTGATGTTCAAGGAACATTTCGAGAAGGTCATCCTGCTCGAGCGTCAGTCGAAGGAGGGATTCCTCCAAACCCATGGCTTTACATTTCCGATCGTGTTTACACCCGCTTCGATCAGAATTCTAAAAAGTATTGGCGTATGGGAAGGAATCAGTTCACAGCGGTCTGAATTCTTTGGCGTGGTTATCCATAAACGTATCTTTGGGAGGGAATTCGAATTCCCCTCTTCACAGGAGGGTGTCTATTCTCACTGGAGAAACCATGCCATTACTAAACTTTATGAGCGGGTCGTTGAAGAAGGAATCCCTATTTATTTCAACGCCCGTGTTGAGGACATCGATTTAAAAAATAATATTTGCAGGGAAGCCGATTTGGGAGACCTGCCCTTTGATCTCTTATTGGGTGCGGACGGTATCAACAGCCAAACCCGCAGACTTATGTCCAAGGCGCATCCCGATTTTGATGAAAATGAGTTCGGTCTGACGTTTTTAGACAATTGGTATGCCTACCGCCTTCCGTCCAAAGGCGTCTTGCGCGAAAAATTTTCGGGTGGTGATCGTTTTTGGGCATCCAATGTTTTTGTCGACAATCTGGCTGATCACCCATCTGAAAAATTTCGCATTGTCACCACAGCGATGCGTCAACCAACGGAAGAAATCAGCATCCTGATTAAGCATAGTGCAGATGTAGATCTACCGTGCCTGAAGGTTTTGAACGAGAGTTTTTTCGGTCGGTTTGTGGAATCAAAACAGGAGTTGGATGCAGCCTGGGAAGCTGGATATGCCGGCAGGTTCGAACAAGTTCGTGCGCCGACATTCTATTTGAACCATGTGCTGCTTATAGGAGATGCTGCGCATGGGTTTGAGAGCACCGGCGATCTGATCAATCTTGGCATCGCCTCTGTTGGATCGTTTTACGATATCTTCACCCGACAATCGGACCTGAGTGTTGCACTAAAAGAATATGATGACACCGTTGGTGAAGACCTGCGTTTTTATGCAGGCTTCTCCTACCGTAGAAGCAAAGAAAAGATATCTTTTGAAGTGGCATCGATCGAGTTTGCAGCAAGACTAGGGCTTACGAAACGTCATCCCACTTTATTCGGGATCTATGAAGATGGGTTTGAATTTTCCAGCTATATGAA
>JAEURI010000115.1 GCA_016789225.1 Anaerolineales bacterium
GGATTGCGGGGATATTTGTGATGATCATCATCATGCAAAAACCTGAAATCGGCGCTTACATTCTAATTATCTCGGTGTTTACAAGCATTTCGGATATTCTTTCAGAACACGATATGCCAAGCATCAACAGGCCTCTGATCGCGATCACCATTGGTAGCGTGCTGATTAACTACATATTGAAAACCGGAAGATATAACCGCTTCCCCACTCCGTCCAGGCTGGAGTGGACGTTGATAGCTTTCTACCTTGCGATTATCGTCTCCGTCATCGTGTCGCCGGATAAAAGCAATGCATTCGATGTCATATTAGACATTACAAAAGACATACTGGTAGGGGTTTGTATTTACATTACCCTGACCACGGAAGAGCATTTAAGAAAGGGCATTCTCGTTCTTATCGTCACCCTAACCATACTAGCGGCAATGGGAGTATTCAAGGTCTCGACCGGTTCGGAAGAAACGTTCTTTTACATGGCGAGATACAGCGCTTTTGGTCAAGTTTCGAATGGAGAATTGCGCTATGGCGGTCCCATCGAAGAACCCAATTTGTGGGGGCAGGTGCTGGTTTCTTCACTGCCTTTCGTACTATATTATCTGCGACAAAAACATACCAACGCAAAAAAAGCAGTGATCGTCATTTCCCTGCTCACCATTTTGCTTGCTATGATCTACACAGGCAGCCGTGGCGCCATCGTTGCCCTGGTCGCAATTACCCCCCTGCTGGCCGTCGACATGAAGGTCAAGCCAGCAATCATTGTTGTTGGCATGCTTTTGTTTATAAGCCTGCTGTCGGTTTTACCTGCAAGTTACTCCCAACGCTTCCAAACTTTGAACGTCTTTTTCTCGTCGAACGAAGAGGCAGCTGTAAGCCAGGATGAATCTTTCGCCCAAAGGCGGGCAGTCATGCTGACCGGTCTCGCTATGTTCAGGGCAAACCCAATTTTTGGAGTGGGGTTCGGAAATTACGGGCTGCGCTATTGGGAATTCGCCACCAATCTCGGCCTAGAATCGAACGCCACCAATATCGACTACGCAGCGGACTCAAGATTTGCGCACTCGCTCTATGTCGAAATTCTTTCAGAAACGGGACTGGTGGGCTTCCTGGCCTTCCTGCTTTTCTTCGTAACGTTGTTTCTGGAAATCTATAGGATAAGAAAGAAGTTCAATACCTATTCCATCCAAACAGACTGGCCATCGTGGACAAGCGCGTTGGGAATGTCCATTACTACGTTCTTAATCAGCGGCATCTTCCTGCACGGAATATTCTTCCGCTACATCTGGATCCTGATCGGTCTCGCCATGGCGATGATCTCAATTGCAGACGGCACGCCGGTCATAAGTAAAATTAAATCGCTATATGGGGTTACTAAAAAGTGACCGCTCACGAGGAAAATCAATATCAGGACGTGAAAAAAAAGGCAGCCAGAGGGATGGGGTGGACTTATTTATCGTTTGGGTTGGCTAAAATTTTAAACTTGGTCACAATCTCGATTCTGGCCCGCTTTCTCGCGCCGGAACATTTCGGGGTGGTTGCCCTTGCAACTCTCACCATGGATTACCTCTCAGTGGTAAACGATCTGGGTCTGGGCGCAGCTCTGATCCAGAAAAGGGAACGCATTCAAGAATCGGCTAATATTGCCTTCATTTTGAACGTCGTGGCAGGAACAATCCTAACGATAGCCATCTTCCTTATTGCTCCATATGCAGCGCTGTTTTTCAAGGAACCGCAGGTTACATCCGTACTACAGCTTCTGGGATTGACCTTCATAATTACATCCTTCGGATCTGTCCAAAACGTACTTCTTCAAAAGGAGCTTAACTTCCGAAAGAAAATTATTCCTGAGCTAGGAAGTACCATCGTAAAAGCGGTGATATCAATCAGCCTTGCAGTGACCGGGTTCGGAGTATGGGCCTTGGTATTCGGCCAGATTATAGGAGTTGCCTTTTCATCTCTGCTTTTATGGATCATCGT
The DNA here is from genome assembly GCA_016789225.1 of Anaerolineales bacterium. Lineage (GTDB taxonomy): Bacteria > Chloroflexota > Anaerolineae > Anaerolineales > Villigracilaceae > Villigracilis. Next base: position 1,972 of record JAEURI010000115.1, read on the forward strand.
GCCGTGGCGGCCCTCGTTTTCGTGGGACACCACCATCGCCAGGGACATGTTCAAATACGGGCTCTCGATCATGGGGAACAATGCCATGTCCATTTGGGAAGACAGCTTCGATTATTTCGTCATCGGGCTGCTTTACACCCCGGCGGCGCTGGGCATTTACACGCTTGCCTATAAACTCCCTCAAACTCTCGTGCTGCATATTCTCTGGATCATGACAGCGGTGCTATTCCCCGCCTTCTCCTCCCTGCAAAACCAGATCGATGCATTGAAAAAGAGCTTTTTGTTGATCTTGCGCTACGTCGAACTGCTCGTCACCCCGCTTTGCCTCGGCATGGTCATCGCCGCCGATCCGTTGATCCGGGTGGCGTTTGGCGAACAATGGCTGGACGCTATTCCGATCCTGCGGATATTGAGTCTGTATGTGTGGGTCGTTTCCATCGGCTTTCATGTTGGGGATATCTACAAGGCGATTGGTCGGCCGGATATTTTAATTAAAATGAGCATACCCATGTTTGCCCTTCGCATCCTTTTGTTATGGATAGGCGCGCAATACAGCCTGGTGGGCGTCGCTCTTGCACACCTGACTGCAAGCATAGTATCGGACATCCTCAGGTATTTCGTGGCAAAACACTTCCTGAAATTGACCTTTATCGAGGTCGTAAGGGAACTAACGGCATTCGTATGCGGGATCGGGCTGGCCGCATTTGCGGTACCTGCCCTTTATTTGACCGCAGGTACTTCGCCCCTGGTTCAATTGATCGTCGTCGTATGCGCTGGAGCGGTTGGCTATATCGGAACCGCATGGTTCATCGAACGAAGCGCCATCGTGACCGCATTCCAAACCGTAGGGATCAACCTGAACGTCCAAAGGGCAGAGTCAAAGTGAAAAAGAAAATTCTGTGGATCATCGACGGCCTTGGGCACGGCGGCGCCGAGAGAATGACCCTCTCCATCATGCAAAAATTCGACCGAAGTAAATTTGATCTGCGTGCATGTGCGCTTCAGATAAAGCAAGGGAATCCAGTTGCAGCGGAATTGGAACGCATCGGGATTCCTGTTGACCTGCTTCACATCCCAAACCTTCGCCACCCTCGAAATCTACCCAGGATCGTCCAGTACATCAAGGAACACAAACCGGACATTATTCACACGCAACTGGAATTTGCCAACGTCTTTGGCAATATCGCCGCCGCCATGCTGGGGATTCCCAGTGTGGCAACTTTGCATACCTTGGGCGCCCCTCAAAAAGGGACCGAATATTGGCGCAGCCGGATCGAATGGGCCAGCCTCAAATATTTTTGCACCCGCATCATTTCCGTTTCAGAAAGCGCCAGGGAGCATCACATCAAACACGGAAATATCGCGGCAAAAAAGATGGTTACGATCTATAACGGAATCGACCTGACGAATTTCCATCCAGGCAGGGCGACCGAAAAGGCCAGCCGCAAATCGCTCAATATTCCGGATACCGCCTGCGTCCTGCTGACCGTTGCGGTTCTCAGGGAGCCTAAAGGCATACAGTATATGATCGAGGCCATGCCCCGCATTTTGGCCGAGGCCCCCAATGCACACTATCTTATTGTCGGCGATGGGAACTATGGCGAAACACTAAAAGAGCTATCCCGGTCGCTCGGCGTCGATAAACACGTCACCTTTGCTGGGCAGAGAAACGACATTCCAGACCTTCTGCTGGCTGGGGATATTTTTGTGCTCCCCACCCTGATCGACGCCCTGCCCACCGTGCTAATCGAGGCCATGGCTGCGCGCAAGGCCATCGTTGCCTCCAGTGTGGGCGGCGTCCCGGAAATCGTCGAAAACGAAAAGAACGGCATCCTGGTGGAACCTGCGAAACCGCATCAGCTTGTGGAAAGCTGTCTACGGCTGATCAGGCAGGGCGAAGTCAGAGAGGCGATGGCGGAGGCCGGGCTTGGGATCGCACACAGCAAATTCAATATCGAAAATCAGGTCGAAACAATTTCCAATCTTTACGAAGAGTTGATACAGCATGGGCGCTAAACTTAAAATTGTACTTGTCGAACAACGCGGCATGGGCGGGATGATCCATTATTCCTATCAAATGTGTACGGCCATGGCAAACATGGGCGCCGATGTGACGCTGGCGACGGCCAGGGAATATGAATTGGAAAATTTTCCGCACAACTTCAAGGTCGAGCCGGTCATGGAGCTATGGTCACTTAAAACCGACCCGCTGCTGGCCGAGCTTCCGCGCAATGCCCTGGAAGCGCTCGGAAGAAAAATTTTCTGGAACACACGCCGGGCGTTTCGTGCCATCCAGTTTGTGTGGCAGTGGGTGCGCCTTACCAATCATCTGCTAAAGCTGAAACCCGATGTCATTCAATTTGGAACCGCCAAATTTCCGCTTGAGGCGTTCTTTTATTCGATCCTCAAACGCAACGGGATCATCCTGGGGCAGGTCTGTCACGAGTTCGAGATGAGGGAAGTGAGCAGGAATTTGTTCAACCGCTGGAGCGATGCGCTGTACATTACCGCCTTTCGGTCATTCGATGCGATCTTTTTACACGGCGAATCCAATGTCGCCAAATTTCAATCCATGTTCGACATCCCCATGGAGAGATTGCACAGCATCCCGCACGGCAACGAACAAATTTTTCCCGATACAGATCAGAGCATAATCATCGGCGAAAGGCTGCGAACAAAATACGGCATCGACGACTCGCATCTGGTGGTTTTATTCTTCGGGAACGTAACCCCCAGCAAAGGCATCCCCGACCTGATAAAGGCTTTCGAGAGCGTTCATGCGCACAACCCGAACGCCCGTTTGATCATCGCCGGTATGCCGTCCCGCTTCATCGACATGAACCTGCTGCATAAAATGGTCGCGGACCTAAACCTTTCGGATGTCGTCATCTTCGACAGCCGCTATCTGGATATTGAAGAGATCGGGCCGCTGATGCAACTGGCAACGGTTGCGGTCTACCCCTATCTGAGCATCACGCAAAGCGGCGCGCTGCAGGTCGCTTATGCATTCGGCAAGCCGGTTGTCGCCACGAATGTGGGCGGCTTCCCCGAATCTGTGGATGACGGCAAGAGCGGCTTCCTCGTCCCGCCGGAAGCGCCCGCCGAACTCGCCGAGGCCATCTTGAAAATCATCGACAACCCCGGCCTCGCAAAAGAAATGGGCGCCTACGCAAAGCATCTTTCAGAAACGCGCTTTGCATGGGAGCCCATCGCCAGGGATATATTGAACGTCTACTCAAGGCTTGTAAAGCCCAAGGATCTTTAATACCTTCCGATAGGCCCGCGCGATCAACTGAAAAATTTCCATAAACGCCGGTCTCAGATCGTCGGCGATGTACATCTCATGTTTTGCGCGCCACAAGGTGCCGATGAATTTAAAGGGAGAGATGGCCGAACGCGACATGACAAGCTCGAACATGGCCGCCAGGTCGAAGAGAGTGCGCGACCAGCCCACGCCTCCGCGGCCTCGTACTTCTTCAACGACGCCACCCTGGGATAATGTCCACATCAAATAGGGAAAGTCCACACCGGTATACGCACACATCGCAATCCAGCCCCACGGGCGGGTGTTCACATCCAGCATTTTATAAACGCCATCGCGCTTGTCCAGCATATATTCGATTTCAACCAGGCCGGTGTAGCGGATTTTCTCCAGCCATTTTTGGGATGCCATTCTGATGTCGATGAAATCGAACGATTCCACGTAGGCGCTTACGCCAAACTTGGCGGGGGTCAGCCGTATTCGCTCGGCAAACACTTCCGCCTTGACGGCGCCCTCCACACATAGGGCCGAATAGGAGTATTGAGTTCCGGGACCGCTCGGTATCATTTCCTGGATCAAGATCACGGAGGGGTCCGCGATGCGGGTCATTTCATCATAAATTTGGGTCAGTTCATCAATATCTCTGGCCTGCCAGGCGCGGCCATTTGAGAAAGCATCCCCTCCCTGATGATGAATGGGCTTGACGATCATCGGGAACTTGCCGTCGATCAACTTGACGTCCTCTTTGGTTTTAGGATAAAAAACCCGGGGATACGCAGCGCCCACCTCATCGGCCAATTGATAGGTCATCTTTTTATCGACCGCCCATTGCAAGATGTCCCAGGTCGGGGTGGTTAAGCGATAATGAGCCGCCAACCGCTCATAATTTTTCGCAATCATCGAGGCGCCCTTGTCCCCGTCCGGAAAAAGCGACCAGCCCTCCAGGCCATGTTCCTTTGCAATCGAGATCAACAAATCGGCTTGTTCGTCTCCATTGGCGGGCAGGCTAAACCTGCGCTGCACATAGCGGGAAAAACGGGTGGGCGACCTGCGGTCATCCAATATCCACACCGGAACGCCCTGCCTTCCCAAACTCCTTACGACGGCAAGCGCGGTATAACTGGACGCCAGAACAACTGCGCCAGCCTTGTTATTCAAAGTCCTATTTATGGGGGAATCCATTAATTTCATCCTTGAAATAAAAACCGTTGGATCATGATGAGATCGATAACATCATACCTTCCAACCGGCTCACCATGTCCAACATTCTTGAGCGTTCTTCACAAAAGGCTAGATCAGTCTGCTTACCACCATACGCAATGATTCTGAACCGCCCCAAAATGCGTAAGGCAATCGATTAAACAAAACAATATTAAGAGTCGCGCCAAGCCGGAAAGTTTAGCCACAAAGCGCGGAAATGTATCATAATAAGACAAAAAGATCCTACGGACAGAGAATGCATTTTTCCTAACAGTCGAGTATCGGGTTGGGCCGGGCAATAAACTGAACGCAACCTCAATACCTGCATCCCTGGCAGCCTGCATGACGGGTTGTGAAAAATCCGCCTGGCCCCCATTGGGGTAAGCCAAAGCAGTGACCACCTTGCCTGTTTCCTCTTCGATCCTTCGCTTGGATTCGCAAATCTCAAAAGAAGCCTGCTCGATCGGGACTCGGGTCAAGATCGGATGCGTCACCGTATGCGCCCCAAATTCGATCAAACCGCTTCGACTCATAGCCCGGACCTGATCCCAGTTTAAGTAAAGTCCTTCATACGCCTGTTCAGGGACTTCAACCTCCAGAATCGCGCTTATTTGATTTACATATTCCTTTTTTTGCGTGTCAGGAACAAGCTTGGCGGCCTCTATCCATCGGTGCAAGACCTGTTCACGAGACGGTTCATCGTCCCAGGAGCAATCGCCAATCAGGGGCAGGTGTGCGCTCTTCTTCGCGGTGTAATAAAAACAATAGGAAACATAATCCCAATAGAAGGCTTTACTTTCGCCGATGTAACCCGTTGTAAGAAAGATAATCGCCGGAAGCTCCCGCTCTGCCAAAATCGGATAGGCATTTGAATAATTGTCATAGTACCCATCGTCGAAGGTGATCAGCGCCGCGCGCGACGGCAGGGTGGCCTCGCCCCTTAAGAAAGAGACCAGGGTATCACACCCGATCACGTGATAGTATTCCTTCAGGTAGTCCATCTGAAGGGCAAACTCTTCGGGCGTGGCGCTGACATTGATCTTAAGCGTATGAAAGCCTGGAGCATGAGGGTCTTCAATTCGATGATAATTCAGAACAGTCAACATGCCCGGGTTGACAAGCCGCACAGGGTTATACACACCAAATTGAGCAGGCAAATTCAGTACAGCATTCACAGCATTCATAATACACGTTTCCTTATCTATTCTTGAAAATAACCCGTGACTCAAATGCGGGCAGACACGTTACCGGGCAACCCGCGTCCAGATATGGGATTGCTTGTTTGTGATAAAACTAAAGAAGCCTGCCAGGGTGGCAATATTCGAGTTCACTAAAAACGTGGGAATATAAAACAACTTCCCCAACACGCCTGTAAAGGTGAATAAATTTCCAAGAATGGCAAACCCGTAAAAAACGAACTGCAAGGCCAGGGCAACCAACCCGTAGGGGTGCGTCAACAAAATCAGCGACCCGCGCGGCTCGCGCGCGAACAGAACAATGATCAGATTCAGAATAACCAGGGAAAGAAGAGCAAAAGGCACAAAGGCCCTGAAATACTTGTGAGACAAAACCTGCCAGATAAGGATCAATCGCCTGGGGAGAAGGCGGCCCGACATCGAAATTGTTTGATACAACCCCGCATTCATCCTTGTCCGGCGTTCCACCTCATCCCTGGCGGTCTTGGAAACATACTCGAAGGATCGCGCCGAGGGAACGTAAACCACGCGATAATCCCGCCGAAGCAAATCAAGGATAATGTAGTGGTCATCATTGATAATTTTCCCTTTTGGCGGAACAAACAGATTCTTTCTCACCGCCATGATTTCACCGACCGAACTGACGGTCGAACCCATGGCGGTTTCATTCTTTTTGACACCGGACTCGTACTTCCAATACAGCCCTTCCGCCGAACTGAGGTCGCGCCCGTCCTCAATAATAAGCTTTGCGCCGGTGGTGGCTCCAACCTTCCCGTTGGAAAACGGAGCCACCAATTCGCGCAAAGCCTTTTCCTCATACATGTTATTCGCGTCGGAAAAAACTACGATCTCGCCTCGAACGAAATCCATGGCGCGCACAATAGCCGCCATTTTCCCGTTACGGTCGGGAATATAACTCAACTCGACTGATCGTTCGGCATATTGCCTTACGATGTCGGCTGTTTTGTCCGAAGAACCGTCTGCAACCACAAGGATTTGCAGTTTCTCGCGTGGGTAATCTAGCGTCAAGGAGTTGTCGAGCTTTTGGGTAATATAGGCTTCTTCGTTATAGGCGGGTATCATCAACGTTATCGCGGGAAAATACGGCCCGTACGTTTCCGGTTTTCCAAATACCTTCGCCAATAGGGCTATCAAAAAAGGGTAGCCGACATACGTATATAAAACAAAGAGGGCCAACAGCCAGAAAGCAATGGACAGGACGGCCATTAAATTATTCTTGCTCCGGCTTTTCGACGATCTTTAACTTGGTCTCTCTACGCATGACCACAAAAACGATAATGAGGATCAACAGGGTACTGATAACAATAACCGGCAAAATCCAATTTACGCCCGCTTCCACTTCCCCAGATGGTTGCTCGATCGCATTTTCCTCGGCTGCCGGGGTGAGATTCTCCTCCGGCGTCGTCACAATCTCCGGCGGGAGCTGACCGGCCAGGCCATCCTTGGTCGGCCCGAGACGGGTATCTGTGGATATCAAATCGTCGCCATATACGATTGCAAAATTTCCCTGAAGTTTCGGAGCAAGAGTCTCAGACAGTAGGGACTGCCCCGCCATGGGAACGCCTTGATCGGTATTTCCCATAATGGCGAGAATTGCGCCTTCTGCATTCCAAGGAGACGGCAGAACCTGAATGTATCCAACACTTACACCCGGCAGGAGCCGATAATTGACCAGCATGGTCGGCTGAACCGCCTCGTCAAGCCCATTCAAAAAGGGCGCCGGGAGAAGTTCATTTAACTCGCCGATAATCGGCAATTGGCTGGCGCGACCAATAAGGATCAAACTTCGGGTATTCAGCACGTCTTCGGGAATATCGTCGCCATAAGCAACCCGAAGGTCCGGGAGGATAACACTTCCCAAATTGCCAAGCGAATAAGCGAGTTGGGATGCCTCATTCCATGCCGAAGTGTCATCCTTGGAAAGGATAAATGCGAGTTCGCTCAAATTATCGCTCGACAGGAAAAACTCTGGAAAGTTCTGAAGATCCAGGGAGCCGCCGATGTCAAAGGTGTTATCTGTAACCGGGACGCGGAGAGTCGAATACTCACTAATGGCAACCCAACTACCATTTAATTCCTGGGATGCGCAATCGTTATTCGGCCTCAAGTCGCTAACAACTTCAAGAATGTTCTTCCCGCGGCGCAGAATATTAGGCAGGATTTCGATTCTGGTTGTTGTGATCTGTTCGTTTCCTTCCTGGAACTCAAGGCTGCTCACAACCTGACCGTTTAAAAATATGGAAACACCGGTTTGATCGAGTTTTAGAAGATTTGAATGGGAGGTGACCAGATCCAGATAAGCACCAGTTGAAGATGCCTGCTCCGAAGAGATTGGGAAACTATACGAAAAATACTGTCCACCCTCGTCTCCCAGTGTTGTAAGATCGTAGCCCAGTTCGGCAAATGTCCTGGTTTCTGCGATCGGGATCGCGCTCGTGTTGGGGTTTACATTGCTAATAACAGCCACATTCGACTTTGAGCTTGGAATGATGGTATCAAAACCGATCATCGAACCTGCCTTGGAAACAGCCGCCTCAGTATTCCCGCTGACAAACATAACAACGCCCATTTGCTTCCATGGAGACATTGCCAGTTGAATAATGCCATCGTCTTCAGCCGCGCCGGAAACCGACAATTTATTGCCTGTTACAGGCACCGGCAGATCGACATTTTGAAGGATGGGGAAACTCGATGGAAGGCCGACAAAGATCAAATTATTATTCGTTCGCAAAGCATCTGTCAATTTACCAACCGGCAACAGGTTGATCGGCAACTGACCATTGGTCACAGACCCCAGGCTGGCAGAGACCGCAATCGCAGACTGAAGCTCCATGACCGAGGGTTTGTCCGGCACAACGATCGTAGTCGCATTGCCGAATAGGGCGCCGGGCTGATAGAACTGCTCCGGGAATCTGCTCAGATCCAGGGAAGGCGAGACCTCCAAATACTGCAAGCTAATTTCCGAGTCTTCGCCGATCACTACGCTCGAATTTACGTCTTCCACATCGCAATTAATGCTTGCATCGAAGAACAAATTGATAAAATGACGGCCATCCCCTTGATTCGACACCAATGCCGCAGGCGGGATATCCAACTCCAATGTTACAGGGCCTACCTGGTCGAGAAACACGGTTTCCAAAATGGTTCCATTGAAATAAACAATCAAGGTGCCGCCCACGAACGACCCGCCGATATTAGCCCCGGAATACGAGGTGTTGAACTTCAATAACATCTTGCTGCCGGTGGTTAGTCTCCAGTTGATCGGTGTGCTGAAAAATATCCTTATCGAATCGTACGGCCCGACCATGATTCTTTCAGAATAACCAAGATCCTTGAAGGTAAATACATTGTCTGCTTCCTGATTTGCCGGTGCGGAAATTCCCTCCGCATTCGTACTGGCATTGGCAGCCGGTACATTTCCAAATAAAGAAAACATCAAAACAAAGACGGTTATTAAAGCAATTAAATTTCGCATAAATCTATCCTCATTTAAAACTCGGAAGAAACATCCATTCCAGGCCGGGAATAAAGAAAAATTGAAGATCACCCTTCGTTTGTGTATAAGAAAGGCTTCGATAAGAATGTTACGGTTGCTTCTTCGAACGATGAAGCTTTTTCTGCCGCCTGTTCCGCCCGTTTGACCAACTCTTCAAAATTGTCGAACTGATCGCGAGATGCCACGCCAATGCATGGATCGGGCAGGACAACCATATCGCCAGCCTTGTCCACTGAGATGGACTTGGCAAGGTAGGAGTGGATGCGCTTAAAAGTCGACTCTACGGCAGAGCCGGGGGTGGAAGGCAAAAGAACGGCCAGTTGTGCTCTATCCCAACGCCCCACCAGATCACGGCTTCGCAATTCGCCCTTCAATGATTGGGTAAGTTCGTTGATGAGCCGATCCACGATCGGTTGGGGAAGGATGTTTGCCACTTCTTCAAGCCCGCGGAAATTTACGATGGCAATGGACAAGTCCGAATCAATTTGGCGGGTCATCTCTTCCCTTAACCTGCGTTCGAAATACTGGCGTGTAAAAGCAGAAGAGGCGACATCGATGATGGAGCGTTCTCGCAGTTTTTCGATCGTGTTTTGTAACTGTTCGCGGGAGAAGGCAAGGACAACACCGATCAGTGCGCCCAGGATGGCGGCTAAACCGGCATTATTGAGAGGTACGGGTCGAATCGGCGCGACCGGCAATTCCGGGCTGTCCAGAAGGCTGAAATTATAAACGGGATACAGTTCATTAATGTAGTCGACCGCTTCCGATGCAACTGCCTTTGCTACAAGCACTACACCGTTGGGATCCGGCCCTTCCACGGTCAGTTGTAATATATTTGTATCAGGAACCACCACAACCAAAATTTTGTATTCGTCGGCAACAAAATCGGAACCCAATTTCTGGATCTCGGGACTTTTTCCGTAAACAGTTTCGCTTGCCAGCAATTCCTTGTAGGTATTAATAATCGACCGTCTATCCAGGGTGTCCAAACTTGAAACAATATCCCAGCTGCTGCTGAATATACCCGCATTGGGGCTTACGATAAATCTGGCACTGGTTTCGTAAACCGGGGCTGTGAAATATGAAACCAACAGGGAAACATTGGCGGCAATCAAGGTTGTAACAAGGATAATCCACCATCCTCTTCGAAAAACTTGTAAATATAGAGTAATTTCCATTTAGTCACCTTTACGCTTTAAGAAATCGGCACAAACCTTCTCGTACCACGAGAATAACATATTAGACAGTGCCGCGTGGATTCAAGAGTGTTGCAAAAGTACGGAATAAAATATTTATATCCAACCAAATACTGGCACGTTCCATATACGCAATATCCATACGTGTCCGCTCGTCCATATTAACTGATCCTCTGGCTGTCACCTGCCATAAGCCAGTCATACCTGGTAATACATCCAAACGCTCAGTATGCCAGAGAGTATAGGCATCAGGCCCGAAGTCTGTTGGACGTGGGCCAACAAGGCTCATATCACCAATAATCACGTTGAAGATTTGTGGTAATTCATCCAAACTAGTTTTTCTAAGGATTCTGCCTATTCCTGTTACACGCGGATCATTTGTGATCTTAAAATCAGGCCATTCCAATTCATTCAAATGCTTATATTTCTCCTTCAAGGCATCAGCATTGGGTACCATGGTGCGAAATTTGTAAAACAAAAAGGGCTTTCCGCCTCTGCCAGCGCGCTTATTTGTATAAATAACAGGGGCACCAGGCGAACTAATAAATATGATCAACATGATCAACAATATTACCGGTACCCATACTGGAATAGCCAGAAATACAAGAGTTAAATCCATGATTCGCTTAGCAAGCAAATAAGACTCTCCGACAAATATTCGCTTATTGGGATCGAATTTTTTAACCCACTCATAACCCTTGCTAGTCATAGAAAATATCTCCAAGTAATGCAAGAACAAAAAAATTATACTGCTGGATCATTATTCGACTCGAGGACCTCATGTGCCTCTTCTTTTGACATCAGGGGCACAAGCCTGCCCATGGCTACATCCATAAGATCATCGAAATTCAACGCATCGTCCGGAAATGCAGCAGCACCATATGACAAATACACATTTGCACTAGCCTTCACAGCGTTGCTAATCCTGTATGCAAGAATCAACGAACTTTCATAATTTGTTTCAGGACACAAAACCAGGAAGCGATTTCGATGGTCACGAATCACAATGTCGGTCTGGCGAATATGTTCGTCTATTACTTGCCCAACACGAGCAAGGGAAAATCGATTCATAATATCATGCTGCATATTGAGCAATAGCTTATCGAAGGCAATACCTTTAGATGAACCTAAAGTCAGAATCACCAAACTCAAAGGACGATGATATCGGCGGCTGCGGGTAATCTCTAACTTGATTTGCTTGGTCACTTCCTCAATGTTTTGCACCCGGTTTGGAAATGCTCCCAAAGCCATAGCATCCAGAATAGACTCTGCGTGGCTAATACCATCTGCAAGTTGATAAGCAATCCAAACACCGATTTCCAAAAGAACAAATTCTAATAATACAATTGCAAATGAGGTATTTGGTGCCGACGCAACACGATCCAGAGTCTGCAATAAAATAAAATAAATTGCCCCCCAAAACACAACCGGCACCATAACATTTACTTTTGTAATTTTTGGAAAAAACACAGTGAATGGTACGCATACCATTACTGTAAAATAAAAATATTTCGCAAAATCAATGATAGGCGAGTCAGAATAATCAAACTGGGCCAAAACAAAGATTGCGGCTAGGTAAAAAGACAACCAAAATAATGCTTGCTTAAGAGATGACATATATCCTATATTGTATCTTATTATTATATCGCTTAAATACGCTTATACGCAAGGAATGCGCTAAAAAAGCAATTTACTCGTATAAAATGACTAGTTCCAAAGACGAATTTCGGCTATTAAAATGAAAAATATTAGGGTTAATCAAAGAAATCATTTGTTATTTAAAACAATTAGTGTCTTAAACTCAGAAAATCGGTCCGTTTAGTTGATCGGAAATCCTTAATAGGCACAAGTAGAAAGCCCACCTGGTTATTTATTAATTCCTTATAGCATAACGAGATGTATAATATAAAAATGAACAAAAGTTATTTTTGCCTCTTTCTGGTATTTATCATTACAAGCTGCGATACACTGGGAACGCCCTCCATAGCCATCCCTATACAATCTCCCTTTCCTACATCCACACCCAATATCATATCGCCAACTCCTTTAATTATTCAACCATCGCTTTTGACGATCACTCCAAATATAACAACTATCGTACAGATTACGCCTACACAAACAACCCTTCCGCCTCCAACCCCGACCATTACACCTGTTCTGCCCACCCAAACATTTACCCAGCCGATAATTCAATCTGTTGCTGTAGAAATTCTCGGGTGTAACACCAGTCTGGACATCCTAAATGGAATGGGCGAAGTGACAAACGCATTTGTTACCGTGAAAAACACAGGTACGGTCGATCTCCCAAATACTTGTGCCCTTTTACGTGCGATAGATGAAGGGAGAGAACACCCGGACAAGACAGTCTGTGTTGATAATCTACCCTTACAAAATCAGGTCACCCTGAAACTGACCGTAGACTCCACATACCAAGCTGATACGATCATCCAGGTTGACGTAACGACCAATGATGTCATCCTATTGCGTGTTGACAGGCAATCCTGCAGGGATATCAGTCTATTCGGCGGCGCACCAGCCGATGTCGGTGTGATTAAACCCGCAAAATAGGTTAAGAAAAACATCAGCCGCCTGTACACTTAGGCGGCTGATGTTTTTAAGCTTTACTACGAGATTATTTTGAACAATATTGTTGAATTCGTGTCAGCACATTCTGCTGAAGTTCCAGAGCTTGTTGACTCGTCCGGGCTACGGCGATACAGCCAAAACGTCGGTTGTGAAGCGCCCGGGTGATGGTTATGACCAAGCCGTGGTGGTCATCTCCATTGATTGGGAAGAGATAATCCTCCAGGACAGTGATCAATTCCTGCGGGTCGGTGATGGTACCAGAATCCATTGCCTCATAGCTTAGAAAAGAAGCTTGTTGAATATAGTCGGAACCATAATAATGTTTTGCAAAGTCATGCACATGGGTTCCCCCTGTGCGGCGCGCGTTTATTTCCAGAAAAAATAGATGCCCATCGTCGCGTACAATGCAGTCCAGGTCAAAATGTCCGACATAGCCCATCTCCTGAAGGCGTCTTGCAAGCAGAAGGCCATTATCTCTCAGGCCTGGATACCAGGATGCCTCGTATAAACTTT
>JAEURI010000126.1 GCA_016789225.1 Anaerolineales bacterium
AATGTTATGACCAGGAATGGTATTTGCAGAGCCATCTTTGTTGAATTTGCCAATGCGAGGACCGATTACGATTGCACCTGCAAGGGCAATCGCGCCGCCGATCATGTGTACCGGACCCGAACCAGCAAAGTCGACTGCGCCATTTCCAAGCCCAAGGCTGCGACCGATATTTTGAAGCCAGCCGCCGCCCCAAACCCATCCTGCGGCGACAGGGTAGATAAACATGCTGACCCAAAGACCCATCAATACAAAGCCGATGAACTTTAAGCGCTCTGCCATCGAACCGGTGGGGATGGTTGCAGCCGTATCCATAAAGACCATTTGGAATAGGAAGAACGCCAGCACGCCGGTATTCGCTCCAAGACCAGCGAGCAGGAAACCGCTTCCGCCTAAAAATCCATGCTGACCAAAACGGATCAGCGGCGCGGCGAGTTGACCAGTCCAATCACCGAGTGTGATGGGGGAATGTGCCCATTCACCAGCGATGGCCCCGGCAGTGCTCACTTCAGGATACGGCAGGTTCACGCCTCCAAACTGGAAGGCAAAACCAGTCAACCAATACCCCACAGCTCCCACACAGAACACCATGATGTTCATCATCATCGTGTGGGCAACATTCTTGTTGCGGGTGAAGCCGGTCTCGACGAGAGCGAAACCTGCCTGCATGAAGAACACCATAAAACCGCCGATGATCATCCACATAATGTTGATGCCCAGCGTCAGGTCATTCACCTGATCGGTGGTGGGACCGCCGTCATCGGCGAAGACGGGCGTGACAACGGCCAATGCAACCAACAAGGTCACCATGAGAATGTATATCCAGTGTTTTTTGATACCTTTTTTCATTTCTCTTTTCCTCTTTTCTTTCGTTTAGTTGCGTTCGCTAAATTGCAGGATTGGTCTTGACCTGCCATTTTTCTTTTTAGAGATAATCAGACTGCAATCTGGATCTGCATGGAATAAATTAGAACCAACCGATTTGCCCTTTGAATAGCAGGCTTAATGAGGCAAAGATCATGATGGCCAGTGTAGGAGGGACGGCAACGGTCAGCCAACGCTTCCAGCCGATGGAGCCATGATTCTTTTCCATGAAGGAATACGCCACCACATTGGCCGATGCACCGATGGGGGTGAGGTTCCCGCCAAGGTTGACCCCCAGGGCCAATGACCAAACCATGAGAGCCAGTGCGGGCGCGCCAGGCATTTGGGCCAGGTCTTTGAGCACGTAGCTCATTCCGAGGGCAAGCGGAACGTTATCCACAATGCCGCTGGCGATACCGGGAACCCAGTGGAGCGCCATAACCATTGCACTGTGATCGTCCGCCACCCAGTTCGACAAACCGACCGCGAGGTGCTCGAAAAGCTGCATTTTTTCCAGGCCGCCGATCAGCACGAACAGACCGGCGAAGAACAAAATACTTTCACCATCCACCTTGAGCAAAGCCTTCCTGCGGTCATTGTTTTTCATGGCGACCAGGGCAAGACCAGCAGGTATGAGGGCTGCCATTGCCGCGCTGATGTGAAAACCCGTGAGGTGACTCAATGGGGTGTGGAAGACGAGCAGGAAGACGGCAATCGAGAAACAGAACAGGCCGATGCGGGTCATGTGGGCATGCAGGGGTTCCTTGTGGAGCGCTTCGATCTCGTTGACCGTTTCTTCATTCAGCAGATCGTGGGCGTTCTTCAACGATTTACGGTTGGTTAGATAGAACATGCCGAGCAGGAGTAAAGAGGCTATGAGCGAAATTGGGCCTGTGTGCATGGCAAAGTCTGCGAAGTTGAATCCCAGCGTGGTACCGAGGATGACGTTAGGCGGGTCACCGACGAGGGTGGCGGAGCCGCCTGTGTTGGCGGCACAGACTTCAGCGATGACCAAAGGCACAGGGTCGAGTTTCAGCAACCGGCCAAGTTGAAGCGTGAGCGCCGAGAGGAACAGCATCACGGTGATGCTATCCATGAACATGGCCATGACCGCTGCGAAGACGATCATGATCACGAACAGGGAAACCGGGCGATAGTTAAATTGCTTTAGTGCGCGCATCGCCAGCCATGAGAAAAACCCTGCTTCCTCCAGGATGGATACCAGGATGAACATACCGGTAAGCAGCCCAAGAGTTTCCCAGTTGATGTAGGAGAATGCTTCCATGGGACTGAGGATGCCAAACAGAATCAGGAGCCCGCCGCCGATGAGAGCCACCCAGTGCCGGGGGAACTTTTCGGTTGCAATGAAGATGTATGCCAAAACGAAAATTGAAACGGTAAGGAACATGGCTGTCTCTTTCTGACCTGTGTAGATGACTGGTCGGTTGTGTTTTATTCTATGGCGTAGGCTGTGAAATGCCATTCCCCACATGGGTTATCTTGTATAAGCAAACTTTCCCCCTTTGTCTCGATTTTGGTTCCTTCTTACCCAAATGGGGCAGCGTTTCCTTCTACACTTTGGGCCTTAAAACAAAAAATCCCGTTCACTCTGAACGGGATTTTGATAATAATTTTTATCTACGCCTGCGCCCACCGCGGAAAAAGCCGATGACCCAGATCAGAATCACGGCGCCGAGGATGGCGACGATGAAACTGTACACATTAAAGCCAGTTACACCTTCGGTGCCAAAGATATTTTCCATGATAAAGCCGCCGATGAATGCGCCTGCGATGCCGCTGAGCACGTTCTCGACCGCGCCCATCTGCCTGTTCTTGTTGGTGATGATGCTGGCGATCCAGCCTGCCAGCGCGCCGAATACGATCCAGATAAGAATGTCGGTCAAAGTCATTTCTGCCTCCGAAAGAGTTTTAATTTTTGGCAGATTATAACGTAGAGTTTTATCCCGTAATCAGTTCACCGGGTAGGTGATTTGTATTATTGACATACGAGACCATTGCATAATCCTTGCGGAAATCGAAGCGGCTGATGGAGCAGTTGTTGAGCAGGAACCAGGAGCGCAATCCAAGCGCGGCCTGCCGCCAGGGGAGTTTTAAGACGGCGCACATAAAGCGCATGAAGAATCCGCCGTGGCTGACGAAGACGATGCGTTCCTCGGGTTGGCCTTCCTTATCGCCATGCCGGGCCAACAGTTCGGCCAGCACTTTATCTGCGCGGGTCTGGCGTTGATCTTCATCTTCAAAGGGACGATTCCACCAGCCGGATTCATCGAGCGAGCCGGGTAATTTCATTTCCGGGAAGTTCTGCGCGAAGAACGAACGCGGCTTTCCGGCTAGGCCTTTGAAGCGCTCGTCTTCTTCGCGCGCGTAGATGCCGCCTTCCTCATGAATATCCACCCAGGCCTCAAACAGGATATTGTCCCCCAATGCGCGGGCGGTGTAGGCGGCGGTCTCTGTGGCGCGTTCCATCAGGCTGGCATAGATGTGTGTGAAGCCAAAGCCGAACTGATTCTGACTGTTCCACGAATCTGTATTTGTGATCGTCTGTCGTTCCTTGAGATATTGCGCCGTGATCTGTGCCTGCCGCTTGCCGATCTCGGTCAGGTACGGGTCGGAATGTTCCTGATAGCCCCTGTTTTCAGTGTTGGCATTGTTGATGGATTGCCCGTGGCGGATGTAGTAAAGCTGCATAAAGTCATTCCTTAAGTTGTTTTGGGTTTATAGGTGGTTAGAGAATACAAAGTGATTAGAACGAAGAAAAGAATGGTCAGAAAGACCGGAATGGCTTCGAGTGAAATGTTTTGTGCAAGCACACCTGCCAGCCCGGGGATGGCAGCGGCTCCCAGCCCGGCGGCGCTGATCTGCATCCCGATGGTGTTGGCAGCGTGATGGTCACCCACGCGCAAACCGGTTGTGGAGACCATGGCAGGGAAGATGGGCGCCAGCGCAAAACCGATGATGGATACCGCGACGATGCTGGCGGTGGGGAAGGGATTCCACCAAAGGAGCACGGCTCCACACGCCGCCGTGACCTGCCCGGCCACCAGTAACGTTTTCACTCCCAGACGGCGCGTAAGCAGACCGGCCAGAATGCGCCCGAGTGTGAAGGTTGCCCAATAACTCCCGGCCCAAAGACCGGCCACTTCCGTGGGGACATTTCGCGACAGAGTTAGAAGCGAATAAGTCCAGCTCCCGAATGAGACTTCGATGCCGGTGTAGATAAAGAACAATAGAAGACTCATCCACACCGTAGGATGTTTCAAAGTTTCAGTGATGGACGTTTTGTAATCGGTCAGGCGGATATCTTTCTTTTCTTCCTGCGACTCTTGATGGTTTTGCTCCCACATGGAAATGGTCAGCAGAAAACACAGAGCCAGAAGAATCTGCGCCGAGCCGACAAAACGATAGCCCCATTGCCAGGCATCGAACGACGTCAAGCTGAATGTCATGATGAGCGGACCGAGAGTCACGCCGACGCCGAAGCTGGCATGCAGCCATTGCATCAGTCCTTCACCAAAGTGCGAGGCAATGTACGTATTGAGCCCCGCATCGATCGCGCCTGCGCCCAGGCCCGCCACAATGCCGAGCAGCACCATCATCCACCAGGCAGGGACGAGGGTGTAGCCGATCAGCCCTGCGCCGGTGAGAAAACAACTTGCCGCCAGGATACCGCCCACGCCCATTTTGGCGATGAGCTTTCCGCTAAAGAAGCTGGAGGTGATATACCCGCTGGTGCTGGCGATGAGCAGAATGCCCAGCGCGTCGAGCCGCAGGGAGAAGGTCTCTCGAATGGAGGGCCAGGCCACACCGAGCAAACCATCCGGCAGGCCGAGCGAAATGAAGGCGATGAAAGAGAGCAGGATCAGGCCGATCCGTGAGCGATATTTGTTCACTTTGTTTTCCTATTCGTTGGGGTGGAGATCCACACGAGTGTGGCATCAAACATCCCCGCAGATGGACGGGGATGAATCAAGGAATGTTATATGGAGCGACGGCGAAGGATCATTTTATCTGATAGACGATCCTCGTCTTTTCATCCGAGTTGTCTTTGTAATCCTGCCGTTCCCGATGTGTGGCGAGCCTTGCGCCGATGATGTGGATGACGCCATTTACGCGGGTGAAGAAGCAGGTGAGGTGTCGTTTTGTGGCGGGTGCGCGTCCGATGACGATCTCGCGTTTTTCTTTTTGCGAGTGCTCCTTGTCATCCAGATAGATCGCATAGCGGTCATTGAAAATGGTCGAGGCTTCGCCGAATGCCACACCGTACTTGGCTTCGTTGCGTGCGGCTTTTTCCTCATCCCATTTGAATTGGAGGGGCTTTTGTCTTTTCATGCGGATGAGTATAGCATGACTAATGCCACAGAGAAAATTCTGTGGTCAATTATGGCAATTCCCACACGCGGAAATTATCCACTTGAATATATTGGATGCCGCTCTCAGAACCGGACTTCCCGAAGTAAAAGCCGACGTCGCCGGAAACAGCTTCGGGGTCGGTCAGGAGGCGTTCTTCCATACGTTCCCCGTTGACGTAGAAGCGCATCACCTCTCCAAACCTTTCGAGGCGCAGATGATGCAGGAAACCTTCGGTGGTGGATGGCGGAAAGTTCTGTCCCTCCCAATTCGAGGAGGGCAGCGAGGCGTAGCGGTCGTCGAAGAAAAATTGATCGGCGTTGCCGATTCCGGAGGCGTAAAAAATATTCCTGCCATCCGAGTTCTTGTTCACACTGTAGGCAATGCCGCAGAATGCGCCGCTTGCCATGCAATCCACTTCGGCCACAAAGTCTGTGAGTGGTTTGCCAATGGGCAGAATGGTATAGCCGTTCCACGCCACGATGATCTCGGGGATGCCGTCGCGGTAGAAGGGATCAAGGTCTTCGCCAAATTCGTTGACGAGGGGTGTGCCTTCCTCGAAGGTGTTTTCATGGACGAGGGTTATATTCTGAAGCCGCGCCTCGATCTCGGACCATGTGGCTGTTGCAGTTCCTGAGGCTTGCTGCGTCTCGACGGCTGCGGTGGCGCTGGCGACGGCCTGCTGGGTGCTGATTTCGTTCATGGCGGCCTGACCTTCCTCTGAATTCGCCCAGTTGACGAAGAGCATCACCGCTGCACACAGACAGACAAGCACGACGATGATTCCAATAATGATCTTGACTCCACGTGACATAAAAGCTTCTCCTGTCTTGATCTCGAACCTGTTAGGTGGGTTCATCCATGATGAGTCAATCTTACGATGTGCTTAGAATTGTATGACCTGGAGCATGAGGAAGCAAAACAAAATTTCCCGCTGTTTTGGCGTAAGGGTTTCGGGTACATTTCTTATCAGAGGTGCGGGAGGCTGGTGGATGAAGCGCGCAAAGGTGGATGCACCTGTGACGATGATCATCTCTCCCAAAAATTCTCCGTCGGCTATCACTTTGCTGTAGGTGTGTGGGCCTTCGGGGTCACCCAGGGCGAGCGCCTCTTCATCCAGTGGAAATTTGTTATAGGACGCGCCGCGCTGCCATTTGGCAATGACGCTCCCTTGTGCGTTCTTGAGCAGCCAGTCGTTCCCGTTTTGTTCATAGGTATGCGCCGCTCCGTCATTGACCCGCACTGTTTTGCTTTTTTCATTCCCAATGGCGTTGCGTGTGATCTCCATCACGACCTTATCCTGCGTGGATTGCAGCGTGATCGTCACCGGGCTCCAGGGCAGGGAACCTGATTCGGTGTGTTTGATCAGCCAGAAGGAATCCGGCCTGCTTAGGCTGGGATAGATTTTCTTTGAAGTATTTTTTCCAAACCCGGATGTCCTGATGTAATCGCTTTGGGTCCAGAAGATATCGTTAAAGGCCTGGGGCACCCACGGCAGCAGGTCTTTTTCGGAAGGTAAATTGAACATGGGCATTCTCCTTGGGCGAATGCGCGGATTATATATCTGTTTCACGAAAACCTATGCGGTACAATCGTCCTACCCGGAAAGGACATTCCATGCTTCGAAGAATCCTGATCTTTCTCGTTTCGATGACCGCCGTTGTCTTGATTGCTCAATTGCCGATCTTCCCGTTGATCGTGGAAGTGCGCGAGATGGCCCAAGGCGGAGAATCCCTCACGCAGGAATGGAGGTTTGTCCCCCTGCCGGAGTTCTACGACTCCGCACGCTTCGCCCAAAGCGGCTGGCTGGAGACAACCTGGAATAATTATCTGGTCCTGCTCGTGTTAAATCATGCCGGATTGATCGTATTGTTTTTGGGGGTGAGGAGTTTTTTGAGTAAAATATTTGAAAATAGGTAATTTAATTTGGCCGCAATTAAGTGGAGGCTTTTATGATCGACCCAGCCAGCGCGACAATGTTATTCCTTTTTTTCCTCGCTACTGAATAAGCGGTGAAATACGCGGGCGGTAAAGTTGCCGACTCAACGATTGGCTTTATTGCACTGGGAAGCCTTCAAAACGACTCGCGGACTGCAAACGGATTACTGGCGCTGGCCGGGAATGAGAAACTGGAACGCCTGCTTCGTTATTTCTCGTACGAAGCGCTGAAAAAACTTCTTAGCTGATAAAAAACAAGGTGACGGTCACTTCGCAAGTGACCGTCACCTATTCACCATTCACTATATCCGAATCGTCTCTTCCCTTGCCGGGCCTACTCCGATCCACTTGACTGGCACGCCTGCCGCCTCTTCGATCATCTTCACATAACTTTGATCATTGACCGGTAACTCTTCAAACGACTTCGCCTTGCTGATGTCTTCGCTCCAGCCGGGGAGGGTCTGGTAGACGCATTCGACCTTGTCCAGGCCGTAGGCGTCCACATCCGCGTAACGGACGGGATCACAGCTCAGTTCATAACGCGTGCAGACCTTGATCTCTTCCAAGCCGCTTAGGACGTCCAATTTTGTTAGGCATATCTCGGTCATGCCGCTTAATTGTGCGGCGGTTTTTACGATCTCCAGATCCAGCCAGCCCACGCGGCGAAT
>JAEURI010000140.1 GCA_016789225.1 Anaerolineales bacterium
TGTCACCGTAACCCTCAGCGACGACGGCGGTACGGCCAACGGCGGCGTGGATACCAGCGCGTCACAGACCTTTACCATCACGGTCAATGCCGTCAACGACACCCCAAGCTTCGTCGCGGGAGCAGACCAAACGGTCAATGAGGATGCGGGTGCACAAACCGTGGCAGGCTGGGCAACAGCCATCTCCGCCGGACCCACCAACGAATCCACCCAAATTCTGGCCTTCACTGTAATTGGGAATACTAATCCCGGTTTATTCTCCGCCGGGCCTGATGTCGATGAGATCACAGGCGACCTCACCTACACTCCAACAGCGGATGCAAATGGCGTTGCCACCATTACCCTCATCCTCAGCGATAATGGCGGCGGTGCAGATACCACCGCGCCGCAATCCTTTACGATCACGGTCAACTCCATCAACGACACCCCAAGCTTCACAGCAGGAGCAGACCAGACGGTGGATGAAGATGCGGGGCCACAAACCGTCTTAGGTTGGGCTACAGGTATCTCCACTGGTCCGGCCAATGAATCCGGACAGGTCCTGACCTTCAACATCACCGGAAACTCTAACCCGGGTTTGTTCTCAACGCTTCCAACCGTCGATGAAGCCACCGGCAACCTGACCTACACGCCCGCTGCCGATGAGCATGGCACAGCGACAATCACCCTGACCCTCAGTGACGACGGCGGTGGTGCAGATACCAGCGCGCCGCAAACTTTCGTCATCACGGTCAACTCGGTCAATGACGTTCCTTCCTTCACCGCCGGGCCAGATCAGAACCTTTCTGAAGATGCTCCAGCTCAGACCATACCCAACTGGGCAACTGCCATCTCCGCAGGACCCGCCAACGAATCCGGCCAGACCCTGACCTTCAACGTCTCCAACGACAATAACGGCCTGTTCGCTGTTCAACCGGCCATTAGCCCCGCCGGAACCCTGACCTACACCCCGGCGGCAGATGCGAATGGCGTTGCCAACGTAACGGTGACCCTCAGCGATGACGGCGGAACCGCCAACGGTGGAGTAGATACCGGCGCTCCGCAAACCTTCACCATTACCATTGGCCTGGTCAACGATGTGCCTTCCTTCACAGCAGGCACAGATGAAGTTGTCAATGAAGATGCCGGAGCACAATCGGTGCCGGGCTGGGCAACTGCCATCTCCGCCGGGCCTGCCGATGAATCCGGTCAGACGTTGACCTTCAACGCCTCCAACGACAATAACGGCCTGTTCGCTGTTCAACCAGCCGTTAGCCCCGCCGGAACCCTGATCTACACCCCCGCTGCCAATGCAAATGGCGTCGCTACTGTGACCCTGACCCTCAGCGATAACGGCGGTACGGCCAATGGCGGTGTGGATACCAGCGCGCCGCAGACCTTTACCATCACGGTCAATCCAGTCAACGATGTGCCTTCCTATGTAAAAGGTGCAGATCAAAATGTAAATGAGGATGCAGGCGCACAAACCGTGCCAGGTTGGGCAACGGGGATGTCCACCGGCCCTGCCAATGAAGCCGGACAGGTCTTGACCTTTGTTGTCACCGGCAACACCAATCCCGGCTTGTTCTCCGCCGGGCCGGCAGTAGATGCCACAACAGGCGATCTGACCTATACCCCAGCCGCGAACACCAACGGCACAGCCACCATCAGCCTGGTTATCAGTGATGACGGCGGCACCGCCAATGGCGGCGTGGATACCAGCGCAGTACAAACCTTCGTCATTAACGTCGGCGCAGTCAACGATCCTCCATCCTTCACTGTCGGGCCAAATCAGACGGTCAATGAGGATGCAGGCGCACAAACCGTGCCAGGCTGGGCAACCGCCATTTCCGCTGGGCCTGCTGATGAAGCCGGGCAAACGGTGACTTTCAATATCACCGGAAACACCAACCCCGGTTTGTTCTCTGTGTTGCCTGTGGTCAACGAGGCGACTGGCAATCTCACCTATACCCCTGCGGCCAATGCGAATGGCAGCGCTACCATCACTCTAACCCTTAGCGACGATGGCGGCGGTACCGACACCAGCTCGCCGCAGAACTTTATCATCACCGTCAGCCCGGTCAATGATGTGCCTTCCTTTATCAAGGGACCCGATCAAACTGTCCTCGAAGATTCAGGCGCGCAAACGGTAGCAGGCTGGGCAACTGCCATTTCCGCTGGGCCCGCCAATGAAGCCGGTCAGGTGCTCACATTCAACATCACCGGCAACACCAACCCCGGCTTGTTCTCCGCAGGCCCTGCAGTTGACCCGATCACCGGCGACCTCAGTTACACCACCGCAGCGAACGCCAACGGCTTTACCACCATCACCCTGACAATCAGTGACAACGGTGGTGGTACAGACACCAGCGCCCCGCAATCCTTTGTCATCAACGTCACACCGGTCAACGATGCGCCATCCTTCACCCAGGGCGGCGACCAAGCCGTTCCTGAAGATTCAGGGCCGCAAACGGTTCCCGGTTGGGCGTCCGCCATCTCCGCCGGTCCGGCTAATGAGGCGGGCCAGGTGTTGACCTTCAATATCACCGGCAATACGAATCCCGGTTTGTTTGCGGCAGGCCCTGTGGTCAACCCCATCACCGGCAACCTGACCTACACTCCCGCAGCCAGCGCCAACGGCAGTGCCACAATCACCCTGACCCTCAGTGATAACGGCGGCACGCTCAATGGCGGTGTGAATACCAGCGGACCGGAAACATTCGTCATCAACGTTGTTGCGATCAACAATGCGCCCTCCTTTACCGCAGGTGCGAACCAAACAGTCAATGAAGATGCGGGGGCACAATCTGTGCCAGGCTGGGCAACAGCCATTTCCGCCGGGCCTGCCAATGAGTCCGGTCAGGTACTCACGTTCAATATCACTGGCAACACCAACCCGGGGTTATTCTCCGCCGGGCCGGCAGTAGCCGCAAATGGCACCCTGACCTTTACGCCCACCGCAAATGCTAATGGTTCAGCGAATATCACCTTGACCCTAAGCGATAACGGCGGGACCGCTAATGGCGGCGCAGATACTAGCGGGCCTCAGACCTTCACCATTACCGTCAACCCGGTCAATGATGCCCCATCCTTTACCGCCGGGCCAGATCAAACCATCAATGAGGATGCGGGTCCAATAACCGTGCCGAACTGGGCAACGGGCATCTCCGTCGGGCCTGCCAATGAAACTGGCCAGACTCTGGCGTTCAACGTCACGAACGACAACAATGGCCTGTTCGCTGTTCAACCAGCGGTGGCAGCAAACGGCACCCTGACCTATACAGCGGCCGCAAACACGAACGGAAGCGCCACGGTCACCGTTATCCTTGGTGACAATGGTGGTACTGCCAACGGCGGCGTGGACACAAGCGCGGCTCAGACCTTCATCATAACGGTCGACCCGAACGATGACCCGCCGGTCGCTGTGGACGATACAGCCACCGTCTGGCAGGATTCCCCGGCGAACACAATCGACGTCCTGTTTAACGATACAGACATCGACGGCGGCGCAAAACTGGTCACTATTACAACGTTGGCTTCCAATGGCACCGTCACGAATAATACGACGGATGTCTCTTACCAACCTGATACCGGCTATTGTGGACCTGACTCCTTCACCTACACCTTGAATGGAGGTTCGACCGCCACCGTAGATATCACAGTCACCTGCAAGACCACGGTCACAGCCGTCATTACAGCCAGCGACAAGGTCTATAACGGATCAAGCGCGGCGTCCTTTACCTGCGCACTGCTCGGTGTGATCTCGCCGGATGACGTTAGCTGCACGGGCGGCTCGGCCTCCTTCCCGGATAAAAACTCGGGAACCGGCTTGACCGTTACCGCTACAGGCCTCGGCCTCTCCGGAGCAGATGCGTTCAAATATCAACTGGCCGCCACCACGGCAACCGACACGGCAGACATCACTCCCCGCCCGTTGCTGGTCACTGCCACCGGCGTTGATAAGATCTTCGACGGAAACACCACTGCAATCGTGAATCTCTCTGATGACCGTCTCACCGGAGACGACCTGACCGTCACCTATGCCTCCGCCTCCTTTGCCGACCCGAATGTTGGTGTCAATAAACCGGTTTCGGTTACCGGAATCAGCATTTCCGGCGGCGCGGATGCGGGCAATTACACTCCGAACACCACGGCCAACACCACCGCAAGCATCGGCATCCAAACCCAAACGATCACCGTCATCGTTCCCGCCCCGCCAGCTGCGACGAATGGCTCCAGCTTCGATGTGGAAGCCATTGCCTCCTCTGGCCTGCCAGTGACGATCACCACCTCTGGTGCTTGCTCCGGCGGCGACACAGATGGGACTGCCACCATCACCATGACCAGCGGCACAGGCACCTGTACCATCTTCTACAACCAGGCTGGCGATGGGAATTACATTGCCGCCCCGCAGGTGACAGAAGTCGTCAATGCCACACTCGGCCCGGTATTCACCAGTGCCAACAACACAGCCTTCGACCTGGGCTTCCCCGGCAATTTCGACATCACAGCCACAGGCAATCCCTCGACGATGACCATCACCGTAACGGGAACCCTCCCGGGCGGCATCACACTGACGGATAATGGCGACGGTACAGCTACTTTCAGTGGCACACCCACCAATGCCGGTGTCTTCAACCTCATTCTGACAGCGAACAACGGCGTTCTGCCTAACGCAGTCCAGAACTTCACAATGACGGTCCGAAACGGCCCAACGGCCAAGGGAATCAATACCGTACCGGATACCGGCGATGCCAGCCTGATCGAGAACGAAAGCATTGCCAGTGAACTCAACCTGACCCACATCATCGTTGAATTCAGCCAGGATGTCTACAACCCATCCGGTGATTCGGATACGGATGATGTCACCAACCCGGCAAACTATGTACTGGTGCGCAGTGCTACAGGCGCCTTCCAAACTGTGAGCTGTGCAGGCGGCGCTTTAGCCCCGGATGTCGCGATCAAAGTGAACTCGGTTGCCTACAGCAACGGCGGCGGCTCTGCCCCTGGACCTTACATCGCCACACTCAGCGTCAACGATGGCTTGCCTTTGAATGTGGATGGCTACTACCGCCTATACGTCTGTGGAACGACATCCATTGTGGATGCAGCCAACACAGGACTTGTCCTTGCCGGGAATGGAGTGACTCCCGGAACCGACTTCCATCGTAACTTCCGCATCACGGCACCGGGAACGGGCGGTGGCGGTGATGACGACGACGATGATGGTGGTGACGGCGGTGGAAGTGGCACCACTGGGAACATTTCAACCAACACAGCCAGCCTGAACGGCGTGCTCATCCCGGTAACAGGATTTGCCCCGAATAGGGTCACCAAACTTCCAGAACAACCTGCTGAGTATGCGTACACCGACAGCGGCCTTGTGATCGAAATCCCATCGCTTGGAGTTAAGGTACCCATTGTGGGTGTCCAATTCAAGGATAGAAAATGGGATGTCACCTGGCTTGCCGGTAACGTCGGGTTCCTGGAAGGTTCCGCCTACCCGACCTGGAAGGGCAACACGGTCATCACCGGCCACGTCACCGACACCAATGGAAAAC
Source organism: Anaerolineales bacterium (assembly GCA_016789225.1). GTDB lineage: Bacteria > Chloroflexota > Anaerolineae > Anaerolineales > Villigracilaceae > Villigracilis. The sequence continues at coordinate 5,541 of JAEURI010000140.1, forward strand.
CGGGACCCTTTGCCTATATCAACGAACTCCAGGTTGGCAACAAGGTCTACGTTCACAACGACGGTTTCATCTACGTCTACGAAGTAAGGCAGACCCGCTTGCTTCTACCGGCCAGCACCCGAACCCTGTTCCGTCACGAAGATGACAGCTGGCTTTCATTGATCACCTGTGAAAACCTGAACTCCAAAGGTGACAAGTTCACACAGAGGCGTTTGGTCCGAGCGGTGCTCATCAGCATTATTCCCGAAAAGTAATCAAGCCTAAGATACAGGCGGTCAGCACTGACCGCCTGTATCTTTTTAATAACGATTCTAAAATCTCCAAACGAAGAACCGTAAAATAGATTCGGTTATAATCCGCCCATGTCCACATGGAGCGGCAAGTCACTTGGAAAGGTTTTGATCGGAGATCTCATTGCACGCGGCGGCATGGCGGAGGTTTATTATGGCATGCATACCGCCCTCAACCGCAAAGTGGCTGTGAAGATCATGCGCGACCATGTCGAAGACGACCCGGACACGCGCGCAAGGTTCGAACGCGAAGCCCGCGTAGTGGCCAACCTGCATCATCCCAACATCATTCAGATCTTCGATTACGATTTCGTGGATGGACGTCCATGCCTCGTGATGGAATTGGTTCCCGGAACGTCGTTAGCAAATTATCTCAAGGCCCTCCAAAAGCGCGGGGAAAAGCTCACCTTCAATGTCATGGCGCGACTGTTGACCGAAATCAGCGCAGCCATAGACTATGCCCACGGACAAAATATCGTCCATCGCGATATCAAGCCAGCCAACATTCTGCTACGCTCGAAAAACGACACCATTGATCTGACTGCCCCTCTACCTGATGATGTAGAACCGGTTCTCACCGATTTTGGGCTGGTTCGCCTCCTCGATTCCTCCATCCAAACCTCAACCGGGACCGTCTCCGGCACCCCCACCTACATGAGCCCCGAACAGGCCCGCGGCGACCGTGTAGACCGAAAGACAGACATCTACTCACTGGGCGTCCTCTTGTATGAAATGCTTGCAGGCAATGTTCCCTTCGATGCCGAGTCATCCTTTGGCGTCTTGATGAAGCACTTGAACGATCCCCCGCCTCCCATTCAGGGGATTTCCCAGGACATGCAAGCCGTCATCGACCGTGCCCTGGCCAAGGAACCGGCTTATCGATTCGACTCAGCCGGTGACCTCGCCAGGGAATTTATAGCTGTCTTTAATGGTCAAACGATTTCACTCGATACAGAACGATTCAAAAAAATCTCCACCACGGTTAAGCCTGTTGAAGTTCAACCTGCACAGCCAACCCCGCGCTATCTTTTTGCGATCATCGGTGTTTTGGCGGCAGGTCTGCTCACACTGGGCGGCCTTTTTCTGTTTCGGAATATGCCTGCTTCCCAACCGCCTCCACCGGGAGAAACTCAATCTCTACCTGCAGCGGTTGAATCCGGAGAAAATCCGCTGCTTGTCGATTTCAACAAACCCCTGGGCCGCGTTTCCTACCTGGATTTCAACAATATAATGGACCAGGCACTCATCAATGTCACTGGCCTGCCTGAGCCGGAGAAAGGTAAGCACTACGAAGTTTGGTACCTTGCCGAGGGGGGTGAACAACGTCAAAATGTTGGCCAGATAAAAATGGACGGAGAAAACGGTCAGTTAACGTTCACAAACCCTGAGAGTAGGAACATCCTCTCGTTGTTCGACCAGGCCGAAATCACGTTGGAGCCGGACAACGATCCCGATCCCGATGCGCCCAGCACGGAGATCATTGCATCCTCCGTATTCCCCCCGCTTGCGCTGGTCCACGTCCGGCATGTTCTGGTTTCATATATCCCTGCGCCCGATGGCATTGCCCTCATTCAGGGGTTTTGGTCATTAACGGATTCCATCGATACTTCGGTTTTCGAACTCAATGAGGCATACACCGCAGGGGATGAAGCCGCTGTGAGAATCAAAACCGAGGCTGTGATCAACCAGCTTGCCGGGAGCGGCAATGCCGAACTGTTCAAAGATTGGAACGGGGACGGCGAGATCAACAGCCCCGGCAGTCCGTATGGTCTGCTTCAGAACGGTGACCCTGGTTACGATGATGAACAAGGCTTCATTCCGCAAACCATCAGCCATGCGCAATTCGCTGCACGCGCGCCGGACGCCACCGAGAACATCATCCAGAACAGCGATAATATGATTATTTGCGCAAAGAACGTTGAAGGCTGGGCAAAACAACTGCTCGAACTTACGCTCCAATTACACAATACTCCCTTCGGGACGGAGATGGAACCGCTCCTCGCGGAGATGCAAAATCTTTCGAGCCAGATGCTTTATGGAGTGGATGCAAACGGAAACCAGCGGATCGAACCAGTGGTTGGCGAAGGCGGGGCCGATACAGCTTATTTATATGCCTATAACATGGCCGATATGCCCCTGCTCCCGGGCCCTCATCGCATTCCCCCCTCAGCGGCGCCCGCCCCTTGATATGTAACAAAAAACTCCTGCCGAACATGGCAGGAGTTTTTGCATTCTTTCCAACTTTACTGTGGGAATTGAAAGCCCTGCCCGGTGGCGCCGAGATATACGCCGATCGCAGCATTGATACAAGCCGCCAGTAAACCGAGGCCGCTAAGAACCATGCCAACAATGGCAAGCGTCTTCTGGGATGGATCCTTCATTCCCAGGAATCCAAGCACCAGCCCGGCGATGGACAACGGCACACCGCAAATCGGCAGGAACCAGGCGCAAAGATTAATAACGCCCAGCACAAGGGAGGCAATTGCCATAATACGTTCGTTTCCAGATGCCGGGGCAGGCGAAGGGGTGATAGGTTGAGATTCCATTTTTACATTCTCCTTTTTGATGGTTTTAATAATTTTACATCACTAAAAGTTTCAGGTTATCCATCTACGGTCCTGTCCGTGATCTTAAGTGCTTCATCCAGAATATCAAAGCCCTCCTTCAGTTCCTCCTCACTGATCACCAGCGGCGGGATGATCAATACCGTGTGCCAGTGTGTATAAAGGAACAGCCCATGGTCGAGGCAATATTTCCGCAAGGCGGTCATCTCGGGGGATGAGCCGTTCCAGGGAGCTGCCGGTTCCTTCGTCTCTCGATTTTTCACCAGTTCGATGATACCGAACAGACCGATGTTACGCACTTCACCGACGGAAGGATGCGCTTCTCCAAGATCGGTCAACATACGTCTCAGGACTCCGCCCATGCCTGCCGCATGCTCGACGAGTTTATCCTCCCTCATCACTTCGATGTTCGCCACCGCCGCCGCCAGCGAAATGGGATGCGAGGTATAGGTCAACCCGCTTTCAAAGGCATGCTCATTAAATGCGGCTGCGATCTCAGGCTTCATAGCCACTGCTCCCAGCGGAGCATAGGCAGAGGTAAGGCCCTTTGCCATCGTCATAATATCGGGAATCACATCCCAATGCTCGATGGCAAACCATTTGCCGGTGCGCCCAAAGCCGCTCATCACTTCATCACAGATCATCACAATGCCGTATTTATCGCATAACCTGCGCACGCCCTGCATATAACCTTGAGGCGGGATGATAATGCCGTTCGTCCCCGTCACGGATTCCATTAGAACTGCTGCAATCGTCTCCGGTCCCTCGTAAAGGATGATCTCCTCAAGATGATTAACATAATCACGAGCGAACTCCTCCTCAGAGATGTTCGGAGTCGTGCGGTGAAATGTGGAACGATAACGGTATGGGTCAAGGAAATGCACCACACCCGTCATCAAATTCGGTTCCCAGGTCACGCGGCGCGGGTCGCCCGTCGCGGCCATCGCACCCGCCGATGCGCCATGATAGGAACGATAGCGCGAAAGAATTTTATGTCTCTTTGTATAACCGCGCGCAAGCTTAATGGCATTCTCGTTGGCATCTGCGCCACCGAGCGTAAATAACACTTTGCTCAGTGCCTTTCCCGGTGTAATTTCCGCCACCAATTTGCTTGCCAATGCACGCACTTTAGTTGTCATCCCAGGAGCCGCATATGGCAGTTCCGCTGCCTGCTCCTGCATCGCGCGAATGACGCGTTCATTACCGTGGCCGATATTCACGCACATTGTCATCGAATTGAAATCGAGGTAACGTTTTTCATCCACGTCCCAAAAATACACACCCCTGGCGCGCTTCACAGCAATTGGGTTAACTTTGGCCTGTGCAGACCATGTCCAGAATACGTGGTCTTTGGAAAGAGGGAGAATATCTTCATCGGAAAGATCAAACATCATGGGAATCCTTGTCAAGAAGTGGTTTGCAATGCAATTATCCTTTCTTTTGCATTGCGTATCGTATATCACGAATTATAATCCTGAGCCTCTATGAAATCCTTTCCTTATAAACGTATTGTCGTTATTGGTACTACATCTTCGGGTAAATCCACTCTTGCGAAAAATCTTTCAGACAAACTACACCTGGATTTCGTCGAGCTGGACGCCCTGCATTGGGAACCGGACTGGAAAGAGGCAGAGGAGGCGGTGTTTCGCCAGCGTGTGGAAGCGGCAATCCGTTCCGAGGTCTGGGCGGTGGCAGGAAATTATCGAGTAGTTCGTGATCTGATCTGGCCCAAAGCTGAGATCGTCATCTGGCTGGATTACCCGCTTCCAATTCTCCTCTGGAGGCTGGTTCGACGAACCGTGCAAAGAAACCTTACCCGTGAGCTGCTCTGGGGAACCAACCGCGATAAGTTTTGGAAGCACTTCAAATTATGGTCTGATGATTCATTGATCCACTGGCTCTTCAAAACCTACTGGCGCCGAAAGCGGGAGACACCGCTTTTGTTCTCACTCCCCGAACATGAACATTTGAGAATCCTGCGTTTCAAGCACCCTCGGGAGACGGAGAGTTGGTTGAAACGTATGGGGCTTGCCTGATCATTTGCGAAACCAGGCAACCAATTGAAGTGACCCTACAAGCAGAACGCCCAGAAGGAACATTCCCCACTCCAGCGAGAACTGCCCACGAGCAAGCACAAACAGGGAAACTAGCATTAGCCCGGCCATCGCCAACAAACTGATGCGCGCAAGATGGCGGCGGCTCATACCACGAACATCGTCCCTTGCATTCACGAACGAAAGGCTGTGCTGAAATTCCGTCAGATTCCAGGCAAAGAATGCAAAGATCGAGCCGCTAAACATCCAACCGGCGATGAAGTTCAACCATACGCCAACTATCGCCAAAAGGATGAAGAGAAAGATCCCCGCCGTGGAAACCCAGCGCCATTTCCGCCATTGTGCAACAAGCCAGAAGATGCCAAACCCAATGATCCAGCGCGAAATTCCTTCATACCCGGCCTGCCAATATCCCCATGCAAAAGAACCGAGTGAGATCATAATGCTGAATACAAGTGCGATGGCGATCAACCTTCCTCCAATTCAAGCAAATTCATTTTACCATTCGCTAAAAACCCACATGTTATACTACCCCGCATGCCAAATGAAAGCCGCGCCTCCGAATCCTGTGATGGGCTTATTCATCCCAAAGCCATTGAAGGAATGCATTTCTTCAATGAGGGGAAATTCTTCGATGCACATGAAGAGTTGGAAACCGCCTGGCGCGAAGAAACCGACGATATACGAGACTTGTACCGCGGAATTTTACAGATCGCAGTGACGTATCTGCACATCACTCGCAACAATTACGACGGCGCGGTCAAGGTCTATGCGCGAAGTCTGAAATGGATTCATGGGTGGAGGGATGTCTGCCGGGGAATCCATGTAAAAGGATTGCGTGAAGATGCGGAACGGGTGATGAAGGAAGTTGAACGCCTGGGGAGGGAAAGGCTCGGCGAATTTGATACATCGCTGTTCAAGCCGGTCCAATGGAATGAAAAAAGGACATGGGCCTGTGACCGCTGCGGCAGTTTGATGGTTGAGAAGAACTGCAAGGTCACCTGCCCGAATTGCGGCAACCGCTTCGATTGCTCGGACCTGAACCTGTATTTCGATTGAAATTTCTCCCACAGTGAATGCTATGAGAAGCTATGACCGATAATTTCGAGAACAAAATCGCCCTTGTCACCGGCTCGGGCCGTGGAATTGGAAAGGCAATTGCCCTGCATTTCGCCAGACATGGTGCGGATGTGGTCGTCAATTATTTCCGTAATCGCATCCCTGCCGAAGAAACGGCGCAGGAAGTGGAAAAGCTGGGCCGCAAAGCATTGCTCGTCAAAGCCGACGTGGGCGATCTGGACGACCTGAACCGCCTGTTCGATGAAACAGAAAACCGATTCGGCGGGCTGGATATTTTCATCCACAATGCCGCTTCGGGCTATAACCGCCCGGCAATGGAACAAAAGCCAAAAGGCTGGGAATGGACAATGAACATCAACGCCCGCTCCCTGCTGTTCGGCGCACAACGAGCCGCGGCATTGATGGAAAAACGCGGCGGCGGGAAGATCGTCAGTATTTCAAGTGCAGGGTCGGTGCGCGTCCTGCCGGATTATGTCGTGGTCGGCGCGAGCAAGGCCGCCCTCGAAGCGCTGACTCGCTACCTGGGCGTGGAGTTGATCTCACGGGGAATCAATGTCAACGCCGTGTCACCAGGCGTCGTTGAGACAGAGGCGTTAAATCACTTCGCATCCATGGGCGGGCAGGAGAATATCCTGCGTGGGTTTGTCGAGCAGGTTCCGGCAGGGCGACTCATCACACCGGAGGAGGTTGCCGAGGTGACAGCATTCCTGTGTACATCTGCCGCTGCCATGATCGTCGGCCAGACCCTTGTTGTGGACGGCGGTTATACGCTGCCCATTCCAAAGTAAGATTGATATCATCTCTCCAGTCCTTGAGGATATAACTATGAACCTATTTCAAATATCTCCCCCCACTCGTTTCGACCTGCGCTTTTCGATCGCAGGGATTCCCGTACGCGTTCATCCCTTGTTTTGGTTGATCGCATTATTGTTAGGCTCCACTTCCAGAAGCATTTGGGGCGTCTTGATCTGGCTGGTGGTTATTTTCATCTCCATCCTCGTCCACGAATTGGGACATGCATTCGCTTTCCGCAGGTTTGGACAGCCCTCCTCCATCATCCTGCATTTTTCAGGCGGCCTGACGGTTCCAGAATCCGTTCCCTGGGGCGGCGGGTATGCGAACGTCAGCCTGACGCCCAACCAGCATATTTTCATTTCGCTGGCGGGGCCGGGTGCAGGATTTCTCCTAGCCGTGCTGGCTTTGGCGGTGGGCGCTGCAATTGGTGGAACGATCGTCCCTGCCACGATTCTTGGAATTATTCCCATCCCAATGATTTTGTTTTCCGATGGGAACAACCTGTTGAATCAATTCTTTGTTTCATTCTTGTGGGTCAATATTTTTTGGGGACTGATCAATCTTTTGCCGGTCATCCCTCTGGACGGCGGGAACGTCTGCCGTTACTTTTTAATTCAGCGCGACCCCTTGAACGGACTGCGTACCTCGCTTTGGATATCGGTTGTCATAGGCGCTCTGGCCGCTGTTGGAGGTTTTCTCCTTTTGGACAGCATCTATATGGCTTTCCTGTTCGGGATGCTTGCATTTCAAAGTTTTCAACTATTGCAAGGCATTGCTGGCAGATTTTAGCATTGTGCAAGGCATCAATATAAAAATCGAGGAACGGAAAATCCGTTCCTCGATTTTTATTATTTTCGCACGATCAATGACAATCTCCAGTCATTCGGATCGCCAGCATGGTTAAGTCATCACCAAGAGGCAGAGGGTCAATAAATTCATTGAGACATTCTTCGATGGTCAGAATCAAGTCATCTGCCGTTTTTGCCGTCAGGGATGCCATCACATCCAACAGCCGCACTTCACCGAAGAGCTCACCTTCCGGCGAGAACGCCTCTGTCAGGCCGTCTGTATATAACAACAGGGTGTCTCCCTGTTTAAGGAAGATCGTTCGCTCGCTGATGTTCGGTTCATCCATGGCCCCGAGGGCAACCCCGGTGCGGGATAACTTCTCCAATTCCCCACCAACCTTCACCCAGAAAGGCGGGTTATGACCTGCATTCACATACGTAAAGGTTCCACGTGCAAGGTCCAGTTCCCCATATACGGCTGTCACAAACATGCCCTGCTGTGTATCGGGCAGTAAAAGGTCGTTGACACGGCGCAACGCCTCGGCGGGTGACTTTGTCTCCAGGACGGCAGCATGCACCAGAGTGCGGGTCAATGCCATGAACAAGGCCGCGGGCATGCCTTTGTCTGCCACATCTGCAATGAAAATTCCAAGCTTATTTTCCGCGAGCTCGATCACATCGTAAAAATCACCGCCCACCTGACGGGCCGTTCGCCAGCGGGCCGCGATCTGCCAATCGGGATGGGTCGGTAAAATGCTCGGGATAAAGGTCTGCTGAATTTGGCGAGCCAGCTGCACTTCCGTTTCGAGGCGTTCGCGCAGCACCATCTCCTGCTGCAGAAGGTCATTTTGAATGGCAAGCGCCGCCTGTTGGGCTATTCCATGGATGATCTCGATCCGGCGGCCACGGAAACGTCGCGCATTATCATCCTCTTCGATCAGGACGACGCCAAAGACATCGCTCTTAATCGCAAGAGGAACTGCAATGAGGAGTCGATCGGCCCCCATGATCTCCGCCTCGCTCCACGCCTCAGGCTGAATCTGCAGCCAGGAACTTGGTTTCGCCTCAGCCTCGAGCAAATGGGTAACAAGCGTGTTCTGCTTCAAAGCATGGTCCAGGAATGGGAACAATCCCATCGAAAACACCTTCTCCGTCATGAGGGCTTCTTCTTCGTCAGAGAAACCATATTCCTGCGAGGCTTCGAAGGATTCACGTTCCGCATCATAGCGATACAGCACCACACGTTTGACGCCGACAAGGATCGGCATGATGCGGATGATGGTACTCAGAATCTCTCCCAGATCATTCGAGCTGACAACCGCCTGCGCCACCTGCAACAAGGCCGCAGATGCGTAAGCCTGCTCCTGTGCCGCATCGAACAAACGCGCATTCTCGATGGCTACCGCAGCATAATTGGCAAAAGTGCTTGCAATGGCCTGCGCTTCGTGACCATAACGCCCCGACGTATGATGCGCCAGAGTCAACACGCCCAAGGGACGGTCACCGACGCGCAATGGTGCGGCGATGGAGGAATAATTTTTCTCAAAGCCTGCTGTAATTCCACCGGGCCACATGGGGTCGTGAGGCTGACGGACGAGCGGGCCATCTGATTCAAGAGCCTCTGCCATGGCATAGGTGGAATCGGGATTTGCGATACAGGTATTTTCCAACTGGCCAGCATCGATACCATGCACAGCAGAAAGGCACAGGTCACCATCCTGCAACAACCAAATGGCAGAAATGTCGACCGGCAGGTTCCTATCCAACTCGACCAGGATCAATTCGAGCACTTCATCCAAACCAGCATTGCTGGATACGAGACCCGCCACCTCCCGCAGACTATCCGCCACCTGGCGCCGCCACTGCTCGGACCGATACAAGTCTGCATTGCGGATCGCAGCGGCCATTGTATCGGCAACCGCTTCGAACATCACCTTATCATCCTCGGTGAAGGAGTTTAATCTATCGGACTGTATATCGAGCAGGCCCACCACCCGCTCATTGAAAATAAGGGGAACGCACAACTCCGATTTCGTATTTCTGGGCGGTAGGGGCGAATCAACATAGCGGTCATCTTTTGAAACATCGTTGGCAAGCACGGTTCTACCGTTACGGGCAACCCAGGGCATGATGCCCACTTCATCGTCAAGCGGAATGCTGAACCCTTCAAGTTTCTTGCTGCGCTTGCCGCTCCCCGCCTCGTACACGATCAGACGACGATTGGGATGCACCGTGAACAATGAAACATGCGGATACCCGAATCTTTCATTGATAAGAGAAGCCGCATCGCGCATCAATATTGAGAGGTCTAATGTGGAAGTAACACTTTTGCTGACCTCTGAAACCAGCGTAAGCTGGGCGGCGCGGCGGCTTAGGTCGCTGTATAAGCGCGCGCCTTCCACCGCTCGGGCTATATTATCAGCCAGCGCGCGCAGGATGAGCAGATCGATGGGGTGGAATGCATTTAGTTGATTACTTTGTACGTCCAAAACGCCAAGCAGACGATCTTCGATCTTGAGAGGGATGACCACCTCTGAGCGGGTCTCCGGCAGGCTGTCGATAAATCGAAAGCGCGGATCGGCCTGCACATCGTCACAAACGATCTCCATCCCTGTCTGTGCAGCTTCTCCGATCAGTCCCTGTCCCATTTCGACATCCAGGGCAATGGACGCCTTGCGCTTCCCCTTACGCGGCGCTACAGCACTAGACCAGAACTTCAAGGAATTGAAGTTTGGCTCCAGCGTGAAAATGGCAACATAATAAAAATTAAATGTCTTTTGAATGAGTTTTGCCACCCGCATAGAAAGTTCATCAAGATCGAGCACATTTGCGATCTGTGCACTGACCTCCCGCACCAAATTCAACTGGCGCAGTCGAAACTGTTCGACCTCCGCGCGATGAGAAGCGAAGAGGTTGACAGATACGATCTGCCCCAGGCCTTGAAGCAGGTTTAATTCGTCTTCAGAGAATTCAGGGCCTTTTGGGCGGGTGACTTGAAGCGCTCCCAGCGTAATCCCCTGATCTTCGAGAGGGACAGCAGCAAAGGTCGAGAGGGAGGCGGTGTTCTTCCTGCCATTTTTCTTAACTGGTTTCCCCGCCTTGACAGCACGTTTCATTCCGTCGAGCGAAGGATGGGGCGGAAAGAGTTGGGTATCGTCCCAATCCGGAAGGCGAAAGATACGCTCCTGAAGCCAGACATCCACTTTGCCTTCGATAATGCGGCCTGCCATGGAGACGATCTGGTCGCGCTGCGCGCTGAGAGAATCTTCGCTCCGCAGTTGCTCGCCCAGGCTGGCAAGCTGAAGCCAGTCCCATGAGGATCGGGTTGCGGCGCTCATGAAGTTATTCCCTCCGTTTGGTCATGGTCAAAAGGTTGCCGGTCCGTGTGGTTTCGTAGTTGACCTTATCCATCAACTTACGCATCAGGTAGACCCCCAGGCCGCCGATCTGGCGGTCGGAGAGGTCGGAGGTGAGGTTGGGTTCTTTGACAGAGGAGAAGTCGAAGGGGGTGCCTGTATCGCGCATGGTAATGACAATTTCTTCGCCCTTCATATCACAGGTCATATACAAAAATGCATTGGAGACGCCCTCATAGGCATGCTCAATGATGTTGGAGGCGGCTTCGTCAGAGGCGAGTTGGAGGGAATAAATGGCTTTTTCCGAAAACCCGCCCGACCGCGCGATCTCCGCTACCAATTCGCGGATCTCATCTAAAAATTCAAAACTGGCTGGGAACGTGTAAGCTGGCATAAATATAAATTAAGATGCCGCCTCAGATTAATACGAGACGGCAATCCTTGGTTTCGATCGAGGTCCCTTCGTTAGAAGTTGCCCACAGCAGTTACAGGGTCGTCAAATGTCTTGAATAATTCGGTGAAACCAGCAAGTTCAAGGGCTTCACGGATGCGCACAGGAACGCGAGCAAGTACGACTTCTCCGCGATTGTAGCGTTTGCAATTCCGCTGGGCGGCGAGAAGGGCGCGAAACCCAGCACTGGACATATATTCAAGATCATTCATATCAAGGACGATCTTGAAACGGGCATTGTTATTGGCAGTCTCAAGCGCTTTGGCAAATTGCGGTGCTGTTGCACTGTCGACACGTCCCTTGACTGCGATCAAATCACAATGCTTGAATTCCTGGTTGGTGATTTCCATAAGGTCTCCTTCTCCGGCTGTGGTATTTTTTGAACGAACCCGAAAATTATATCACGTCCCAAATGCAATTCTGCCAGGCCGTCCCTCTCGAACAAGGGTGAAATATGAGAACTGCGCTCAAAAATGGATTAAAATTAGCGCTGACCCTATGACTCTATTCTTCTTGGAGCCCTCTCCGAATTGTTCCGCGAAAATCCTATGCCTGATACCCTCAAATCGTTTACAATATAAAATTGTTACCAGGAGAATCCTATGATGGGCGAACAGATATTTGTCATGCTTGTGGAGGACAATGCGGATCACGCAGAGCTTGTCATCCGAACAATGGAGAGTCATCATATCGTTACAAAGATCCAACATTTCACCGATGGTGAAACAGCCCTGGATTATCTTTTGCGTCGCGGCGTCTATAACGACCCGGATTCCAGCCCGCGCCCACACATCATCCTGCTGGATCTGCGCCTGCCCAGGGTGGACGGTCTGGAAATTTTACGCGTCATCAAGGAACAGGATGAGATCAAGAGCATTCCGGTTGTCATTTTGACCACTTCCGAGGCGGAAAGAGATGTAACCCACGCCTACGAACATTACGTCAACAGTTATCTGGTAAAACCGGTCGGTTTTGAGGAATTCAGTCAATTGATGAACGATCTGGGAATCTACTGGCTGGGCTGGAATAAACAACCGCGTTGAAAAACAAATATGGCTAATGAAATTATTCGAATATTGTTAGTTGAAGATGAAGATCCCCATGCGGAACTTATCCAACGTGCTTTTGAAGACCAAAATCCCGAAATCCAACTCCAACGCGTCAAATCATTAAACGAAGCCCGTGCTGCCCGACAGCTTCAGGAGCCCACCCTGATTATCGCAGACTGGCGTCTCCCCGACGGGGAGAGCATGGAATTGCTTCCCAATCACCACGACCCACTCGCCACACCCATCATTCTAATGACAAGCTACGGCAACGAACGTATCGCCGTGGAAGCGCTCAAATCGGGCGCTTTGGACTATGTCGTTAAATCCCCCGAATCCATGCTGGATATGCCCCACCTGGCCCAGCGTGCTCTGGAACAGTGGGAATCGCGAGCTGAACGGGTGCGTATGCAAAAAGCCCTGCTTGAAAGCGAGGCTCAATTCCGCCTGCTGGCTGAGAACGCCAGTGACATGATCGCCCGACTATCGACCGAAGGACGCATGTTATACGTCTCTCCGGCCAGTAAAACCATCCTAGGATATATGCCCGAGGAATTGGTTGGCACGCTAAGTTTTGACATGATCCACGATGAAGACCGCGCAAGGATCAAGGAACTCTTCAAGCGCGCTCCGATCAACACCACATACACAGTGGCCTACCGCGCCAGGCATAAGGACGGCCACTACCTTTGGCTGGAATCCTCCGCACGCGCAATTTCCAACCGGCAGACCGGGGAGATCACAGAAGTTCAATCGGCATCGCGCGATATTACCGAGCGAAAACACGCTGAAGAAGCCCTTCAACAAGCCCACAACCAGCTTCGTGATGCTTATGAAAAAACCATCGAAGGCTGGGTTCGTGCGCTTGACCTTCGCGACCGTGAAACGGAAGGACACACCCAGCGTGTGACAGAATTAACCATCAAAGTCGCCTCCCGGCTTGGCTTTACTGAAGAGGAGTTGTCGCACATCAAACGCGGCGCGCTCCTGCATGATATGGGGAAAATGGCCATCCCCGATGAGATCCTGCAAAAACCAGGCCCTCTCAACGAAACAGAATGGGAAAAAATGCGTCAACATCCCGTCTATGCTTACGACATGTTATCCCCCATTGCCTACCTTCACCCGGCGCTTGAGATTCCCTTTTATCATCACGAACGTTGGAATGGCAGCGGATACCCTCATGGTTTGAAGGGAGAACAGATCCCACTTTCGGCCCGTCTTTTTGCCATCATCGATGTGTGGGATGCCTTATGCAGCGACAGACCCTACCGAAAGAAATTGCCGCGCGACCAGGTGATCTCCTATCTCCAGGAAAAATCCGGCTCCCTCTTCGACCCGAAACTGGTCGAGCTCTTCCTTTCTGTGATCGATTCCGAAAATCTATAATTTGACACCCCCCCACACTTCGAGTATCCTTGCACCCGTCCGGGCAGGTCCGGCGCGGCGAAGCCTTTCGAACCCCGCCAGGATCGAAAGATAGCAACGGTAAGGAAGTGCCTTCGGGTGCCGCCGGTCACCTGTCCGGATATTTTTTTCATATAACCCCCGCGGTCACAAATTGCGCTTTTAGATATCGAGGAGCTCAATTTGTGACCGCGCTGGGTATAATCCCCCATATGTCTTCTTCCAACTTAATTAAGCTCGTCCTGGCAATTGTCATTGGCATTGGGCTGGGACTTGTGTATGGCTGGGTCATCGATCCTGTAGAATACATCGACGTCACGCCGGATGTCCTTCGAGAGGATTACAAGGTGGATTACACCCTCATGGTGGCCGAAGCCTATGCAAATGATTTCGACCCTGCCCTGGCCGCCCAACGTCTGGCTATTCTCGGCAGTGAGCCGCCGACCGGCATTGTCAACTCAGCATTGGAATATGCGAACCTCAACAACTTCACCCAGGAGGAGATCCGTTCGCTGCAAAACCTTCTCACAGCCATGCAAACATTTCAACCCGTGGAGGATATCGCTCCATGAGCCGCTTCTTTAAAAGCATTCTCCTGCATATCCTTCTCACGCTTCTTTTCGGGATCGGGCTTGGTCTTGCATATTCATGGTTTATCTCCCCTGTCACCTATGTAGACGCCAACCCCGCTTTACTCCGAGCCGATTTCAAGGACCAGTTCCGGATCGTCATCGCCGCTTCCTATGCTTCGAATCAAGACCTGGCCCGCGCCCGCGCCCGGCTGTCTCTTCTCGGTGACGCAGACCCGATCGGCGAACTCAGCGCACAAGCTCAGCGTATGCTCGCTTCTGGTGAAGCATTCGAGAATGCTCAACCCCTTGCCGAGCTGGCAACCGACTTGCGCCAGGGCCGCGTAAGTGAACCCTTTACACCCACAGCCTTCCCAACATTCAACACACCAGACGTTCCGCTTACCGTCACGCCAACAGCTGCCGAACCACTGCTGGAAGCCACAGAGGAATTTGTTGTCACAAGCTTGCCAACCATTCTCTTCGAACAAACTCCATTGACACCCATCACGACCGCCGTGCGAACACCCCGCTCCACCTTCACTCCCACGGCCGGTCCTGGCGCTCCGTTCGCCTTGATGAGCCAGGAAACGCTCTGCAACCCCGGCACCCCCAGCCTGCTGCAATTCATGTTGATGGACTCCCGCAAGCGGCAAGCGCCTGGCATCGAGATCATCGTCACATGGGATCAGGGAGAAGACCGCTTCTTTACCGGACTCAAGCCCGAGTTAGGGGATGGATACGCAGACTTCATCATGCAGGCGAACACCACATACAACATCCGCATCGTCACCGGTGGAACGCTCGCGCCGAATATCATTGCGCCCTCTTGCACAGACCCAAATGGGCAGGCCTATCCGGGAAGTTTGCTCTTAACCTTTCAACAATAATAGCTATGCAACCAATCCCGCTTTTATCCGTTATATCCTTCAGACAATATTGAAGGAGTATTAATGAACACATCTCATCTGGAACTGCAAAAACCCGGGCTTGTAACAGCCATTGCCATCATGACGCTTGTCAGCGGCATCATCAACCTTTTTTGGGGCTTTGTTGCCTCAGCCACTGCGCTGGGTACGATCATCGGAGTGATCTGCCTGCCGATTGCCATTCTGCCAACCATCCTCGGTATATTTGAGATCATCTATGCGGCAAAGTTATTATCGACACAGCCTCAGCCTGTTCAGCCTGGCACATCCATCGCCATTTTCGAGATTCTTACCTTTATGATGGGGAACGTATTTTCAATGGTGGTTGGTATCCTCGCCGTGATCTTCTATAATGACCTGACAGTGAAGGCCTATTTTTCCAGGCTCAATAATGTGTCTCCCGTAAATCCGGCTCCGCCTGCCCCGGTTGCCCCCCCGGCCGAGCCCCAACCTGAACTCCCTTCGGAACCAGTAGTGGGACAGCTTCCCGAGCTGGTCGAACCGCCTGTGAAGCCAAAGCGTGGACGTAAGCCCACTGTCAAATAAATATACAAGGATTGGAGATCAACAGCCGTTCAAAAACGGCTGTTGATTTATATTCACAAAAGAAGCATAATAGATTTCATGAAGCACTTCCCGTTTACCCGATATTGATGTATCCTTGATATAGCAGTTTTTCAAACCATCTAAGGACAAAAGGAGAGACAGAAATGAAATCGCCGTATCGAATGTTATTTGCTTTTGCAGCTATTTTACTGGCGGTCAGCTTGGCCTGCTCCGTGACGGGAAACGGTGAGCCGACCGCAGTCCCAACTGCAGTGCAGTTGCCTACCAACCCGCCTCCTCCCACCAACATACCTGCACAACAACCAACCCAGGCATCCCAACTTCCTACGCCTGAAGTGCAACAACCTCCGCAAACAAACCAGCAATTCTTCACCGAGGAGTTCGATGCTGCGCTTTCCAATGCCTGGTCAACTCTTACAGTAACCGGTTCGGACAAGTCCGATACGGAAAAGGTCACTGTGGAACCCAATAATGGCAAGCTCGTTTGGGATTTCCAAAGTGAATACATATATTAC
>JAEURI010000141.1 GCA_016789225.1 Anaerolineales bacterium
TGCCGCCGTGGCTGCAAACTGGTTGTCCGCGAAAAGCAAGGTGGCCCTGCTCGATATTGACTATCATGCAGGCAATGGCACGCAGGATATTTTTTACGAACGCGGCGATGTGCTGACCATTTCGATCCACGGCGACCCGGACTTCGAATACCCGCACTACATCGGCTTCGCGGATGAGACCGGCACTGGGGCTGGTTCTGGCTTTCACAGGAATTTCCCCCTTCCACAAGACACAGGGGATGCAGGCTATCTCGTCGCACTGGAGAATGCCCTGGAGATGATTCGCGGATTCGCGCCAGATATCCTCGTCCTCTCCACCGGTATGGACACCTTCGACGGCGACCCGCTTGGCACCTTCCATGTGACCCGTGACGGGTTTAAGGAGATCGGGAAACGAATCGCTGGATTAAACCTGCCCATGAGCATTATCATGGAGGGCGGCTATGCCAATGAAGCCCTCGGTGAAAACGTTCGAATTTTATTGGAGAATTTCAAATGAAAAAACGCCTGTTCGCCTTATTCTTCCTGCTTGTCTTTTTCGTCACTGCCTGCGGTGCGCCCGCCCAGCCGTCAGCCACAGACACACCCATCCCTGCCGATACAGCCCCGCCTGTCATTGTCTACATCACAGCCACGGCAGAAAATACGGTCACCCCTACCATCACCTTTACGCCGGAAAATACGGCTACGCCCACCATTACATTTACCGCAACGATCACAGAAACGCCGACCTTCTCCTTCCCCACAGTGACCGTGAACAAGCAGGCCCACTGCCGCTATGGCCCATCGTCAGCTTATCTTCACGCCGCCGACCTCTACGCAGGCGATACAGGTACCGTACGCGGGCGCGCCTTATACAGTAATTGGCTCTATATCAAATTCGACAAGATCAACTATCACTGCTGGGTTTCGCCCTCGGTGGTGGATGTGATCGGAGATGTCAAAACCGTCAAACAAGTGGAACCGAATCTGCAATCGATCGGCAGCAATCAATACGGCCCGCCGCAGAACGTCCAGGCCACTCGCAATGGAGACGAAGTCACCATCACCTGGGACCAAATGGAAATGACAGCCGACAAGGACCGCGGCTATCTCATTGAAGCTTTTGTCTGCCAAAATGGAGGCTACATCTGGTGGACATTCTCCTACCCCGACCAATACTCCACCAGCTACACCGTACAGGATGAAGCCGGATGTGCCTCTCCATCTTCCGGCAAATTGTATACGGTGGAGAAACACGGCTTCTCTCAACCCGCGATCATTCCCTGGCCTGCGCCGTAACTGAATAGAGCAAAAAAGGCTCCCGTTGAATAACAGGAGCCTTTTCATTTGAGTCAAAAATTTCACTTGGAAGTACTACTTGAGAATGCCCGCCTTTTTGAAAGCGCCTTCGAGCACTTCGATGGTCACCGGCTTGATAACCATGGCCTGCGCGCCAACCCGCAGCACATGCTGACGCGTCTCAGGTTGATCATCAGATGTGATGATGATCACAGGCACTTTCATCAACCGGGGTTCGCGGCGAATATAAGCCAGCACCTCGGTCCCGTCCACGCCGGGCATGTTGATATCCAGGCAGATAAACCCAGGCACCGTACTTGCCAGCACAGACATGGCCGCACTGGAACCATAAGCAACTCCCGCAGGCATATCCAACAAACCCAGCATCTGTTGCAATGCATCCGCTGTCTGGCGGTTATCATCAATAATCAATCCTTCAGTCATCCATCCTCCAAAATTACAGTGCCCATCATAGACACGTCATATCCTTTCAGTTGAGATACGGCCCCCCGAAAACGGGAATCAGCCAACAGGTCGAAAAGAGGCGCGAGCAGGTCGTTATCGGCAAAGGGTTTGGGAATCACCAGGTCATAACGTTCCTGAAAAAGCGGGATGAAATCCAAATCCAGGGCCTGTGCGGCGGCGGCAACACCCAATCCGCAATCCGCACGTCCCGAAGCGACAGCCGCGGCAACGCCCAAATGGGTATATTCCTCCTGATTATAGCCCATAATGGAATCAGGAGATATTGACAACAGGTTAAGATGATAATCTAACAAAACGCGCGTACCCGCCCCGCGTTGACGATTCACAAACTGCACGCTTCCTACTCCGCTCGAACCTGCGAGGTCAACCAGGCTTTTAATTCCCTTTGGGTTTCCCTTCCGAACGATCAAGCCCTGATCACGCCCCACAAGAGCGACGACCTTTACAGGAATGCCCGGCATATATTGGCGAATAGAAGAGATGTTATACGAGCCATCTTTCGGGTCAAGCAAATGTGACCCGGCCATATGTGCCTCGCCGCGCTTCAATGCGATCAGACCGCCCTGCGAGCCGACATTGGCCGAGGCCAGCCTGCGGTCATGCTCGGCAAGGAATTGGGCAATGAGATCGAGGGTCAGGTCGTGAGAGCCTATGGCAAGGATGGTTTTTTCGATCTCGGTTCGATTGCGATACAAACGCACTTGAATCTTCTCGCCCGCCTCCATGCCCTGCGTTCCGCTGGGAATGAGAGCCAACCCATCGGCCTGCACAAGCGAGGTAATGACTCCCGCCCCGCGCGATAATGGAGCCGCGAGCAATTTCTCCCCCACCTTGCCCACCACCACCCGCACAAAATCATCATCACCTGCAGGAGAAACGATCTTGCGCGTGAGAATGGCGGTCTCTGTGGGAAGCTCCAGCGGACGCCGCCCCAGCCACCTAGCAATGACCGGTTCGACGAAGATATCCACAGTCAGCGCGGCAGAGACGGGATAGCCAGGGACGCCGACGATAGGGACCATGGACGATTGACCATCGACCATGGTCTGCTGTCCGCGGTCTATCATCCCGAGAATCACCGGATGCCCCGGCCTGACCGCCACACCATGCACCAACAACGTACCGAGCTTTTCAACAACTTTCGAGGAAAAATCTTCCGCGCCTGCGGATGAACCTGCATTAAGCAAAACAATGTCGTGCGTCTGTGCAGCTTCGGCGACGTGCTGACAAATCAAATCGAAATCGTCTTTCGTGATGGGGTAACGGGTGGCCTCACCGCCCATCTGCTTGACCTGTGACGCCAGCACCAGCGAGTTGTATTCGAGAATATCGCCCGCCTTGAGTTTTGCGCCGATCGGGACGAGTTCCGTGCCGGTCGGCAGGATGGCAACCTTGGGCTTGCGTGCGACGCGGATGCTTTGATGTCCCGCCGCGGCAATGGCGCCGAGGTCAACCGGTTTGAGAATATGACCCGCAGGCAAAACAAGCTGGGTCGCCACGATATCTTCCCCCATCGGGCGGACGTGCGCCCACGGCGGTACCGAAGCGCGGATTCGTATCGCAGCCGGTTGGCGAATAGCCGAGGTAATTTCACCCTCCACGTCCAGCGATTCGACATTTTCGATGGGAATGACCGCGTTGGCCCATTCAGGGAGCGGGTCTCCTGTATCCACATACTGCGCCTGCGGACCTGTATATAAGGTCACCGGCGAGGAAGGCTGTGCTCCACTGGTTTCCACTGCACGGACAGCGAAACCGTCCATGGCAGAGGCGTGATAATGCGGCGAAGAGATCTCCGCCCAGATCGGCTCGGCCGTAACCCGCCTCAGCGCATTTTCATCGAGTGGAATTTCTTCCATGCCGAGCATACGCCACAGGTCAGCCTCCTGCAAAGCGTCACGCAGGCGGGCTTGTGCTTGAGAAAGAGGGATATCGTGAAGGTAGACAGACATTCGATTTTAGATTTGCAATTACCTTTTACCCAAGCCCATCCATCGCCGCGCCGAGGCGTTTGACAATTTCATCTACTTCATCTTCCGTAATGGAAAGCGGAGGCGAGAAGGCCAGCGTATTGCCAAGCGGACGAGTGCGCAGTCCATGCGCTTCGGCGGCCTTGAAGATCTTCATCGTCGTGGCAGGGTCGGCGGCTTTGGTTTCTTTATCCGAAACGATTTCCACGCCGCAGACCAGGCCGAGTCCGCGCACGTTACCGACGAAGGAGAATTCCTCCAGCTTCTTCAAGCCATCGAGCAGGCGTTTGCCCAATTCACGGGCGCGCTTTGGGAATTCTTCACGTTCCATGATTTCGAGGTTCTTGAGTCCAACCGCACACGCCATGGCATGACCGGAATAAGTGTAGCCATGCATATAGGCTTCCGTGTCCGCAGCGGATTCCATCGTCTCGCGTATCGCGTCGGAAATTTGAATGCCGCCGAGTTGGGCATATCCGCTGGTAATGGCTTTGGCAAACGAGAGAATATCAGGCTTGACGTTCCAATGCTTGAGTGCGAACCATTCGCCGGTGCGCCCAAAGCCGGTGATGACTTCGTCTGCGATGAAGAGGACTTCGTATTTGTCACAGATCGCGCGAATGAGTGGGAAATAATCGTCGGGTGGAACGATCACGCCTCCGACGCCCATGACAGGCTCGGCGATGAAAGCGGCGACGGTATCGGCTCCCTCGC
>JAEURI010000145.1 GCA_016789225.1 Anaerolineales bacterium
CGATGGCATTCGTCAGCGCAGAGAGACGTTCTTCCCTGGTTCCCTGATTGGGCAAAAAGATGCTCTCATATTTTCCGGCAAAGGAAGTGCCGAAGTTATCCTCCAACAAACTGGAGGAGCGGACGATCAGCGGACGCTCTCCCGCTTCAACAAAAATTCGATCAAGGCTTTCGATAACCTCAGGCGGGAATTGGCCTTTATAAAATTCTTCGCAGAGTTGGGGGTAGTCTGCGCGCATCTGTTCCTCAGTCTTGTATTTTTGGCCGTTCCATGTTCCAAGTTCGTTCAGGGACATAAAGTTATAAAAAACATCCGAGCCGAGGTAATAAGACAAGGGCAAGCGAAAGCGGTCACGTATCATAGGCGGCGCGGTCTCTTTGAGAATACGCATGGCCAGCAGCATGCCAGCCGCCTTTCCGCCGATCTTTCCACCACCAATTTTGCGCCGGTTAATCTCGCGCAGGTCTTCGACCGTGAACCATTGACGCGCGATCTTGATATATTTCAATTGGTCGCTGATCATGGTGCGGATCAGAACCGCAATGATCGCCTGCAGTCGCGCTTCGTATTTTTCCCTCTCCGCATCCGGCATGGCTTCGACCATCTCCGCTTGTTCAAAGAGCAACTCCTGCGGAGCAAGTTCTGGGTTCACCCAGACAAAATCAGAGTCGATATTGCCGCGTTCGGCCAGCACGGTGCGAACCAGATCTTCGAATTCGGAATAGGGCAGGTTATAGGCGAAATAAAAATCGGTCAATGAATCCTTTACACGCGTCAGGCGCATCAACCAAACTTCGTTCGATTCTTCAGTCAGAGGGTCATTAATGCCTTCGAGAATCTGAGACTCGACAGCTTTGCGCTTGACCTCCTCTTCAAAAATCTCCTTGCGGACAATACCACGTGAATACAACGCCTTCCTCATCTGGTGGCGGATGCGTCCGCTTAGAATGGGATATTGACTCAACGCAAGCAAAATACGGAGGACATTATCGATGGAGATTCTGGGAAGGGTCATAAGGCACCTTATTGGATGATTGACGATGAATGACAGATCATGACCTGGCATCCATGGTTGATCTGTTCAATTCTATAACAAAAATCCGCCAGATAGTAATCTGGCGGATTCATTTCTTCATGAGAGGATTATCCCAAATGCATCGGCATGATGACGTGCAGGAAGTTATCGTCGCCCACCGGGCGGATGACTCCAGGCGCATTCGCCGCAGTCGTTTCCAGCGCCACGTTCGGGGTCTTGACCACTTCCAATGCCTCACGCAGGAACTTGACATTGAAGGCGATCAACACGCTGCCACCATCCACTGTGGCTTCCACGATGGTCTCGTTCTTGCCGGTTTCTTCGGAAGTGGCGGAAATTTCCACTTCGCTCGGCTGCATATCGCCATTGGACTGTTTGATATCCAGCCGCGCCACGTTCGAACCTTCACGCGCAAAGATTTCCGCCTGCTTGCAGGCTTTGAGCAATGCCGCCGTGGAGATCAAAGTACGTGATTTGTAATTACGCGGAATGATCTGGTGATAATCCGGGAAGGTGCCTTCGATCAACTGCGAGACCACTTCCACATCCTTCACGCGGAACAGAACCTGTCCACGTTGCTTGGGCACCATCATATAAATCGGCTCTTCAGGGTCATGGGCCACACGCGCCAATTCGTTCAACGCACGCGACGGAATGATGATATTGATCGCATCCTTCACAGCTTGAGACAACTGTCCCTTACGAACTGAGAGGCGGAAGCCATCCGCTGCCGCCATCGTGACCTTGTCCTTCTCCACATTCATCAACACGCCCATCAGCACCGGGCGGGCTTCATCAGTTGAAGCAGCAAACACCACTTGTTGGATCATTTCTTTAAAATCAGCCACGTTCAACTGCACTGCGCCCTGCATTTCCGGCGTGGGCATGGGCGGGAACTCCTGCGCATCAATGCATTTGATATCGTTGTTCGATGTGCCGCCCTTCACATGCAGGGTCTGGCTTTTCATATCCAGAGTCAACTGCACCTGGTCACCAGGCAGGGTGTTGACCAGATCAGAGAATGTCCTCGAAGGTACTGTCGTCGAGCCGTCCTGGTCAATGCGCGCCGGAATCCAGCAAGTGATCCCCAATTCCAAATTGGTGGCCGAAAGCCGTAAACGACCTTCATCGGTCGCGATCAAAATATTCGATAAAACAGGCAGGGTGCTGCGCGACGAAACCGCGCGCGAAACAGTGCTTAACCCACGGGCAAGATTCTCTTGAAGGACTGTCACTTTCATGGTGCGCCTCGCTTAATTGGTTGCAAATTTTTCAAAAGTATATCATTAAGAAAGAAGTAGGTCACGCATCGTGCGTGACCTACTCCACATTAGAACCGCGCCACCATCGAAACGCCAAATAACAACAACATGGTCAGCAATTGACACGCGAACAATCCGGCAAATATATAGGCCACATACGTCCAGATGGAAGTGGTTCGTTTGGAGGATTGCGGGCGCAGGTCCTGCCCCTCGGCCAAGGCCTTCGCAGAATCCGCTGCCTGCCCAAGATCGTTCATCCAAAACACGCCCGCCGCCTCATCCGCGACGACAAGCCTGCTCCCGTTAAAGGAGCGCATCCACGCCTCGACCTTTTCCGGCGTATTCACCGCCATCGAGCCAGGCAGAACCACGGCATCTGCCTTTGCATCATCGGGGATTCCATCATTCGCATCGACCACGGTCACAGGCAGGCTGGGAGCTTGTTTCGCAAACGCCGCTTTGACATCCCTGCCAAACGACCCGTTATGATCCAACACCAGCACATGGAATTGAGTCTGTTTTTCGGTCAATAAGTCCGCGCGGGAGGCTCCATCCTTGCGCAGTGCAGATAGGTGATAAACAAGCAGGACGACGAACACCATCAACGCCATCAGGCTGTTGAGGATGGTCTTCACCAAATTCCCCGAGTCGCCGCCCAAGGCTGCGTTGATGACCGTAAAGACCAGAATGCCCGCCGAGACCATCCCGCCAATAACCGAGGCGAACAAGGCAATATACAAATATGATTTTCGGATGACCGAACGGCGTGCATGGTCGCCCATGTCTCCATCTGCCAGGGCTTGCACCTGCATGGGACGCCATGTCATCAACCAGACGGGCAGACCAATGGCAAGGGTAGAAATGGCCCCCGCAAGCGGCTCACGAAGCCCGCTATCGCTCAAGTAACTTTCTCCCAAAGCCAGGTCGATTAGCACTGAGAAAAGGGTGATCAATCCCGACACGGTGGCGGTAAGACCGATGAAAGAAAGGATGTAGAAATATAACCGCTGTTTGCTTGCACGGCGCGAAAGATTTTCGTCGAAGGCAAATTGTTGATTCAGCCATTTCCCATAATAGGCCCAGACCACGCTAAAGGGAAGGCCAACGGAAATGGGGCCGCCAAGTTCCTGAAGGAATTTCTGCCAGGCTACCCCTTCACCCAGCAACTGCAACAGGATGAGATAGATCAAATTTCCGCCCGCCACCAGGAAAACGATCACACCGCCGAGAGCGAGCAGGTAGAGAATGCCAAGGCGTAGATAAGACTCTTTTTCAGCAGGATCAGGCAGGGCGTCCTGAAGGAAGCGCCAGGAGTAGTACCAGATCGGGGAACCGATCAACAGCAATGCTATCGCATTGACCGCCGTCTCCCGGCCAACATCCCCAAGCACAACAGTCGGAAAAGTAAAGGCATAAGTCAGAGCCTGCTGGGCGCCATAGATGGTCATCAACAGACCGTACAAGACCCAAACGAATTGATACAGGCGGCGGATCTCTGCAAAGTTTTCCGTCTCTGAAAGCTTGCCCCAATTCACTTTTAGAATATTCCAAAAATACGCCGCA
This sequence comes from Anaerolineales bacterium, assembly GCA_016789225.1. Classification (GTDB taxonomy): domain Bacteria; phylum Chloroflexota; class Anaerolineae; order Anaerolineales; family Villigracilaceae; genus Villigracilis. Next base: position 3,862 of record JAEURI010000145.1, read on the forward strand.
ATGAAAAGGTTGACCACCATGGCGATGAGATTATCCGTCCAGGTCTGAGAGCCGCCAACCACCGCACGATATGAATATAGATTCGCCGTAGATAGGAATGTGCGGTTGATAAGCGCCAGGAAATTCTGGATCACGGGAATCAACGTGGCCAACAGGATGCCGTACAAGAACACGGCACGCACACTTGCTGAATTTTCCTCTTCCTCTTTCGCCGAAGCACGTTGTGCCCAAACCCAATGGATCAAAAAGATCGGCACGCCCACGAAAATAAGCGACAACGCCTGTGCCAACGCAGAGGCGCTGCTGACGATCTCCTCGGTATTGATGATGGAACGCAGCAGGCCGATCACGCCCCACAACACCACCTCGATGCTGATAAAAGCCACCGCATAAAAATAGAGTCTTCTAATGGTTTTCATGGTTATCCCTTGGTTCCACAAGATTATGGATTGTACGGTTCCTGATACCAGCTGTAATCCCAAAAGTTATAAGGCATGGAGCTGATCTTCCATTCGCCGTTCTGTTCCGTTAATAAGGCCTGGTCCGGGCTGCCATAACGGCTGGAGAAAGGATCACTGTACGAGTAATACATGGTAAGGCTTACAGATGCCTCATCACCGTGTACCTCCGCCTCGCCAACATCCACGCCGACATCACCGGGATTAACCATGCCATTAAGGAAAGATTGTCGGAATTCTTCGTAGGTGGGCTTGTGTTCGAGGTCGGCCAGATAGCTGTACGCCTTTTCATAATCCTTATTGATAACAGCGAGAATATAGTTATGAGCCGTGCCGTCGGGGGAGTCGTCGGCTCGATATTCGCGCTTGTCCTGCCGCGTGAAGAACAAGGCCAGGGCAAGCAGGATGAGCACGCCAATGCCGATCAGAATGCCGGTAAGAAATTTATCCTGTTTCATGTGAGATGCCTCCATAATTTAACTTTACTCCATAATGACGAAAAAAACATCCCAAAAGTTTCACACTTGAAACGAAAATCCTTTCACTTTATACTCATTGGGAAGGATTATTCTTTACCAAAGCATGAACAGCAATTTTTCCAATTTCCAATCTGCCATTGAGGATTTTCGCAATGCCCGTCAGCGCGCCTCCATTCAGGAGGTGATCGCGCGCGTCACGGGGCGTTCCAATCAGCTTTTGTCCTACGACGATGTTGCAAAAAAGCTCAGGCTACAAAGCCGCACCGAGCGCGGCATTCAAAATATTCCACTGCATGCCATTGTCGGAAGTGTGGGACGTTACACCGATTTCACCCGCACCTTTTTGCCACTTCAGGACAGTGACCGCGAACGCTGGGCTCGTGTCAAAGCCGCCATGAACAACAGCCTGGGCCTGCCGCCCATCGAAGTCTATAAAGTGGGCGAAGTCTACTTCGTGCTGGACGGAAACCATCGTGTTTCCATCGCCCGGCAGGAAGGCATGAAGACCATCGAAGCGCATGTGGTCGAATTCAAAACAGACGTCAACCTGACGCCTGAAACAAATCTCGACGATCTCATCATCAAATCCGAATACATTGCCTTCCTCGAAAAAACAGGCCTTGCAGCCGCCCGTCCGAACGTGGACATGAGCGTCACCGTCCCCGGTCAATATGAAAAACTGATGGAACAGATCGACATCTGCTGTTACATCATCGAAAACGAAGGACAGAAACAGGCCGCGCTTCAAGACGCCGCCGGGGCCTGGTACGACAACATATACATTCCCCTCGCCGAAGCCATCCGTGACCGTGAACTGCTGCAATGGTTCCCCAAAAGAACCATCACCGACCTGTACATCTGGATCTCCGAGAACCGTGCCGCTCTTGAAAAAGAACTCGGCTGGGAACTTCAGTCGGATGTGGCCGCAACAGACCTGATCCTGAAAAGAAGCGTCGCTTCTGAATCTGGAAGCTGGCGCAAGGCACGCACCGTCGCCCGCTACACCGATCATCTTTTTGAAGACATCCTCATCCCTTTGAGCGGACATGAAGAAAGCTGGGATGCGCTCTATCAGGGTATCCTCATTGCCAAACGCGAGAACGCCAGAGTACACGGCCTGCATATTGCAAAAACATAAGGAAGAGGCCGAAGGCATCGAAGCGCAGGAAATCAAAGGACGCTTCGAACAAGTCTGTAAGGATGCCGAAGTTCAGGGCAGTCTCGCCATCGATGTGGGGGACATCACCCAGCGCATCATCGAGCGCGCCATCGTCACCGATCTGATCATTGTCAAACTGGTCAACCCGCCGGGGTCCGGGCTGTCGGTGTTGAACTCCCCATTTCGTGCCATCATCGAGAAATCATCCCGCCCGCTTCTCACCGTGCCAAAGGGAGCAACTCCCTTCACACGCGCCCTGCTCGCCTTCGATGGCTCCGAACTTGCCAGGGAGGCCCTCTTCGTTACCGCCTATCTTGCCGAGATGTGGAAGACCGAAGTGATCGTCTTCACCGCCCACGAAGATGGGAACTCAAAAGAAAGTGCGCAGGATTATGCCCGCCGCTATTTCGAATTTCATGAAGTGGAGGCAAAATACATCCTCAGTGCAAAGAAGCTGCCGCGCCACCTGCCTGATATCGCCGCCGAATATAATGCCGACCTGATTCTGATGGGCAGCCACAGCGGCAACAAAATACAACAAGTCCTGGTCGGCAGCATGGTGGATATCACCCTGCGCGAATCGATCATCCCAACCTTTATTTGCCGCTAGTTTTAATCCCTACCATAGCATGGGGAAGGGAAAAATCAATCACGGTATACTAAGCTCATCATCTTTCAATAAGGAGAATTTTCATGACCGTTTCTGCACCCCGCTGGGATCTGACCAATGTCTATCCTTCGCTTGATTCAAAGCAATTCAAAAACGCCATCAAGAAATATAAAACCTTGCTGGAGGAAATGGAAACCTTCCTCAAAAAAGCCGACAAGGCCAGCTCCAAAACCGACCCGAAGAAACTTGGCAAACTTCTGGGCGAATCCGTCGACCGCTTCAATGCCCTCTTTGAACTGGGCGGCACCATTGGGCCTTACATCTACTCCTACATCACCACCGACTCGCGTAACAAGGAAGCCATGCGCGTCCTTTCAGAGTTCGAGCAGGTGAACGTGCAGGCGAACATCCTGCAGACCAAATTCACCGCCTGGGCCGGGTCATTGGGCAAGCCTGCCATCAAAAAGGCTGTCAAATTGAATCAGTCGGCAAAAGCCCACGAGTTCACCCTGCTCGAGGCGGCCGAACAGGCCAAATACCTGATGAGCGAGGCGGAGGAAACTCTGGCCGCCGAACTGACCCTGAGCGGCGGCAATGCCTTCGGCAAACTGCAGGGAACCGTCACATCCCAAATGACCGTGGACTTTGAACTCGACGGCAAGATGCAAAAACTGCCCATGCCGGCGCTGATCAACCTGCGCTCACATCCCGATGAAGCCACCCGCCGCCGCGGCTATGAAGCCGAGAATATCGCCTGGGAGGGTGTCAAGGAAACCCTGGCCGCCTGTATGAACGGCGTGAAAGGCGAGACTCTGGTTCTCGATAAAAAACGCGGACGTGAAGATGCCGTGCATGCCTCGCTTGATTTTGCACGCATCGACCGCGCCACACTCGATGCCATGCTTGGCGCCATGAAGGATTCCTTCCCGATGTTCCGCCGTTACTACAAGCACAAGGCCAAGCTCATCGGCAAGGAAAAGCTCGCCTGGTGGGATATCTCTGCCCCACTCGGCAAGACAGACAAGGTCTACTCCTGGGATGAGGCGCGTGATTTCATCGTGGAGAACTTCAACAAGTTCTCGCCAGACCTGGGCGCCTTTGCCAAACGCACCTTCGACGAGAACTGGATCGATGGCGAACAGCGCGAAGGCAAGCGCGGCGGCGCGTTCTGCATGGGTGTTGCTTCTGTAAAGGAAAGCCGCATCCTCGCCAACTTCGACGGCTCCTTCGACCAGGTCAGCACCCTGGCGCATGAGATCGGTCATGCCTTCCACAATGAATGCGCCTACGTAGCAGACAAGACCCAGCTCCAGCAAAACACGCCCATGACCCTGGCCGAGACCGCTTCCATCATGTGCGAGACCATCGCCACCGAAGCCGCCCTCGAACAAACCAAGGACCCGCAGGAAGTGCTGGCCATCCTTGAAGCGCAAATGAACAACGCTTCTGCGGTGATCGTGGATATCTACTCACGCTACCTGTTCGAAAAGGAAGTCTTTGAGCGCCGTACTCAATCTGAACTCTCCGCCGATGAATTGTGCGAGATCATGGAAAATGCGCAGAAAGCCACCTACGGCGACGGGCTCGATGAAAAATATCTGCAAAAATTCATGTGGACCTGGAAGCCTCATTACTACTCCGCGGGTTTCTCGTTCTATAACTATCCCTATGCCTTCGGCCTGCTCTTTGCCACGGGTCTGTATGCCATCTACCAAAAGCGCGGCGCGGAATTCGTAGCCGATTACAAGAACCTGCTCGCCTCCACCGGCGAAGCGCGCGCGGCAGAACTCGCCGACACGTTCGGCATCAACATCCGCACCAAGAAATTCTGGGCCGACAGTCTCGCCATTATCGGCAAGCGGGTCGACCGCTTCTGTCAGCTGTAAAACAAACCAGGTAGGTCACGCACAACGCGTGACCTACTCCTTACTGGAGTGAAATGAAACGACACCTTCTTATTCTTACGCTATCCGTTGCAGTTCTTTTTATTGCAGCCTGCGGCTCGGCCCCGGAAAAATTGGTGCCAAGCCCGGTGCCGCTCGAGGTGATCCCTCCGAGTTACCCCAACCAGTCTCAAAGCTATCCTAACCCGGCTGGCGGTTCGATTCCACTGACGGAAGCAGATATCCCGCGTATCACTGTGCAGGACGCCAAGGCGGCTATCGACTCGGGCCAGGCCATCCTCGTTGACGTCCGCAGTGCAGATGCCTACGCAGCCGGTCATGCCGCCGGGGCCATTTCGATCTCGCTCGATAAATTCGAAACCAACATCGGCGACATCTCGCTCGATAAAGAGAAATGGATCATCACCTACTGCACCTGACCGAATGAACATACGAGCGCCCGTGCGGCGTTCCTCATGCTTCAAAATGGATACCAAAAAGCCGAAGCCTTACTTGGCGGACTCGCCGCCTGGGCCGATGCCGGTTACCCCACTGAACCCTAACGATGACGAACACGCCTCTCCTCACGCCCTGGCCTGCTTCTGAACCCCCAACCCGCTCCACGCTGTGGCAGCGGATGGTGACCGAAGGCCTCGACCCCTATGCCTGGTCGAACGGGCCATTCGATACATACTCTGCCCATACACATGGCTACGACAAAGTCATCTATGTCGTTCAAGGCAGTATTACGTTTGGATTGCCGGAATTGAATCAATTGCTCACATTGAAAGCAGGGGACCGATTGGATTTACCCGCAGGAGTGGTGCATAACGCGAATGTCGGCGCGGAGGGCGTGGTCTGTTTGGAAGGGCATACATAACGTAGGGGCGACCCTCGCGGTCGCCCTTTTTATTTTGCACTCACAAACAATACCCGCAACAAAGGATGCCCGCGAGGGGCAGCCCTACGAAAATGCCTGAATCCCCGTTTGCGCTCTTCCTAAAATCAACGCATGGATGTCATGTGTGCCTTCGTAGGTATTCACCGCCTCCAAATTCATCACATGGCGGATGATGTGATACTCCTCCGAAACACCGTTGCCGCCGTGCATGTCACGAGACGTTCTTGCGATCTCCAGGGCCTTGCCGCATGAATTGCGTTTGATGAGCGAGATCATTTCAGGAGTGGATTTTTCCTCGTCGATCAAACGCCCAACCCTTAACACACTTTGCAATCCCAGCGTGATCTCCGTCATCATATTGGCCAATTTCAATTGAACGATCTGATTCGCCGCCAGCGGACGCCCAAACTGCGGTCGGTCGAGTGTATATTGCCTCGCCGCGTGCCAGCAAAATTCCGCCGCACCCAACGCTCCCCAGGCAATACCATAGCGTGCCTTGTTCAAACATCCGAACGGACCTTTCAAGCCTTTCACTTCGGGGAAGATATTTTCTTCGGGAACAAACACTTCATCCATTACGATCTCACCCGTGGCACTGGCGCGCAGACTAAACTTCCCCTCGATCTTCGGCGCGGACAGCCCCTTCATGCCTTTTTCCAAAATAAAGCCGCGAATTTCGCCATCTAACTTCGCCCACACCACGAATACATCCGCAATCGGTGAGTTGGTGATCCACATCTTATTGCCATGCACGATATAACCGCCATCCACTTTCTTCGCTTTCGTTTCCATGCTGGCTGGGTCACTGCCATGATTGGGTTCGGTGAGTCCGAAACACCCAATTGATTCTCCACTGGCAAGTTTGGGCAAGTATTTCTTGCGTTGCTCTTCCGTACCATAGGTGTAAATGGGATACATCACCAGCGATGATTGCACGCTCATGGCAGAACGATAGCCACTATCCACACGTTCCACTTCACGGGCGATGAGTCCATACGCGACATGGTTCAAGTCCGCACCGCCGTATTCTTCAGGGATGGTCGAGCCGAGGAAGCCCATTGTGCCCATCTCGTTCATGATCTCGCGATGAAAAATCTCATGTCGATTCGCTTCGAGGATGCGCGGCATGAGTTTATCCTGGCAGAACTTCCGCGCCGTGTCACGGATCATGCGCTCTTCGTCGGTCAGTTGGTCATTGAAAAGGAAGGGGTCTTCCCACTTGAATGTTGGTTTGGGCATGGAAACCTCTGGAAACCTCTGGAAAGTGGCGAGTAGGTTGATACTAGAGAATTGGAGATTGGTTTGGTGATTGTATCAAATATCAGGGTAAGGAAAAATGTCAGAAAACAGAAGCAGGTATCGGTTAAGAAAGAAGCGGAAAATCAAAAGAGGATGCGCCCATGCAGACACATCCTCTCAGTTACGAATTACCAGTTACCAATTACGCTGCGCCAGTCAACCAGCCGCGCAGTTCCATGGCTTTCACCACACGGTCGATGGCCACCATGTAGGCAGCATCGCGCATGTAGACCTTTTCCTTTTCGCTGCGTTCGAGCACGCTGTTGAAGGCGGAGGTCATTTTCTGGTCGAGGCGTTCGAGTACTTCGTCCTTGCTCCAGTAGAAGTTCATGTCGTTCTGAACCTGTTCGAAGTAGGAGGTGGTTACGCCGCCAGCGTTGCAGAGGAAGTCGGGGATGTTGAAGACCTTATTCTTCTTAAAGACTTCGTCAGCCTCGGGGGTGGTGGGACCGTTCGCGCCTTCGGCCACGATGCGGACGCTCTTGGAAACCTTTTGTACGGTTTCGGCATTGACCTGGCCTTCGAGCGCGGCCGGGATCAATACATCGCCTTCGAATTCGATCCATTTGTCGCCGTCATCCACCTGATAACCGGAGTCCATGGCTTTCTTCTTGTCGATGGTGCCGTATTCGTCCACGATGGAGAGCAGGAAGCGCGGGTCGATGCCGCCCTTCTTGCTGTAGGTGTAGGCCTTCTTGTCATGGCGGTCATAGCAGGAAACACAAGCCACGGTTCCACCGAGGATCTCGACCATGCCAACAGCCGCATATTGTGACACGTTGCCGAAGCCCTGAAGGACGGCGACCGATTTCTTCGGGTCCATGCCGAGATGTTTCATCGCTTCGCGCACGGTATAGATGACACCATAGCCGGTGGCTTCGGTGCGGCCTAAAGAACCGCCGCCGCCGAGGGGTTTGCCAGTAAATACACCCGGGGTGTACTGACCGACAAGTCGGGAATATTCATCCATCATCCAGCCCATCATCTGGGGGGTCGTGCCTACATCGGGAGCGGGCACGTCATTGCGCGGGCCGATGTTCTTCCACATCACGCGCACCCAACCGCGGCACAGTTCTTCCTTCTCGCCGACAGACAGCGTAGACGGGTCAACAATAATGCCGCCTTTGCCGCCGCCAAGTGGAATATCTGCCACGGCGCATTTCCAGGTCATCCATGTTGCCAGAGCGCGGACGGTGTCCATGGTCTCAGCCGGGTGGAAGCGAATGCCGCCCTTGTTGGGGCCGCGCGCATCATTGTGTTGGACGCGGAAACCCTGAAAGACTTTCAGAGAACCATCGTCCAATCGGACGGGAATGCGAAAAGAATACTCGCGCATCGGCCATCGCAGAACTTCTGCCACGCCGGAATCCAGTTTGAGCAGTTTCGCAACACCGTCAAATTGTTTTTGCGCCATTTCAAAAGCATTAATTTGTCCTGACATATTACTCTCCTTGGTAAGAGGTTTATAGAAAATATAAGCGGGCACCCCGGACGGGAGTGCCCGCTTATTCACAGCCTATGTGAATTCGCTGGTTCATAAAGTATAGGTTTCCAATAAACTGAAATGCCCTGAAACTTTACACGAGAATCAAACCAAAGTCAATATGACAAAAATCCGATTGTTTTAGTAAAAAATGACGACTTTCGCGTCATTCGTACTTTGGCTTGCGTTTTTCAAAGAAAGCCTTCACACCCTCACGATGTTCCGCCGACCGGCCAGCTTCATCTTGAAGGATTCCCTCATACTCGAGGACTTCTGCCAGATTGGGAAGGACTGCCTTGTTGAAGGCCTTCTTCCCCGCCGCAAACGCCTCACGCGGACCTTGGGCCAGTTCCGCCGCCATCTGGCTGACCACACTCTGATAGTTGATTCCGCCCAGGCGGTTGACGATGCCCCAATCGAAGGCCAACTGCGCCGGGATGGGTTTGTTGGTATAGAAATACTCCTGCGCGCGCGCCAGGCCGATCAGTTTGGGCAGGAAAAGAGAGATCCCGGAATCCGGCGCGAGGGCAATGCCGCTGAATCCCACCACAAAATAAGAGCTTGTTTTTGCAATGCGCAAGTCGCAGGCCAGAGCAACGCCAAAGGCGGCACCGGCACAGGCTCCATTGACGGCAGCAATGACCGGCTTGCCCATCTCTCGTATTTGCAGGATGAGCGGGTTGTAGGTTTTATTCAAGTGCTCGCGGTAGGAAATTTCGCCGCCGCCTTTTTTCATTTCGGTGATGTCTTGCCCGGCGCTGAAGACTTTGCCTGAGCCGGTGATGACCACACATCGAACCTGTGAGTCTGTTTCAGCTTCGGTGAGGGCGTTTTGCAAAGCCTGGGTCATTTCGAAGTTGAAGGCGTTGGCGCGTTCGGGGCGGTTAAGGCTCAGGGTCAATGAACCAGACTGGAGCGTGGAAAGAAGCGTTGTCATGAGTTAAAAAAGTGACAGCCACTTTTGAAGTGACTGTCACTTGAATCCTTTCTATTCGTCGGGGAAATCGTCCACCTGGTCATCTTCGCCGGAGTCGGTTTCGTATTCAACCTTCTCGCTGTCGAGATAAACCCATAAAAGCAGGACGTGTCCATCGTTCGTGTCCACGTTGCGGGCGGCGAGAATGGGGGCGGTTTGTTCCAGCCCCATTTCGTTGCGGTAATGCAGGTGGATGGAGGTTTTATTGTGCCATGCGTTGTAACACCGCTGCACGAGAGCGGGTCCGTTGAATGTGCGCAGGCGTGTCAGCGCGGGGATGGAAAGAGAAGGGCTTTCGTTCAAACCCATTGCCCAGCCGTCGTTGACGTGCTCAAAAACCGGGGGCGGTCCTTCGATGATCGTGATTTTATCGTCCATAAGTGTACCTTTGTGGTCGGAATATACCACACTTGAATAGGGGAAACATTTCAGAAAATTATCAGAATTATTATGTATGGACAGGTTGAAATCGTCCTGCAAGTAACCTCCCGGAATATAATATCCGCATGCCCAAACTTACCCCCAAGATCATCCTTGAAGGCACCCGCCTGACGTTTAAGACTGATATTGCCTTTGCGCTGAACGAACATCCGCGCATCGTCGGCCCACGCAAATACAAATACCATTCGCCGCTCATTTCAGGTGAATGGTGCGCGTTTACAAACTTTCCCTGGGGGCGGGG